>JBBRPK010000016.1:0-65190 GCA_038228235.1 Verrucomicrobiota bacterium
CCCTATCATTTTACGGCAGAATCGTGTTCACCTTTTAGTGGGCAAAGCTCGACTGCAATGCAGTAGGATTTGGCTTTGTAAGTCATTGCCATCCTACCTGTTCCGCTGATTGAGCCGGACTCTTTTCAGCCTCAATTGCATCGTTACGGCTTAGGATAGCTCTGGGAAACCCCACCGTGGATTTTCACTACAGCAGGCCAACCATTGGACGACAGGCGCCGCGCACCAGGGAGATCGATTATCCTCACGAGGCAAGGAGTCTTCTGCACGTGATCGATTTGCCCCTTGGCCTCTAACGCCACGACGGGCAGATTGGGCTCGAAGTCGAGCGAGGGAGATGGAGGGCCCGTATTAGATTCCGGTCGCGCAATTTGGGCGGAAGCGTTACCGATCCCACAGAGCGTGGCCAGGAGGAAGAGTTCCGCCAGCGCTCCAATGAGAGCGTTTGGTGTCCACGTTTTAGCGTGCTCACCATCTAGTTGGATTTGCATACCATCGGACACCCGAAAGAGTAGGCACCTAACGTCTTATTCAATACCCGCCGGCGCCAAGTGTGGCTGACTTGGCCTGATCGGCGGCTCCGGCTTTCTCCGCAGCCACGCGCTTTTTGTAATCTTCGAGCATCGCTGCCGTGGCGGTGGCGCCGCAACGGGTGGCTCCCAGATCACGCACCAGAATCAAGCCATCGAGATCGCGCACACCGCCGGCGGCCTTCACCTGCACTTTGGGGGAGCAACTCGACCGCATCAACTTCAGGTCGTGTTCGGTTGCGCCTTGATAGCTGTATTTGCCATCCGGGCCCTTGACGAACCCGTAGCCGGTCGAGGTCTTCACCCAATCAGCCCCAGCGCGCTCAGCAATTTGGCAAAGTTTGCGTTTAAAATCGTCGCCGCTAAGTCCTGCGCCACCGCTGGTCAAATAATCATTTTCGAAGATCACCTTCACCTTGGCATTATGTTTGTGGGCCTCCTCGCAAACGGCTTTGATGTCACGCTCGACGTAGTCCCAATCTCCGCTGAGGGCCTTGCCAATATTAATCACCATGTCGATTTCATCCGCCCCATCGTTGCAGGCCAGCTCCGTTTCATAGCGCTTCGATTCGGTCAAGCTATTGCCCTGTGGAAAACCAATCACGCAGCCGACCAGCACGTCGGTGGCTTTGAGCAGTTCCACGGCCCGTCTTACGGCATAGGGTTTGATACAGACAGAGGCGACACTGTATGTCGCAGCCAGCTTGCAGCCTGCTTCCAATTCTTCATCCGTCATGGTGGGATGCAGAAGCGAGTGGTCAATCATCTTAGCCAGCTCCAGGTAGGTGTATTTCATGAAAAATTTTATAGCGTGTTCACCGGGGGCAGTTTCGGGCGTTGCGAAGCGGTTGTCAAACTGCCCTTCGTGCCTGAGGACGTGCGCACTCCAGCGAAAAAAGGCGCCAGCGCATTCCTTGCCAGGCCGAGGGCCCTTTTGCGCCCTTCGAGAGTTTTGCCAAAACTGGCATCTTCGATCTCAATGCACACAGGGCCATCGTAACCGATTTCCCACAGCGCGGCCATGAAACGCGGCCAGTCGATGTCGCCAAATCCGGGAATGCGCGGCTTGTGCCATTCCTTGGGGAAGGAGAACCGGCCCACTTCATTGAGTCGGTCGGTCTGGATGGTCGCATCCTTCGCGTGGAGATGGAACAACTTGTCTTTAAATTCCCGCAAGGCATGCAAGGGATCTATTTGTTGCAAGAGAAAGTGCGATGGATCGTAATTGAGACCGAAATGTGTCGAAGGGATATCATTGAACATCCGACGCCAGATCGCAGGAGTGGTCGCCAGATTTTTCCCGCCCGGCCATTCGTCGCGGCTAAAAAGCATCGGGCAGTTCTCGATCCCCACCTTGATGCCGAGGTCTTCGGCAAAGGCAATGAGCGGTTTCCAGATTGTGAGAAACCGCGGCCAATTCTCGTCCACCGTCTTGGTCCAATCGCGTCCGATGAAGGTGTTCGTATTGCTTAGTCCCAGTTTATGCGCCGCCTCGAAGACCTTCTTCAAATGGGCAACTGCTTTTTTGGAAACCGCCGGGTCCGGATCGAGCGGGTTCGGATAATAACTCAGCGCGGTCAGGCTGACGCGGTGTTTGGCGCAGAGGGCATTGACTTCATCGGCTCCTGTTTGAGTGAAGCCAGCAACGTCAATATGAGTGACGCCGGCAAACTTGCGTTCCGCTTTTCCCAAAGGCCAGCATGCCACCTCCACGCCGTCGAATTGATGGGCCGCCGCCAACTGCAAAACTTCATGCAGGGACAATTCCGGAAGAAAGGCGCTGAAAAAACCAAGTGTCATCGTTGAGTTCATGCCGCACGGTCATGCGTTTGCCGGAGGATGGTCGGTGCCTTGCACAGGCGTCCAGGCTTTGGCCTGATGACTTTTGAGGATAGCCTCGCACACGGCGACCTCGCCATGCCCGTCCTCGGCAGTGGCGAACAGGCCCTCGCCCTTGCCACCGGAGATGATCCTTCCGTAAACGGCGCGAAAAAGCATCTTGAACGTATCTGGAAAACCCTCGACATGTCCGGGGGGATAATCCATGAATCCCGCAGCGCCATCGCCAAATGCAGGCGTAGCGCGCACGATTACTTCGTTGGCGGTATCCCGATTGCCCAAACGAAGGAACTCCGGTTCCTCCGAACACCACGAGGCAGATTTCTTCGACCCGTAAATTTCCAACCGGATGCAATTCTTGCGTCCGGCAGCGACCTGCGACACGCTCAGGTTTCCACGCGCTCCATTGCTAAAGTGCAGCAGCACGCTCGCGAAGTCCTCTGTTTCCACCGGATAAGAAATAAGGCTCATGCCGCCAGTGGCTTTGGAAAAAGTCTCCATCTCACCAGTTGGGCGCTGACGCGTTTTGTGCCAGGTGGCCAAATCGGCAAACACAGAGGTAATTTTGGCTCCCAGCACAAAAGACACAGTGTCCATCCAGTGTGTCCCGATGTCCGCCACTGCGCGCAGCTTGCCGCCCTCTTGGGGGAGCAGACGCCAATTATAATCGGTGTCCCTGAAAAGCCAGTCTTGCAGATAAGAGCCGTTGACGTTGATGATCTCGCCGAGTTCGCCAAGCGCCACCAGTTTCCTAAGCTGCAGGACGGCGGGATAAAAACGAACATTATAGTTCACCGCAAACACCGTCCCACTCCCTTTCTCCAAGGCCAGGATTTGCGCGCTTTCCATACTATTCATGGCCAGCGGTTTCTCGCAGACGCAGTGTTTGCCGGCCTGAAGGGCGGCCAGGGACATTTCACAGTGAAAGCGATTGGGCGCGGCGATATGGACGACGTCCACGTCGGGTGAACGCAACATTTCCCGATAATCGCTGAAGGCTTGAGGGATGCCATGTTTTGTGGCCGCCGCCTGGACCGATTTGGCAACCTCGCAAAGCGCGATCACCTGGACACCCAGGCGGCGCAGCGCTTCGATGTGGACGGGACCGATGAATCCGGTGCCGATGACGCCGGCCCGGAGTTGATTAATCTGTGTGTGTGACATTGAGGAAGGCAGTGGCGATTGGCCATGTTTGCTCGAGCGCGTCGAGGTCAGCGCGGCCCTGGAGTTCCATGGCGCGTGATTCGGTGAGTGAGGAATTGACTCTCGGCATACTCATTCTCTCTGGAAGTCGATGAAACCTTCGGCCACGTCCACGGAGGTTAACCGCACTCGCACCTTATCACCGACGTCGATTCCTTGCGTTCCGCGGATAACACGGCCTTCGGCAGGGAATTGGAGCAGGCGGACATAGGTGCCTTTGGGCGATACCCCCGTGATGATACCATCGAAAACCTCGTTGATGCGCTGGCTCAGCAAGCTGGCGGCGACTACTTTTCGCATCAGGCGTTCTACTTTCCGAGCGGCATCCTCCCGTTCGGTAGAATGGGCGGCGATTCCACTCAATTCGGTTTCCGAGTATGGCGCGGAGGCGCCTTCAATGAGCGCTTTGAGCAAACGTTGAGTTATCAGATCGGCGTATCGGCGATTAGGCGCGGTGGAATGAGTATAGTCCTGCACGGCCAATCCAAAATGCCCTTCGTGTTCTGCGCCAGGAGGTTCGACAATATATTCTCCGGGACCGAGCAGTTTTACGATCGACAACGAGAGGTCCGGAAAATGGGCGGGATCGGCAGCCTTGCGCTGCTCCAGAAATTCAGCCAGCGCCCGAGGATCAGGCAAGGTTGGAAGTTGGACGCCGAGGCTGGAAGCAATGGCTTGAATGCGGTCCCAACGCTTTGGAGTCCTGACTACCCGCCGAATCGAGAGCGAACCTTTTTCTTTGAGGTATTGCGCCATGGCCACATTGGCGGCTACCATGAAGCTTTCAATGATGTCTTCGGCCACGTTGTGCTGATTGACCCTCAAGTCCTTCACCTCACCATTTTCGACGACTGGCGTCGCTTCGATGGACCCGAAGGTGAGCGCTCCGTGCTGCTTGCGAATCCCACGCAGGTTTTCCGAGGTTTCCAATTGCAACCGGAGCTGGGCTTCCATTCCCGGCGCGCTCGCGACGGCTGGCGGCATGGGACCGCGTCCTTCAAGCCAGGCGCCCGTTGAACTGTAGGCCAATTTCGCCCGATTGCGAAGCAGAGCGGGATAGACTTCGTGACAGCTCACCTCCCCCGATTCGAGGATGCGCAACTCGATGATAATGGAAAGCCGGTCTTGCCCATCCAACAAGGAAGTCAGATCGGTGGAAAGGTCCGCCGGCAGCATGGGAAAAATCGTCACGCCCGTATAAACAGAAGTGCTCTCGGCGGCAGCGTAGCGATCGGCAGCGGAGCCTTTGGGGACGAGTGAATCCACATCGGCAATTCCGACTAACAAACGCACAGCGCCATCGGCCAGCTTTTCGACATATTCGACCTGGTCCAAATCCCTCGAGCTGTCGTTGTCAATAGAGGACCAGAGCAGTGGGCGCAAATCACGAACCGACGTTCCTGCGTTTCGAGACGGTGCTTGTTTCAAGCGCCGCGCTTCATCGGCGACCTCGGCTGGAAATTCCGGCTGGAATCCCGCTTCCACTATAGCCTGGCGCGCGCGCGTTTTAAGATCGAAAGAGCCGATTGTCATAATTCCCTTATATAGAGATTCATAAACTCGACCGCTCCACCCGGATCGCGGAGGCCCAAAGCGCCGCGGGAGGGGATGTTGGGCGGAAGCTCTATCGCTTGTATTTCCTGGCCATTTCGTTTGATCACCACTTTCTGTCCTTGCATCGTGATGTTAAAACGCTGGTAACCACCCGGAGTCGAAGCTTTAAGTTTTATGGCCGGCCCATCCGGGCCGCGCACGCTCAACTCTGGGGCGAAGACATCACTACCCGGCGCGAATTTGGCTGAACGGCAGTCCAAGATCAACTCGGCGTCCCCGAATTCCTTCTCGGTCCACAGCGTGGCTTCGGCCTGTTCCTCACCCTCTTGCAGAAGGAGGTGTTCGCCTTTGGCGCGCCAGCGAGCGGTCGTGGAAGCGTTAGTTTTCCAACCGCGGAGATCCAGGCCGGTAAAGAGGGTACGCCAGCCCAGATCCAAAGGCGCAGTCAACCCGCTGGGCGCATTGCTGGAGGGAAGTTCCTGGATGCGGATGTTGCGAAAATCCGCCGGCGCGCCCTCGGATTCCAAGCCCACGTAACCTTTTCGATAATTGCAATCCTCGCCGCCCGAGACCTCCTTGCCGTTGACGTGGAGACGGATGACGCCATTGCTGCAAACGACGCGGTAGTGGTTCCATTCCGGAGAGCCTTTGCTTCGGTCCTCGGAGGGAAAACTGCGCATGCCATTATGGCGCCCGAACGGTTTCATCTCCGCGCCGTGGATGGGGAAGACATCCCCGTGGGTGGTGTACCACTCGTTCTTGCCTTTTACGTCGAAGCCGTGATCGAGCACCTGCACTTCGATGCCACGCAGGAACGGCACGCCGGGCGCAGCGAGAGGGGAAGCCCAGATGAATACCCCGGAATTGCCGCCCTTGCTCAAGTGTCGCCATTCGAGTTCCAGAATAAAATTCTCGTATTGGCGCGGGGTGCGCAACGCTCCGGTGGGCAAGCCGGTGCAATGAATCAAGCCATCGCGCACGCTCCATGTCTCGGGCGCGCAATTGACGTTCACCCAGCCAGTCAAATCGCGTCCATTAAAAAGCGAGACGAACCCATCCCCATCAGCCGCCAATGCAGGCCCCGTTGTCAGCCCCAACAAAAGAACCACGCGCAATAGTTTCATGGCGGGACAATGCCACGCGACCGCAAAAAGAGCACGCCTAAAGGCTGGGACTGGAATAAAATAGATAATGATGTATATTGAGAGGGATGAACCACGTCCGAACACAACCAACTAAAATGGCTGCTCCCCTGGAAGAGGGGCAAATCTGGCTATTGAGGGACCAAAAGCTGGAGGTGAAGCACGTGGGGAAGTACCTCGTCGAGTTTCTGTTGACGAAAAAGGAAGTGCACCGCGCCGTTCAAAGACACATCCGGGTTGCCAAACAATTGGAATCGATTAGAACGGTTTTAAAATTTCTCCACTCCCACAAGGCAGTTCTGCGCCGTCCGCGTTAGCTGTTTCCCTTTTTAGAGGGAAGGCCGGCGTTATCCCACCTTGGGGCTATTCTGAAACACACACTGCACCAGTCCGAAAGCCTGATCGAGGCGCTTCAGGACTCGCTCTTTGCCCAGGACTTCCATCAAGTGATAAAGGCTGGGTCCGATAGTCCTGCCGGTGCAGGCCAGGCGAGTCGGATGAACCAGCATCCCCGGTTTGATGCCTAGTTCTGCGGCCAGGGTTTGAAGGGTGATGCCGAGGGAGTCGGCGTCAAAGGAGGTGAGCCTGGCGAGGGCCTCCCGCAATTTGAGCAGGCGCGGCATGTTCTCTGGCGAGAAGTCTTTCTGGATGATTGCGGGATCGAGCGCCACCTGTTCTTTAAAATAAAAATCAGTAAACTGCGGGACGTCCGTGAAAAGTTTTACTTTCTCCTTACAGGTATCCAGGGCAGCTTTTACGTACTCGACCGGGCTTTGTTGCGTTTCAATGCCGGCCTTCGCCAATGCGCGAATGGCCAGTTCATAAAACCGATCTGGACTCATCTCCCGGATATATTCCGTGTTGAGCCAACGCAGCTTGGTTAAATCAAATCGGGCATTGTGCCGCAGAATCTGGGGCAGATCGAACAGTTCCATGACTTCCGGCCGCGAAATTTTTTCCCGATTCCCCTTGGGCGACCAGCCAAGCAGACACAGGTAATTTACCACCGCTTCGGGCACGTAGCTTTCCTCGATGTAAGTGTTCAGCGAGGCTCCCTGGTCGCGCTTGCTCATCTTGGCGCCGTCGGGAGTGAGGATGAGAGGGATATGGGCGTATTTGGGCGGGTCCACCCCAAAGGCACGAAAAAGCGCGATATGTTTGGGCGTATTGCTCAGATGATCTTCCCCTCGAATCACATGGGTAATCCCCATTTCCAGATCATCCACGACATTGACCAAGTGGAACACAGGCTGGCCATCGGAACGGACAATGACGAAATCCGGGTCTAGTTGCTCGCGATCCGTTAGTTCCCGTGTGACGCTGCCTACTACTAAATCGGGAACGACAATCGGTTCCCGAGGCATCTTAAACTTGACCGCGCCCTCATGCTCGTACGCGAGGCCGCGCGCGAGGAGGGCCTCGACTCTCCGGCTGTAGTTTTCCTTTCGTTGACTCTGGAAATAGGGACCGGAATCTCCTCGGCTGGGATCTGTGGCGTTCCCGGTAATTGGCCCTTCGTCCCAGTCCAATCCGAGCCAGCGCATTCCCTGAAGGATGACCTCGACGGCCTCCTGACTGTTCCGGGCCACATCTGTGTCTTCGATGCGGAGAATAAAAGTGCCACCGGTATGGCGCGCATAGAGCCAGTTGAACAACGCCGTGCGGGCGCCACCAATGTGCAAGAACCCGGTAGGACTCGGTGCGAAGCGTACTCGGACTTTCATACCGTAGGCGCGGTGAGACCAGTTAAACAGAAGGTATGTGTTTAGCGCCGTCGTGCGCGCCTTCTCTCCCATCGGATGGGAGAGGGCTGGGGGGAGGGTCGGCATTCTCGCATTGCGAGCGAATCGACGGTTCTGAAGAAAACCCCTCACCAGGACCCTCTCCCATCCGATGGGAGAGGGAGAGCCGCCAACTGCGCGCCGCTAAATCCATCCCAACTCTCAAGCCGCAGGCGTTTTGGCCTTGGCCTTCGTCTTTACCAACTGTTTCTTGCGCTTTAAATACCGGGCGCGGCGTGTGCGCTTCTCGACTTTGTTGCTTTGCATGCCCATAAAGTGTCTTTACTTTGACAACCTGTTTCGGTTGGTTAGGCACTATGACGATTCGAGGCGCTCGACTCAACACCTATTTATTTTTGCTCCTGGGGATTGCCCTGGGGTCTGGATGTCAAAGCGACAAAAACCAAAAGAAAGCGCCAAAGAAGGGATACAACCTCTTGCGCCTCCACATCGAGGTCAATCCTGATGGGGCTGACAAAAGCACCCTGGTCAGCGTCGGGAGGCATGCTTCCTTTCCGGTCAATATCACGACGGCAGCTTTTGTCGATGAGGGGCATCTGACCAAAGTGAGTTTGTTCGAAGATGCGGTGGGAGGGTTTAAAATCATGCTCCAGCTTAATCGTCAGGGCGCTTGGCTGTTGGAACAATACACCGTATCCAACAAGGGTCGCCGGATCGTCGTTTCCGCAGAGTTGGAGGGGCTTCGTTGGGTGGCCGCGCCGCTCATCACCAAACGCATCACTGACGGTATATTCACGTTCACCCCCGACGCCACCCGCGAGGAATCGGAAAAGCTCGTTCTAGGTCTGAACCACACAATCAAAAAGCTGCGCAGTAGAAACACATTCAACGATCCGGAACCCTGATGAGGGGCCTAATCGTTATTCTCTGTTTGACAACCATGGTGGGGGCCTTTGCGGAGCCTTTTCATTTGCCTACTGCCAATCGGGCGTTGTTTGAGCGAGGCCACGAGGAAAAATTCTTTGTGGGCACGGCAGGCAAACCCTGGACGAGCGGCGCGTTCGGCTGCGTAAGGACGGAAGGATGGCAAATGCATGAGGGCTTGGACATCCGATGCCTTCAACGCGACCACCGCGGGGAGCCGATCGATCCGGTCCTTGCCACGGCGGAGGGGGCCGTAGCCTATATCAACACTCACCCCGGCTTGTCCAATTATGGCAACTATATTGTGCTTCGCCATCAAATCGAAGGCCTGGAGATTTTTTCACTTTACGCCCATTTGCGGGAAGTCCGGGCCGGACTAAAAATTGGGCAGGCCATCAAAACGGGCGAGCAAATTGCGGTGATGGGGCGCACTTCCAATACCCGCCAGGCCATCTCTCGAGACCGTGCTCACGTTCATTTCGAATTGAACTTTCTGGTCAACGAACGTTTTGCCGATTGGCACAGATCAACGCGGCCAACCGAGCGGAACGACCACGGCGAATGGAACGGGCAAAATCTGGTCGGCATCGATCCGCTGGTTGTCCTGCTGGGGCAGCAGGCCCAGGGGAGTAAATTCAGCTTGCTGGATTTTGTCCGTCATCAAACTGAGCTTTGCCGCGTCCTCATCCGCGGCTCAAAATTCTCCTGGGTGAAGCGCTATCCCCAGTTGATGGTCCCGAACCCTCGCGTGGAGAAAGAAGGCACCGCTGGTTATGAAATCGTGTTAAACTTCAATGGCGTGGCTTTCCAAACAACGCCGCGCACCCCGGCCGAAATGAGCAGCAAGACTCCCTTTCAATTGCTTTCGGTCAATGAGACCGAGCAACAGAAAAATCCCTGCCGCCGGCTCGTAGCCCGCCGGGGTCAACACTGGGAACTGACCGGCCACGGATTGCAATTGCTTGAGCTCTTGAGGTATTGAGGAATGGATTGCTCTCATTGGGTTGGCGGGAGTGTTGCTGCCGCTGCCAACCTGGCTCGGTTGCAATTCCAGCCGGCGCATCGGGGTCGTTTACGCCTCGCAGGACCAGGTCTATGCCGAACCCATTTTGCAGGACTTCACAAAACAAACCCGGATCAGAGTCCGCGCGGTCTATGACAGTGAAGCGGTCAAGACGGTGGATCTCGCGAATCGGCTTTTGGCGGAGCGCCCTGATCCTCAGTGCGACCTTTTCTGGAACAACGAGGAAATTCTGCACGCGGCAACTCGACGCGCGGAACGCTCTCCGCGAAACAAACGCCTGGGCTGCCATGGGCTATCGAAGCCGCCGCCTGGTCATAAACACAAACCTGCTGAAGGGAATGCCCGCCCCACGCAGTGTGGGCGAATTGACGAATCAGATCTGGCGGGGAAAAGTGGCCCTGGCCTACCTTTTATTTGGCACCACCGCTACGCATTTTCTGGCGTTGCGGCAGCACTGGGGGGAGGAAAAATGGCAGGCTGGTGCCGCGGTTTGAACTCCAATAAACCATTTCTGGTGGATGGGAATTCGGCCGTGGTCAAACAGGTGGCCCGCGGTGAAGCTTGGATTGGCCTGACCGATTCCGATGACATCGCCGCAGAGCAAAGCGAAGGCTCGCCCGTGATAGCAATGCCAATGACGGAGGAAACGCTTCTGATTCCTAACACGATGGCGATACTGCAGGGCGCTCGCACCCGGAGGAGGCACAACAATTATTTGATTACCTGCAGCGCCGGGAGGTTTGCGAACGGCTGAGTTTGGCCAAGGCCCTGGGGAGGAGTCTCAACCAGTGAAGCGAAGACCCGCACGCTTGAGCCAGATTGGGCCATCCTCCTCCGCGACCTGGAGTCAACCACCGCGATGGCTTGGGGAGTTGAAGAAATTCGCTGTCCAACCGCGGAGACTTCTGTTAAGCCTTTTTGTCATGCCCTCATCACTGGCGAATAAATGGGTTTTAATCACGGGCGCTTCCAGCGGGTTCGGCGCGGCGGCCGCAAAGGCCTTTGGCGCGGAAGGAGCAAAGCTTTTGTTGGGCGCGCGCCGCGTCGATCGGCTGGAAGAGACCGCCACTGTGGCGAAGAAATCGGGCGCGCCCGCCGCTCATCTTCATGCCCTCGATGTCACCAAAACCAGCAGCGTCGAAGAATTTGTGAAGTGGGCGCGCAGCCTCACGGAAAATCTGGACGTGTTAGTGAACAACGCGGGCGGGGCGCATGGCATGGATTCTGTGGCCACGGGCAGGGATGAAGATTGGGAAGCAATGTTCCAATCCAATGTGTTGGGACTGCTGCGGATGACCCGCGCCTGTTTGCCGATGCTGATGAGCAATCCGGGCAGTTCCATCCTCAACATTGGCTCCGTAGCTGGCCACACGGCTTATGAAGGGGGCGCAGCTTACTGCGGCGCAAAATCAGCGGAACTGCAAATTACCCGTGCCCTGCGACTCGAACTTTGCGGCACGGGGGTGCGGGTAGGCACCATCGATCCGGGAATGGCCGAAACCGAATTCTCCAAGGTCCGGTTCAAAGGTGACGAGGCGCGTTCAAAAAAGGTGTATGAAGGTGTAATCCCTCTAACCGCCGAAGATATCGCCCAAACGCTGGTTTGGGTCGCAAGTCGCCCCGCACACGTCAATATCGATGAACTCATTATCAAGTGCACCGATCAAGCGGCCATTCACAAAGTCCATCGCAGGACCACCAAGCCATGAACTCAATTCTGTCTCACCCGTCCCCCCGAAGGAGAGGCAACGGTGACGCTCACGTCCCGCGTGGTCTTGTAGTCCAAGCTGCCGCCTATTTGGTAATTCTTCTGCCGTTAGCTGTGCTTGGGCTCGGCGGGCGCCTCAACGCCGCCGATCCTTTCGAGGACTTTATCCGCACGACGGACCCGCGCTCGCCGCGGGAGGAGTTGAAGGGATTTCATGTGCCCCCTGGCTTTGAAGTGCAATTGGTTGCTGCCGAGCCAGACATCGGCAAGCCCATGAATATGGCTTTCGATGAGAAGGGGCGCCTCTGGATCACCCAATCACGCGAGTACCCATTCCCTGTGCCGCTCGATAAAAAAGGCCGCGACAAAGTGATGATCCTGGACAAGTTCAACGCGGAAGGCCGCGCGGAAAAAGTCACCACGTTTACCGAGGGGCTGAACATCCCCATCGGTCTCGCACCCTATAAGGGCGGGGCTATCGCTTTCAGCATCCCCTACATTCGTTATTTTCAGGACACCGATAGAGACGGGCGAGCCGACCAGGAGAAGATGATCCTTGGGCGGTTCGGTTTTGAAAAAGACACGCACGGTTTGACGGGGGCGTTCCGGCGCGGATTTGATGGCTGGCTTTACGCCGATCATGGCTACAACAACGACACCACCCTTACGGCCCGCGATGGCAGCAGCATCAAAATGAATTCCGGCAATTGTTACCGGTTCAAGCCCGACGGCTCTCGCGTTGAGCAATATTCCTGGGGCCAGGTCAATCCATTCGGGCTGATGTTTGATCCGCTGGGAGATTTGTGGTCCGCTGATTGCCACAGCTCTCCCGTGTATGTTTTGTTGCGCGGAGCTTATTATCCGAGCTTCGGCAAGCCCCATGACGGGCTGGGTTTTGCCCCCAACATTTGCGACCACAGCCACGGATCTACCGCCATCGCCGGCATGGTCTATTATGCGGCCGAAGATTTCCCAGCTGAGTACCGCGGCAATACTTTTGTGGGCAATGTGATGACCTGCCGCATCAACCGCGATTCCTTTGCCGTCCACGGTTCGACCCGCATTGCGAAGGAAGAACCGGATTTTTTGCGCAGCGATGACTCGTGGTTTCGCCCGGTCGATCTGCAACTCGGGCCGGATGGGGCCATTTATATAGCGGACTTTTACAATCGCATCATCGGCCATTACGAAGTGCGATTGGATCATCCGGGCCGAGACCGTGAACGCGGGCGCATCTGGCGGATTGTCTATCGAGGCGGCGCCGGGATTGCGCGTGCCACGTTGTCCACATCCCTGACCGAAGGAGTCGAGGGGCTTGTGGCGGAACTGGGCAGCGTTAACATCACGCGCCGGATGCTGGCCATGAATTCATTGGCGGATGACATCGGCCCCTCTGCCATAGAACCGCTCAAGAAAATATTCAATACGCACACCAGCCCGTTTCAGAAAGCCCATGGGCTTTGGATCCTCCACCGGTTGGGGAGTCTGGATGAAACAATTCTGCAGGGGGCAGCCAAGGACAACGACCGGCTGGTGCGCGTCCACGCCATGAGAGTTCTTTCTGAAATTGAAAGTTGGTCGGCCGCGCAACGAACCCTGGCTTTGGCTGGGTTACAGGACCGGGACGCCTTTGTGCAACGAGCCGCCAGCGATGCCCTGGGCCGCCATCCCGCTTTGGAGAACCTCCGACCTTTGCTACATCTCCGGCAGACGGCATCCCCAGACGATACGGAATTGGTTTATAAGGTCCGGCAAGCCTTGCGGGACCAATTACGAATCACGGAAATATTCGGCCAGCTTCCCCTGCCCAATTGGAGTGAGAAGGATGGCCGAGCCATCGCTGACGTGGCTCTAGGAGTGCATTCCCTGGCCTCCGGTTCCTTTCTGCTGGACCATATTCAAAAATTCACCGAAGACCGCGAAACCATGACCCGTTACCTACAACATGCTGTTCGTTATCTCCCCGAAAAGGACTTGGACGCGCTGGCCAATTTTACCCGCGCGAAGTTTAGCGGGGATGTGGATTTGCAGTTGGCCTTGTTTAAGTCCGTGCAAGACGGAACGGGGCAGCGAGGCGCGAAGCTAAGTGAGGACACGCGGGCGTGGGGGGGCGAGCTTGCGGAAAAGCTTCTCGCTTCGGGTCAGGACACCACCAATAGCTGGCATAATACCCCGGTGGAGGGGATGAAGGAAACGAAAAACCCTTGGTTCGTGCAGCGGCGCGCCTCGGCTGATGGCGACAAAGCTTCTCCGTTTCTTTGCAGCTTGCCCCCAGCAGGTGAGCAACTGACCGGTATTCTTCGCTCGGAAATTTTCACCGTTCCGCCCCGCTTGCAATTTTTTCTGGCGGGTCATGATGGAACTCCCGATCAGCAACCGCAGAAGCGAAATGTGGTGCGTTTACGGGGCGTTAACACCCAGGAGATTCTGGCGGAGAAATTTCCACCGCGCAATGATTTGGCGCAGCCGGTCACCTGGGATCTGACCGCGCAAGCCGGCAAACAAGCCTACGTCGAAGTTGTGGATGCCGACAATGGGACGGCTTACGCCTGGTTGGCGGTGGGGCGTTTTGAGCCGCCGGTGATTTCCGTTCCTTCGCTCGACCCAAGCCAGCTCGCCAAACGAGAGGAAACGGCGGCGGATTTGGCGAGTTCCCTCTCTTTGACAAAGCTGGAGCCGCAACTGACCCATTTGCTGCTGAATCCGGCGGCCGAGCTCGACACGCGTTCAGCCGCCGCGCGAGCCTTGCTCTCTTTTCACCCCGATGACCAAGTGGCACCCTTGGCTGCATTGGTGGGTGATCCGGGCGTTTCTTCATATTTGCGCGAGAAAATCTGCCGGGCGCTGGTGGTGAATGATCCGTCGTCCGCGCGCACGAATCTAATTGAGGCTATGCAGACATCACCGCGCCGCCTCCAGGTAAAGCTGGCTCAAACCATGGCTGGGACTGCCAGCGGGGCGGAAGAGTTGCTGCAGATGACCGCGGCCGGGCAAGCTCCCCCCGGATTGCTCCAGGAGCGCGCCGTCCGGGACAAACTGCTCGCGGCCAAACCGATCAACGCCGCCGCGCGCCTTGAGCAGTTGACCAAAGGGCTGACACCCCTGAACGACGGGTTGCAAAAGCTGATCGACCAGCGACGCAAAAATTATGCTCCGGCCCAGGCTTCTTTGGTGAAGGGTGAGCAATCTTTTACCCAAAACTGCCGCCCCTGTCATCAGCTCGACCGCACTGGAAATGTTATCGGGCCACAACTGGATGGAGTGGGGAACCGCGGCTTGGAACGGCTATGCGAAGATGTGCTCGACCCCAACCGCAGCGTCGATCCTGCCTTCCGCTCGACGCTTCTCATCCTCAAAGATGGGGATGTGGTTTCGGGGCTGCTGCGCCGCGAGGAAACGGAAATGGTTGTGCTGGCCGATTCCACCGGCAAAGAGGTTTCCATTCCCAAAAAGCAAATCCAGGAACGCCGGCAGTCCGAGACCTCTCTGATGCCCGAGAATTTTGGCGAAATCATTTCACCGGAGGATTTCAACAGCCTCATGGCCTTTTTGCTTTCCAAATCAAGCAAGCCCTCGTCGCCGTGATTTTAAAATTAAGAGCCGGGCATTTTCCCGTTGACAGCGAGCGCGGACAATGGCGTTAATGCGCCTATTGCCGTTGAAGTTGCTTCCATTAGCATTGTTTAAGCTTCGACGGATGCGGCCATTATGAGCGATCGGAAACTAAATATTGCGATTGTCGGGCTCGGATTCGGAGCCGAATTTATCCCCATTTACCAACGCCATCCCAATGCCGGGATGTACGCCATTTGTCAGCGCACGGGGGCAAAGCTGGATGCCATCGGGGATGCGTTTGGAGTGGAGAAGCGTTACACCGATTTTAAGGAGCTGCTTAAAGATCCGAAGGTCGATATCGTCCACATCAACTCCCCGATTCCCGATCACGCCTGGCAATCCATAGCGGCCCTTAAAGCCGGCAAACATGTGGCCTGCACGGTGCCCATGGCCACGAGTGTGGAAGATTGCAAGAAAATCGTGGAATTAGTGAAGAAAACCGGGCTGAAATACATGATGATGGAGACGGTGGTGTATGCGCGCGAATTTCTCTATATCAAGGAGCTGGCCGATAACGGAACGCTCGGCAAGATCCAATTCCTCCAGGCGAGTCATCAGCAGGACATGGACGGCTGGCCCAATTACTGGCCTGGGCTTCCCCCAATGTGGTATGCGACACATTGTGTAGGACCGGTCTGCGCGCTGGCCAATGGGACAGCGGAGTATGTCTCTTGTTTTGGTTCGGGCACCATCCGGAAGGAGTTGATCGCGAAATATAATTCTCCTTTTGCCGTCGAAACGACCCACATCAAATTCAAAGATTCGGACTTGAGCGCGCGCATTTATCGCTCGCTGTTTGACACGGCGCGCCAATATCGGGAGAGCATCGACGTCTATGGTTCGAAGGCTTCCGTCGAATGGCCGCTCGTCGAGCATCAGCCGCTTATCCTGCACCGCGCGAAATTGCCCGAGGCAAAGATCCCCATGCCGGTCAAAGCGCCTGATTTCGCCAAGCGTTTGCCTAAACCGATCCAGCGATTCACGACTCGGGGCGTCTATGATTTGGGAAAAAAGACGCATCTCAGCTTTACCCAAGGCGCGGGTCATGGTGGATCGCATCCCCATTTAGTGCACGAGTTTCTGAGCGCGATCATACAAGAGCGAGAGCCTTTCCCGAATGCGAGACAGTCGGCGAACTGGACTTGTGTGGGGCTTTGCGCGCATCAATCGGCGCTGAAGGGCGGGGCCATCACAAAATTGCCAGCGTTTACCATTTGAGCCGGCATGAGCGCATTGTCCAACGTCGATCGACACGCCGGATATAACAAGCCGAAGCTCTTTCTCCTTAGCGTGGTTGCGCTGGCTACTGCCGGGATTGGTTTCAGCATTCGCGGCGATATCGGAAGCGCCTTGCAGGGACATTTTTTCGATCCGATTGACCGGCTCCATTCAACTGAGATGACGGGGAGTGTGCTGGGGATTGTTTTCATGGGGTTCGCAGTGGCCATTGCAGTTGGCAGTCCGTTGCTGGATTTTTTTGGGATGGGCCGGCTGCTCGGAGTTTCGAGCATCTGCTTCGTCATGGGCAATCTGATTGTGCTTTTTGCCGATCATTTACACGTTGGATTGCCCATTTTCTGGGTGATTTGGACAGGCATGTTGCTGATCGGCGTCGGACAGGGGCTAGTCGAGACAGTCATCAACCCGCTGGCGGCCACACTCTATCCCGACGACAAAACCCACAAGCTCAATGTGCTGCACGCCTGGTGGCCCGGCGGCATCATCATTGGCGGAGTGATCAGCCTTATGCTCGGATACTTCGACGTCGGCTGGCAGGGCAAAATGGCGGTGGTGCTGCTGCCGGCGGCGCTCTACGGAATTATGATCCTCGGCACAAAGTTCCCCCCCACGGAGCGTGTCGCGGCGGGCGTGCCAGCCCGCCAAATGTTCAAAGAATTGGCGCGCCCGCTCTTCATCATTTTGTGGTTGTCGATGTTTCTAACTGCCGCTTCCGAACTGGCGCCTGGCCAGTGGGTGGATGTGGCGCTGACACGCACCGTGGGCATGAAGGGGATCATTCTCCTAATCTACGTCAGCGGCTTGATGTTCGTGATGCGGCATTTCGCCGGAACCCTGGCGCACAAGCTCTCTCCGATTGGGCTGTTGTGGCTCTCTTGTTTTCTCGCTTCCGCTGGTTTGCTCCTGTTAAGCATTGCAAACTCGCCCCTGACCGGATTGTTGGCGGCAACGGTTTGGGGAATAGGAGTTTGCTACATGTGGCCCACTATGCTGGCTTCGGCTTCAGAGCGCTTTCCGCGCGGCGGAGCGTTGCTGATTGGCTTGATGGGCACGGCGGGGACACTTTCCATCAAGTTCGTGCTGCCTTGGATGGGAAATATTTTCGATAGGACAAAAATCACCGTGGCCGGCGGCGAAGATGCTTTCAAGGCGCTGACCGGGGACAAGCTCAATGAAGTGCTCAGTCTAGCCGCTCAGAAATCATTTCAGATGGTGGCGATCCTGCCGGCCATTCTGCTGGTGGTGTTCGGAGCCATCTGGCTTCATGACCGATCCCGCGGCGGTTACAAGGCTGAGAAGATCGTTTCCGACGAAGAAGGGGTGGCGCTGGCCGGCAAGTAAATTTCGTGAAACACCAAAACCAAAACAGCACAAAACTATGAGTAATGGAAGCAACAACGCTATTGCACCCAACGCAAAACGGCTCCTCTGGGCTGGCTTCGCCGCCATTCTAGCTGCGGGCATCGGCTTCGGAATTCGAGGCGGCATTCTCGCCAATTGGGGGACAGACTTCGGCTTCACTGCCGCCCAACTTGGTGATATCAATGGCGCTAGTTTCACTAGTTTCTGTTTTGGGATTATAATTGGCGGGCTGCTCTGTGATAAAATCGGCTATGGGAAGCTGGTCATCGCAGCGTTTGCCTTTCACGTGCTGTCCGCCGTTGTCACGTTCAGCGCGACCACGGCGATGCCCAAGGAAACCGCCTATATCCTGCTTTATATGGGAACGTTTATCTTCGGCCTGGCGAATGGCACGCTGGAAGCAGTCGCGAACCCGCTCGTGGCCACACTTTTTCCCAATAACCGCACTCATTACCTGAACATCCTGCACGCGAGTTGGCCGGCTGGTCTGGTTCTGGGGGGATTTGCGGGAGCCCTTCTTGGCGGCAGCTGGTCCTGGAAAGCTCAATTGGCGTTATTCCTAATCCCGACGGTTGGTTACGGCCTTATGTTCTTCGGACAAAAGATGCCGAAATCTGAAGCTTCAGAGAAAGGCCTGAGCCTGGGCGAGATGATGAAGGACGTTGGCCTGCTCGGGGGAGCAGTGGTCTGCTTGTTAATTGTGCTGTTTTGCAAAGAGGCGCTCGGCGGGATGCTGGCGCTGCTCTCCGGAAACTCTTTCTTTACCAGTTCCACTTGGAGCTATCTCTCTTGGGGCGTGGGCATCGTCTTATGGCTCTCCGTTGGGGGGTTGACCCGCGGTTCCATTGGCGCCTGGTTGATCTTCGTCTTGTTTATGGTCCATGCCCTCGTCGGAGCGGTGGAACTCGGCACGGACAGTTGGATTCAAAACATCACGGGTAATATCCTGACTCCCACGCAGGGCAAGGTCCTCTTCGTCTTTACCTCCGCCGTTATGTTCGGGCTGCGATTCTGCGCCCATTTCATCGAAAAGAACCTCAAATTCTCGCCTGTCGGCATCCTGTTGACGTGTGCCATTCTCGCCTGTGTCGGGTTAAACTTGGTCAGCGGTTTGGTGACTTTCGGAGGAGCGATGGGTGCCCTTCTGGTTTATGCGGTTGGCAAGACTTTCTTCTGGCCGACGATGCTTGCCGTGACGAGTGATCGATTCCCCCGGACGGGAGCCGTGGCCATCAGCATCATGGGAGGCATCGGAATGATGTCCGCCGGACTTATAGGATCGAAAGGTCTTGGCTATGCCAAAGATCGCTTTGCGGGCGAAGAATTACAGAAAGCGGACCCAGCGGTCTTCGCGGAATTTAAAGCGGAGAAGCCCAGCCAGTTCCTTTTCTTTAAGGGCGCCTTTGGTTTGGACGGGGCCAAGCTCGGAGCGATAAACGCCATTCCTCAGGATCAGCGTGATCCGAAACAGAAGCTTGTAGGCGAAGCAAACATGAGAGGGGATCGTCACACTCTGGTGGCTGATTCTTTCATTCCCGCCACTATGGCCGTGATCTACCTTCTTATTCTGCTCTATTTCAAAGCCATTGGCGGCTACAAACCGGTCCACATCCAACCCTCCAGCAAGGAGGAAAGACGAGTCCCTGAAACGGTCTAATATGCCTTGGAATTTATCAGTCTGGAGCGTGCGAGAGCGCCTATGCGCTCTGACGTTCCGGGCCCAAAGTACGGCGCAATAACTCTAAGGCTTGTTGGGAGGTAACCTGCTTAAAGGTTTCCCGATCGTACGGGTTCATCGGGCTTAAGACTACGGTTTCTCGCCCGCTGGCGAGCGCAATAAAGACAGTTCCCGCCGGTTTTTCAGCGGTGCCGCCAGAGGGGCCGGCGATGCCGGTGACCGCCAAGGCGTAATTGGCCCCGCTGCGGTGGCGGGCGCCCTCCGCCATCTCGCGGGCCACTGGCTTACTGACCGCTCCATGTGCTGCCAAAGTTTCTGAACGAACGCCCAGCAGAGTCACTTTTGCTTCGTTGCTGTAGGTGACAAAACCGCAGATAAAAACTGCCGAGGCCCCTGGGACATCGGTGAGGAGGTCGGCAATGCGGCCACCAGTGCATGATTCGGCCGCCGCCAATGTCACCTTATGTTCCGTGAGTTGGCGAATGAGTACAGTCTGGACATCGTCATCGTCGGCGCCAAAAATATAGTGTCCCATGATCGCTCGAATAATTCGTTCCGCCTCGCTCACCATTTCCTTCGCATTCTGGTGTTGCGCGGCCACCCGGACATCCACTGCTCCAACACGGGCGCAGTAACCAATCTCCAGGCCAGCGTCGGTAAGAGATTTTAAAGGACTTGCGATTTTTTCTTGAACCACCGATTCTCCCATCCCCATCGTCTTAAGCGTTCGACAAATAAAAGGAGTTGCCAGTGGGTACTTAATGGAGAGCAATGCAGGGAGTTGTTCCAAGAACATGGGGCGCAATTCCCGCGGTGGGCCGGGAAGCATGATCAGGCAGCTTGCCTCGTGATCCGGGCGGAATGGATTGGGCTTCACCTCGATCACCAGTCCAGGGGCAGTCCCATGCAAATTGGGCAACACCAAAGCGCCTTCGGGCACCAGGGCTTGGACTCTGGTGAGGGCCGGCATAGGGCGCCCCCGCATGCTAAAAAATCCCTCGATCAATGCCAGAACCCGGGCATCTTCGCGGAGTTCGCGCTTCAACAGATCCGCCACCATCTCACGCGTCCTGTCATCACTCGTGGGGCCGAGACCGCCAGTGATGATGATCAAATCGGCGATAGCCAGGGCTTCTCGCACCGCCTGGCGGATAGCATCAGCAGAATCATCCACAGTCAATTGACGATTGACCACATAGCCCAAGTCCGAAAGTTTGCGGCAGAGCCATTGCTGATGGGTGTTGAGGACGCGTCCCAACATAAGCTCGCTGCCGGTGTTAATGATTTGGATATTCAAAGCAAAGCCAGATCTCTCCCACTTAGCCAAACAAATCCATCTGCGGCGCAGGCCCGAGTTGTTTCAGCTTCTCTCGTTCGGCGCGTTGACGGGCTTGCTGACGAACCGTGCCTTCGGGCGTCAGTTCGGACTCTTCGAGGTTGCGCAGGATTTCTTTGGCGCGTTCCAGCACCGCTTTCGGCACCCCCGCCAGGCGGGCGACCTGGATGCCATAGCTTTTGTCCGTGCCGCCGGGAACGATCTTTCTTAAAAAAACAATTTGCTCGTTCCATTCTCGCACTGCCACGTTGAAGTTGCGCAGGCGGGGCAGGCGACCGGCCAATTCACTCAGCTCGTGATAGTGTGTAGCGAACAGAGTTTTCGCGCCGACCTGGTTGTGAAGGTATTCAAGGATCGACCAGGCCAGGCTCAGCCCGTCGAACGTGCTGGTGCCCCGGCCAATTTCGTCGAGGATAATCAGGCTGCGGGAGGTGGCGTTATTGAGGATGTTAGCCGTCTCGCTCATCTCGACCATAAAGGTGGATTGCCCACGCGCCAAATCATCACTGGCGCCAATGCGGGTGAAAATGCGGTCCACCAAATCGATGCGCGCCTCTGCGGCCGGGATGAATGAACCGGTGTGCGCCAGCAGCACGAGCAAGGCCACCTGCCGTATGTAAGTGCTTTTGCCTGCCATATTCGGTCCGGTGATAAGGGCGATTTGGACCGCGCCCTCGAGCTCGACATCATTGGGCACAAACCGCTCGTCGCTCAAGGTTTGCTCCAGCACCGGATGGCGTCCATCGCGGATGAAGAGCGAGCCATGTTCAGCGATCTGCGGTCGGGAATAGTTGGAGAGCCGCGCCGTCTCGGCAAAGGAGGCGAGGACGTCGAGTTGGGCCAGGGCGGTGGCGTTTTGCTGAATCTGCTTCAGCCAGGCCAAAACCTCTTCGCGAACTTTCAGGAACAACTCGTACTCCAGCTTGACGCTGCGCTCCTCCGCGCCGAGAATTTTGCCTTCCATCTCCTTCAGCTCGGGCGTAATGAAACGCTCGGCGTTCGCGACGGTCTGTTTGCGAATGTAACCCCCCGGCACCTTGTCCAGGTTGGACTTGGTCACTTCAATGTAATAACCGAAGACCGAATTGAACCGAACCTTAAGCGAAGTGATGCCCGTCCGCTCAATTTCCTGTTGCTGCAGTCTGGCGATCCAATCCTTGCCCTCGCGATTCGCTCGATGCAATTCGTCAAGGCCCGCATCAAAACCATCACGGATCAATCCGCCCTCCTTCAACCCGAGAGGGGGTTCCTCCACAATAGCACGCGCGATTAATTCAACCATGGCGGGCAGCTCGGCAATTTGGGATTCCAGCTCACAAAGGAGCATGGGCGGCTCATCCACGTTTTTTTGTGACGAGGCCGAGGCAGCGGCGAACACTTCCTCACTCAGACTCTCAACGGAGGGATGCTCCGTCCCTTGGCCCAGCTCGCGCACAGTCTTTTTGAGCCCCGGGAGCTGCTCCAGCGCCGTGCGTAACACCAGCAAATCGCGCGCATTCCCCGAACCGACACTGAGCCGGCCAATCGTCCTTTCCAGGTCGCGTACTTCGGCAAGTTGGCGCCGGAATTTCTGCAAGGGCTCGGTATTTGCAATCCAGCTTTGCACCGCTTCTTGTCGCCGGCGAATGGCGCTGGCATCGGCCAGCGGCTGTGATAGCCAATCGCGCAACCGCCGCGCTCCCATGGGGGTAGCGGTGCGATTGAGCGCGCCGTACAGAGTAGCATTCCGCGGCGCATCTCGATGTAGCGGCTCCAGGATTTCCAAATGGCGCAGCGTCGTTAGATCGAGGTAGAGAAAGTCCGACGTTTGATAGCAGGAAAGCGTGGTGAGGTGTCCGGCATCCCGCCGCAGATGTTGTGTGAGGTAATGCAGGATGGCTCCGGCGGCGCCGACCGCGGCCATTTTGTCTTTGAGGCCGAACCCGTCCAAGGTGGCCACTTTAAAATGTTCGCGCACGGTGAACTGGGCCGTTTCCGGCGCAAATACCCAATCCTCGTAGCCATTAAGAATCGGGAAAGCTCCCTTGAGCAGAGCCTGAAGTGCAGTGGCCCCGGCCGGAAAAACAATCTCGGCCGGGCGCAACCGCTCCAGTTCGCCAAGCAATGCCGATTCACTTTCGAGTTCCGTCGTTTTGAAACTGCCCGTGGTCAGATCGGCCACTGCGAGACCGAAGCTCTTGCCCAGCGCATAAACTGCCGCAAGAAAGTTGTTCCGCTCCGCGTTGAGCATCCGTTCATCGAAATGCGTGCCGGGGGTGAGGATTTGTGTTACCTCCCGTTTAACGAGTTGGCCGGGGCGGGCCTCTTCCATCTGGTCGCAGATGGCCACCTTCCGTCCGGCTCTGAGCAGGCGGGCAATATAATTGTTGGCCGCATGGAAGGGGATGCCGCACATCGGCACCGTCCCCCGGTGAGTCAAAGCTACGTTCAACAACTGCGCGCCCATCTGCGCATCCTCGAAAAACATCTCATAAAAATCACCGAGCCGGAAGAAAAGCAAAGCATCCTTGGGCAGTTCGCTTTTGATGCGGCGGTATTGCGCCATCATGGGTGTGAGTTGGGCATCGCTCGACATTAAGGGGAAATTTTAGAGGGGAAGTGGCCTCAGGTCGAAAGGAATCTTTTATGCCTGGGGCAGACCAGACCCCACGTCAATCCAAGAATGCGGCCCTTTAAGATTTAGTTTTTAGCGTAAGGGATTGACAGCGTCCATTTTGGTGTATATTTATACACCTATGGCCGAGTTGACCAAGAGACAGCAACAAATTGTGAATTTTATTCTCCATTGCCAGCAAGCGGGCGGCGCGATGGCCAGTTTTCAAGACATCGCCGATCATTTTGGCTTTCACAGTCCCAATGCGGTAATGGGGCATATTAAAAGGCTTCGAGCCAAGGGGGCGCTGGCCAGCGAGCCCGGGCGAGCGCGCTCACTGCGTGTCCTTTCGCCCTTCCATGCGTTGCGTAAGCGGGTGGTGGACATTCCGGTCTATGGTTCCATTCCGGCCGGGTTTGCCCAGGAGCAGCAGCAGGAGGCCAAAGGATGCGTCACGATCGATATTGAGACCCTGGGCGTGAAGCCAAGTCCTCTGGCTTTTGCGCTGGAAGTGAGAGGGGATTCGATGGTTGGGAAGCACATTTTTGAGGGAGACGTGGTTATAGTAGAGCCGCGAACGCAGCCCAAAAACGGTGATGTAGTGGCGGCTTTGATCGATGGGGAATCGACGTTGAAAACCTTGATGGCTCGGAACGGCAAACCGTATCTGCGGGCCGAGAATCCAAAATACCCCAACCTGGTCCCGGCAGGGGAATTGGTTATCCAAGGGGTGGTGGTCACGGTGATTCGTAAACTGAAGGGAACGTGAGAGCGTGGAGCGTGAGAGCGTGAGAACGCAGTTACCAGTTATTAATGAAGCCGATGGATGGATTACGGGGGAGAAGCCGGCGCCGAGTTCACGCTCCGACGCTCTGACGCTCCCACACACAACCCATGCGCATCATCGTCCATCTCGATGCGGACGCTTTCTTTGCTTCGGTGGAGCAAGCGGCTGACCCGCGCTTGCGGGGCAAGCCTTTGGCCGTGGGCGGCGAGAAGCGCGGCATTATCGCATCGGCCTCCTATGAAGCTCGCAAATTTGGCGTTTACACCCCCATGCCCACCTCACGGGCTCGCAAGTTATGTCCGAAGCTGATTATCCTGCCGGGCGACTTCGACAAATATGAGCACTTCTCGCGCTGGATGTTCAGCTATGCGCAGGACTTTACGCCAGATGTGGAAATCGCTTCCATTGACGAAGGTTATTTTGACCTGAGCGCCGTGCGGAAGCCGCCGTTGGATGTGGCGGAAATTATTCGCACTGCTATCCGGCAGTCTCTTAAGATTTCTGTCAGTGAAGGCATTGCCAGCAACAAGCTGGTCAGCCAGATTGCCTCGAAGTTAAGGAAGCCAGCCGCTTTCACTCATGTCCTCCCGGGAGGAGAAATTTCTTTTCTGCATCCGCTGCCTAACTGCTGGTTGCCAGGTATTGGACCGCAGACGGGGCATCGTTTGAATGCGGCGGGATTGGCCTCCATCCGTCACGTGGCGGCCACGCCGGTGGAGATGCTGCAATTGCTGGTGGGCAAAATGGCTGGCTTGCTCCGCTCCCATGCCAACGGCATCGACGACCGGCCCGTGATGCCGATGAGCGCGCCTGCCAAATCCTACAGCCAGCAGCAGACTTTTGACGCCGACATCACCGATGAGGAGTACGCCGAGGCTGTGCTGCGCCGGATGGCGGACG
Source organism: Verrucomicrobiota bacterium (assembly GCA_038228235.1). GTDB lineage: Bacteria > Verrucomicrobiota > Verrucomicrobiia > Limisphaerales > JBBRPK01 > JBBRPK01. Next base: position 25,177 of record JBBRPK010000016.1, read on the forward strand.
AACTGATGGCGAAAGTGCGGACTGAAAATAAAAGCATCCGCACGTTCACTGTCAAAGTGCGCTACAACGACATGGCCGAAGACCAATGCGGAGAAAGCTTGCTGGAGCCAACCGATCTTGAAACTGATCTGTATGGGCGCCTCCACCTGCTTTTCCGGCAGGCCTGGAAACGGCGGGTGAGCCTGCGGATGGTGTCCTTGAAATTCTCGAATGTTTATGACGGCCTCTGTCGTCTGGAATTGGCGCTGCAACGTCCGGCCCAGGAACACGAAGCTCGCCGGCGCCTGGCTGATTCCGTGGACGCTTTGCGCCGGGTTCACGGCCCTCAGGTGATTCTGCGTGGCCACGATTTGCGCTTACGCGACCGCCCTGTTGAGAGCGTGGCGGCGAACTTGGGGGGTATTAGTCATATCGGCTCTATCCGTCCGATCCGCTCATCTATTCCGCTGGCCATGCACAGTTACTATTCATTTCTCAACTCCACATTGTCCATCGAGGCCATCGTGCAACTTGCCAAGGTTCATGAACTTCCTGCGGTCGCCCTGACCGATGAAGGTAATTTGCATGGCGCGGTGGAGTTCACGCAAGCGGCGCGCGCCGCCGGCATCAAACCTATCCTGGGCGCGGAATTGCTGGTCGAAGGCCGCCTGCTGCGGCTCTATGTGGAGAATGCCAGAGGCTATGCCAATCTCTGTCGCCTACTGTCGCGCGCCGCATCCTTGAATAGTAGCAGCCGGCGTGAGCCGGCTCATTATTCTCCTGGAAAAGAGTACGCCGATAAATTAGGCACGCCAGCGGTTGCGAGGCTTGCCTGCCTTCGCTTCCAACAATTAGAAGGGTTGACTGATGGTCTGCTCGCAGTCGGCGCTGATTCACGCCTTTCGTTGTTCTTTCCGGGCCGGTTTTATCTTGGAATTAGCGAGGCAGAAGTTCCTCCTGCCTCATTAAGCTGCCCGAGGGTGGCGGTGTGGCCGATTCGATACGCCCAGCGCAGCGACCGTTGGAAATTTGATGTCGTGCAGTCCATCCGCACACGCACGCTGTTGCGACAGGCGCATCCGGAAAAGGTTTTAACCGGCGAGTTCCATTTCCCTCAGCCGGCAGAAATGTCCGCGCTGTTTGGCGATCACCCGGAGCTTCTGGCTAACACCTTCGAACTGGCTGGCCGTTGCGCCTTCGAATTGCCGTTGGGTGCTCCGCAGTTTCCCGCATTTGCTTGTCCGGCTAGCTCCACGCCCCACACTTTTTTGCGCCAACTCGTGCTGGAAGGACTGCGCCGCCGCTATCCGGATCGCGCCACCCGACTGCAATCGCAACTCGAGGAAGAGTTGAGCATCATCTGCGAAGTGGGTTACGAGGAGTATTTTCTGGTGGTCTGGGACATTCTGCAAGAGTGCCGGCGGCGCGGCATCGACTGGATAACCCGCGGCAGCGCGGCGGATTCACTGGTCTGCTATTGCCTGGGCATCAGCGATGTTTGTCCGATTCGGTTCGACCTGGACTTCCGGCGCTTCCTGAACAAGGAGCGGATGAAATTGAACAAACTTCCGGACATCGACGTGGACTTTCCACACGACCGCAAGGACGATGTGGTCGATCTAATTTTCGAGAAATATGGCGCGGAGCAGGCGGCGGTGGTGGGCGGTTTTTCCACCTTTCAGGCCCGCAGCGCGGTGGCAGACGTGGCCAAGGTGCTCGGGGTTTCGGAATACCAAATCCGCCGCTTCACCGAGCACTTTCCCTGGACAGGCGCGCGTGGCATTGGCAGCGCGGTTTTGGAAAGTCAGGAATGCCGCGATTTGCCGGTGAACGAAGAGCCTTATCGCTCCGCTTTGGAGATGGCGGAGTTTCTGGACGGTTTCCCGCGCTATCCGAAGATGCATCCTTGCGGGGTGGTGCTCTCGCGCCAGCCAATGTTGGAATTAACACCGACATTTATCTCGAACAAAGGCTACCCCACTACCCATTTCGACATGGATGCGGTGGAAGTGATTGGACTGGTGAAGATGGATATTTTGGCGCAGGGGGGCCTGGCCGTCATGCGCGATGCGAAGGAGTCGATTGCTCGAAAAAATTCGGGCCAGGATCTCGATTTGAACCGGCTGGAACCCTGGGAAGACCCGGCGGTGTGGGAAATGATTGCCAGCGGCGGTTCACGCGCGGTTCACCACATCGAGTCCCCCGCCATGGTTGGTCTTTGCCGGCAGAGTAATGTGCGCGACATCGACGGGCTCATTGCCATCGTGAGCGTCATCCGGCCCGGCGCGGCCAATGAGCAGAAAAAATTAAAATTCACCCGCCGCTATCAAGGGCTTGAACCCGTCACTTATCCGCATCCGTCTTTGGAGCGATGCCTCAAGAGCACGTTCGGCCTGGTCGTGTATGAGGAACACATACTGCAAATCTGCGAGGCCTTTGCCGGTCTGGCGCCCGGGCGGGCGGACGTGTTGCGGCGGGCCTTGGGCAAGCAGAAGCAAGACGTGATCGAGGAAATTCGGCGCGAGTTCATGGGCTGTGCCAGGTCACGCGGCCATTCCTATGACAAAATGGTGGAAGTCTGGGAGTTGGTAAGCGGTTTTGCGGGGTATGCTTTCTGCAAAGCGCATTCCACGGCCTATGGCGTTGAGGCCTATCAAAGCGCATGGCTCAAACGCTACCATCCCGTCGAATTCATGGCGGCAGTCCTCTCGAACGGGAAAGGCTTTTATCATCCGTTGGTTTACGTGCTGGAATGTCATCGGCTCGGCATTCCGCTGCTGCCGCCTTTTGTTAATCAGCCCGGCCCAATGTTCACCGTCGAAGGCCAATCCATCCGCGTCCCATTGACTCGTATCAAAGGGCTGACCGACCGCGCCAAAAGCCGCATTGTGGCGGAGCGGCAAAACCAGGAGTTCACCTCGCTGGCAGATTTCTATCGCCGTGTGGATCCAGCGCCGGAAGAAATGGAGTCAATGATTCGGGCCGGGGCTTTCGACAGCTTTGGCAAAGCGCGCCCCGCGCAATTTTGGGAAGCGCAACATCTTTACCGAGCAGAAACCCAAGGCTTCTATCTGCGAGATTCACCGACTCCAGTTCAATGCAAGACAGGCAATGTTCGGGATGGCCCCATCGACAAGAAGACAGAATATGTGCGCTCCTCCTTGCAAGGCTGGCTGCTGCCGCCCCCCGAAACCGATCGTCTGCCGGGTGTGCCATTACAAGAGCCTACGCGCCGCCAATGTCTGGAATGGGAAACCGAACTGTTCGACTTTGCCGTAAGGGGCCATCCGCTGGAAGTCCATAGCCATGTCGCGTGGGACACCTACTGTCCCGTTGCAAAGCTGGGTGAGCACATTGGCGAACAAGTCGTCACCTGCGGACTGATCATCGAACAGCGCACCCACCATCAAGTCACGGGTGAGCCGATGAAATTTCTCACGTTGGCGGATTGGACAGGCATGGTCGAAACCGAACTATTCGCGGCGACCTATCGCAGCTACGGCCTGGCAACGGTGCGCTATCCAGTGCTGGAGGTCACCGCCACAGTCGAACCATTCGAGAATGGGCGCGGCTTTTCCCTGCGCGTCCACCGGGCTGGAAAGCCGCGAACCCGCAGTTAATTACTGATGAAACTGCAAGATACGCTACAAGACTGCCGAAGCTTCTCCCTCGGCCGTGGGCGAAGCGCACAAGCAAACCTGTTGTTCTGGATTCCGGATGGTGCTTTGGTGGAGTCCCAATTTAAGATAGGCGCGACACTAAAAATACATTCTTTGCCTCGGAAAGGTTCGGAACGCCTCTGAAAGGTGAGAAAGGCCGTGGATAGGCCCGGGAGGAGAGGACCGAGGACTGGTTCCATTCCCCGAGGGGGACACACACCCTCTCATTTACCCGTCAGGTCGTCAGGAGGCCTGTAAACATTGGCTTTTCCCCACCTTCAGGTCGTCAGGTTAGCCGTCAGGAGCCGTCAGGAGGGCGTCAAGTTGGCGGGCATTGAACATAAGGTAACGAAGTTAACGAAGAGAGTCCCGACGAGTCGGGAGGAGAACAGTTCTGGCACCCGGCGGGAGAGGGGGTAAAGAATTTGAACATAAGGCAACGAAGTTAACGAAGGGAGGAGGAGACAGGCATGCATACTCCGTTTTACCTGCAAACCCGCAAGGACCCGCATATCCATTGGGTTCTTTGCACGCTCATCCCGTCACAATTGATTCTGTCGCAAGACTTGCGCTTCAGGCTGTGGCTCCTTTTGTTGCATGCTTTGATCCACAATTCGCAACGTTGAGGGCCTCGCCCGTTTCGAGGAACGATTTCAAGCTGGAGAGCACGCGCGGCCAGCCGCCGGAAACCTTGTTCACCATGTCCGAACCAGGCTTGAAGTCGCCGTGGACGACATCGAGCCGCACCGAGTCATCGACGGGCTCGATTTCAAACGTGACGCGGGAAACGTCGGCTTCGTTGGCCGGATCGGCCCAGGTCAGCACCAGCCGTTTCGGCGGCACGCTTTCCACCACTTTGCCGGTAATCCGGATGGCGCGCTCTTCGTCGCCGGCGACATGCATCCATTTCGAGCCGGGTTTCCAATCCGAAACATTTTCGTTGCCGCCCCAATACTGGCGCGCGAATTCGGGGTTCGTAATGGCGTTCCACAGTTTTTCCGGCGTGGTCCGGATATAGGTCGTGTAGATAAGTTCAGGTTTTGTCATAATCGTTCTCTTTCAATGCTTGTTTTAGGTTAAAGAGCGCTTGAACCTGCTGCCGCTCGAACTTGCCTATCCAACGCATATAGATCTCGTTGATCGGAACAGGATTGAGATAGTGCAGTTTCTCGCGCCCCCGTTTTACCGAGACGACAAGATTTGCCGCCTCCAGTAAAACAAGATGCTTGGTTACCGCCTGACGGCTCATGTCGTGTTTCTTGCACAGATCGCCCAGGGTCAGGCCGCCTTTGAGGCGCAGCCTGTCCAGCAACTGCCTTCGGCTGGCATCGGCAAGAGCTTTGAACACTTTGTCTTCATCAGCAACCATACTCCTCTATTATGCAACCATAAGGTTGCATGTCAAGGGCGATTTTACAAAAAATTGCAAATTTATGAGGTCGCCGGTCAACACCGATCTTTGAGGACGATTTATTCCAAAACCAACTCGATGGACCGCGCCTTTTGAATGGATTCTAGAACGGCAAAGGTCAACAACATGCTCACGCGAGACTGCTCGTACGGTAATGGATGTTCGGCTTGCCCGCGGAGGAAAGACAGCCATGCAGCCATCTGCTCGGCGTGTCCCTTGGAAGTGTAGGAAAAGTTTGATTCCTTCCGCCCGCCATACACGCTGAGCTTCTGGAAATTTACTATTTCTGCCACTAACCCGGCGCCGAAAACCGTCACGGTCTCCTTCGGGAAACTGGAGTCTCCTTCCGCCGTGTAAATCAGTTGTCCGCAGGAGCCATCCCCAAACTCCACCTGGGCAGCGACGCTATCGGGGAAGGGTAATCGGCCTAAAGCCGGCCAGGTGGTTTGGGCCGCTACTCGCACGGGTTTGGCGTCGAACAAAAAACAGAAGTAGTCAAGGAAATGGCAGGCCTCGCCCAGCACGCGCCCGCCGCTTTCGGCGTAATTCGCGTACCAATGTTGAGGATCAAGTTTGCCGGCAAGGACTCGATAGGTAGCTGATTTCGGTCCTGCTGAGGCTGCCAAATACCTTTTCAATTCCACGCTGGCGGGAGCGAACCGGCGGTTAAAGCCTACTTGCACAGTGCCCTCACTTTTCGACAATGCGGCATCGATTTCTGCCAGTTCCTTCTGCGAAAGGCAGAGGGGCTTCTCCACGAAGATATGCCGGTTGGACTCCAACGCAGTCTCAATGAAAGGAGCGTGCAAGTGATGCCGTGTGGCGATCAAGAGCGCTGCCGGCTCGGGGTCGCTGAAAAGTTCCCCAGGGTCGGCTTCCGCCGATTGGAAGCCAAATTTAGTTTTGACATGCTTCGCGCTCAAGGCGGTTTGATTTACCACCGTACCGAAAGGAATTTGTCCTTTCAAATGCGGCAGCAGCATGGTGCGCGCGAAGTTTCCAGCGCCAATGACATCAAGGCGAGTGATGGGGGCGGTGAGTTTTCCCCGTTCCGCTTTGGATTTCCAATCAGCAGCCGGGAGCTTTGTAGCTGACTCAACCTTGCTTGAAGGCTGATTGTTTTCCAAAACATCGTATTCGAGCACCACGCCAATGTCCTGGGCGCCATCTGCCATTAAATCGTGGTACACCTTCAAAGCATCCGCGAATGGAGCGGTCCTCGTAGTAATGCCCGCCAGATTTATTTGGCCTGCCGCTATTAAATGCAGACAGGCCTGAAAATTTCTCTGCTCGGTCCAGCGCACGTAGCCGATGGGGTAATCGTTTCCGCCCCATTCATAGTTGGGATCATAGCGGCCGGGCCCATAAGAACGGGAGAAGCGGACGTCCAGTTCCTTTTCGTAGAACATTTTCCAAGGCAGTTCGATTTTGGTGATGCCTACATCCACCAACCGCCCGCGATCCCGGAGCGATTCCGCGGCTTGTTCAACCGGCGTGTTGCTTTGCGTCGCGGTGCAGAGGACCACAGCGTCCACACCGAAACCGTCCGTCCAGGCGCGCACTTCGTCGGACAAGTTTTGCTGGCCCAGGATGACGACCTTCTCCGCCCCCATGGCTTCGCAAAACGGGCGGCGGGAGGCCTGGAGATCCACCGCCATCACACGAGCGCCGTTCGCTCTTAAGATATTTGTCACCAAAAGCCCGACCAATCCTTGGCCCATCACCAGCACGCGGTCGCCGAGGCAGGGTTCGGTTTGCCGTACTGCCTGGAGGGCGATTGCGCAGAGTGTCGTGTAGGCCGCTTGCCAGTTTTTCACGCCCTCGGGCACCGGCGCCACTAACAAATCCGGCAGCGCCAGGTATTCCGCATGGAAAGCGCATTCCGCGCCGGCGCAAGCCACCCGGTCACCGACACGAAAACGAGTATTGGCGGGGTCCACTTCCGCAATGACACCGGCGGCGCTGTAGCCAAGCGGAGTGGGGGTCTGCAGGCGGTTGCGGACTTTTTCCAAGGCACTGCGCCAGCCCAGAGTTTTGGCCGTATCCAAAACTTTCCTAACTTGCTCGGGCCTGGCACGAGCCTTTTGGAGCAGATTCATTCTCGCCTGCTCCACTTTCATTTTCTCAGTGCCGATGCTGATGACCGAGTGAGTGGTTTGGACGAGCACTCCTCCAGGCGGCGCAACGGGCCGGGGCAGCTCTTGCAACTCCAAACGCCCATCCTGATATTGCGCAATTTGCTTCACTGCGCGAGGAAGCCAGCGATCCCTTGAACGAGCCGCTGGTTTTCTTCCGGCAGGTTGGTTCCCACCCGGATGAACTTATCAGAAAGGCCCAGCTTGCGGCTGCAGTCCCGGACATACAGCCCCAATTTTTGCAGCAGGAAATCGCGCAATTCCACGGAGGTAAACCGTTCATCCTGGAGTTTAAAAAGAATGAAATTGGAGAACGTCTCGAAAACTTTGAGTGAATTGATGGCCGAGAGCTTCTTGGCCAGTGCCTGGGTCTCCTGGATGCAAGTGATACGGGCCTTTTCGTAATCAGCAAGATGGTGGACGCAGAGGCGGAGAAATTTTTCGGCCAGCGGGCTGATATTCCAGATGGGCAGAAATCGTTGGATTTGCTTCAAACAATCCTTGTTCGCGGTCGCCATCAACCCGAGTCGCAGACCGCAGACTCCGAAATCCTTGCCAAGACTTCGCATAATGATGAGCTGAGGAAAGCGGTCCAGGAAAGGGCGCAGCGTCGGGATGCTCTCGCGGCGAGTGGAAGTGAATTCGATGAAGGACTCATCTATCACCACAGTTTTGAGCTGCCGGGCTTTGGTGAGAATCGCCAGCAAATCCTCCGGCGAAACTTTTTGCCCCGTCGGGCTGTTGGGATTGGGCAATACCAGGGCGTCGATTTGGTGATGGCTTATTTCCCAGAGGAGCCGGTCCACGTTCACCTGAAAATTTTCGCTCTCCTGGAGCGGAAAGGAATGGATCTCCTTTTTGAAATCTCGGATGACGTTCTCATATTCCATGTAAGATGGGAAAGGCATGAGCCAGCGCTGGCCGAGCCGGGCCGTCACTAGATGGATCAATTCAGAAGCGCCGTTGCCCACCAGAATCTGCTCCGGCGCGAAACCCGTCAATGCCCCCGCCAGGCGGCACTGTTCGGGTTGCATGGAGGGATAATTGCGAACTAGGCTTTCGAAGTCCTCAGCGAGGAAGGCGAGCATTTCCCGGGTGGGGAAAAACTTGTTCGAGAGATAACAAAAATCGACCACTTTTTTCCCGGGCGTCATTTCCGCGACTTGGAAGACAGAGGGACTATGCTGGCGCTCTTCCGATCCAAAAATAGGCAATGCCATAACGCGAGACTGATCTGAGCTAAGTAGGCTCTCCTGTTTTCATCGGCGCATGGCCGGAAGAGTTAAGCGCAAAGGCGCGCAGGAAGGTCGGCGTCTTGCCTTCCCCGCTGCGCAGAAAGTCATCGGACAGGTCGATTCTCAGGGACAAGCCAGGACCCAGGCGCTTGCTCACCTCACCCCGCACCGAGGCGACCAGGGCGTCGGTTTTTGTCGCGGTGGGACGAAAAGAAATCTTCATGGTGACATTATTGAGATCAGTTTGAATGAATTGAAAGCGCAGAATATCGGTGTAGCTTTGGAGGAGCGAATAAAAGTTGAGCGAAGGGAGGCGGGCTCCGTCCGGGGTGAGGATGCACTCGTCTTTGCGGCCAGAGATGGCTTCAATTTTGGGATAAATCCGCTCAGGGCCAGCGGCGTGGCCTTCCGCCAAGGTCGCGATGTCTTCGGTCTCGTAACGGATGAACGGCATGACCGGGTTGTGCAAGCTGGTGGCGATAAGCTTGCGCTGGTTGGCCGGCAAACCGGCGTCGGGGACAAATTCTGGATAGCCATATTCCCAATTAACCTCCATCCCGTCATGGTTTAATCCCTCGGTAATGACAACCGCGGGTTCCGTCATGCCATACCAATCAAACAGTTTCTTCCCGAAAGTCCTTTCAATGTTGGCCCTCTCCGTGGGCAGGACGGTTTCCGAGGCAGTGAAGACACCACGCAGGAAATGAAATTTCTCCCGCTGAGGATACGCGAACTCAGCCAGCACGTTGATAGAGGAGGGGTAACCTCGGAGATAAAGCGGTTTGAACTTGAGCAAGGTCTCCAAATAGCCGTCGCAGTTGGATGGCTTGAGATGGTAAGCGGACATGTAGAGAGTATTCTGCCAGTAATTGCGCTTCCAGAGCGGATGCGCCGAGGACGGGGGAACATAACTCCGGATGGCGGCAAAACGTGAACGGAAGGTATAACCGGCTTGCGCCCAATGACGAAACATGCAGGCGTAATCGAAGGCGATGTAGGATTCATTCAGGCGCATCGACATCGGCTGGCCAGTCGTCCCGCTGGTGTTGGCAACGACGCTGCCCATCAGAAAACGCCTGTCGATCATCTGGTGGAGATGAGTTCGGACCTCATCTTTGGTAAGGACCGGCACCCGCGCTAAGTCGGAGACGGATTGGAAATCGCGATGCGGATTGAACCCAGCTCTTTGGAATCGCTCCCGATAAAATGGAACGCCTTCGGAGGCCAGGATGAGCGTGCGCTTGAGTTTATCCAAAACCCAGGCCTGCTGCTTGGGCAAGGGCCACGTCTGGGTTTGGGTTAGAAAGCGCTTGTAGAGCCAATACCCATGCACCCGTGCCAGCGGACGGATTTGCTTTTTATGGATGAGCATAAACCTCCACTAATGGTTTGCGCCCGACCCCATGCTTGTGGTTTCGGTACCAGCGATAGCATTGCTTGGCCAGGGGCAGAAAGGGCCTCGGCACCTTCATGAACTTCTTAAACCGATAATACAGCGGCGCGTATGCTCGCTCGGAAGCGCCTTCCAATTGGGCTTTGCCGAGAATTCGAAACGGCGCTTTCCGTTGCAGCATGCGCTGAAGACTGGTTTTTAAATTTCCTTCCCACGTGATGACGTTAAGGCTCTCCCCCAAATCAGATTCATAGTGGGCATCACTGCCGCCAAACGGCGAGAGGGACGTCGCCAACAGCTCACCCGCCCGGCGGTTCTCGGCGTAAGAACACTTGGCGCTAAAAAGCTCAAAGCCGGCAGTTCGGCCCTGGAACAGATGCAGGCGTTCCAAATCTGTCCGCAGGAGGCCGTCCGATTTTCGGAAGGGGTGTGGGACCAGACAAATTCCACCCTGTGCTTCGATTTCGGCGATGGCTGCCTTGATTTCTCCCGATTCAATATGCTTTTGCAAAAAGAGACCGATCAGATGACTTCCGTCAGACAACGTCTTTTCCTCTCCGACTATAATCTGCAACGGCAGTCCTTTGGCCTGCGCGCGTTCGCCAAAATCTTTGGCGCCCTCAATGGTATCGTGATCGGTGATCGCAAGCGCGTCCAAACCGAGGGTTTGCGCGGTTCGGCTTAACGACTCAAATGTCATCAGGCCGTCTTTGGAAAAGACGGTGTGGCAGTGCAATTCGAGGTTAAGGAAGCGCGGAGTCATCCGATTCCTCCTTCGCTTGTTTGGTCCAGATAGACGCGACACCACAGTTCAAAGCTCAACAGAACGTAGATTAAATAATTGTGATCGTGAAATCCTTCGGCATTTTCGCGAAGCAATTGCCGCACATAAGCAGGATCAAAAAAGCCGCGCTTCCGGAGGTTTGTTTCGCAGAGCAGATCGCCGATCATCTCTTTGAGATCGGAGACGATCCAGGTGCGGATGGGAGCGCCAAAACCCGCTTTTTTGCGATGCAAAATATGGGGGGGAAGCAGGCCGTGGAGCGCTTGTTTGAATAAATATTTTCGAGAGGCGCCCTTGATTTTCAACTCCGGTGGAACAGACGCCATAAAATCCACGACCTGGTTGTCCAGCAGCGGGACCCGGACCTCGACACCAAACGCCATGCTGGTCTTGTCTGTGTACATCAAGTTGAGCGAAGGCAGGAACGTGCCCATATCCAGGTGCAACATACGCTGGATATAATTCCAATCTTTGGATTGTCGCAGCAGTTGCAGATGGGCGTGTTCGGCCACGCCGGCCTGAATCCGCTCTGAATAGGCAGGGCCGAAGAGACCGTGCAGATGCTCGTTATAAGCGTAGCTGAGGAAGCCAATTAACTGCGTTTCAAAATCGAAGGGCGCGTTGCTGCTGAATTTGCGCAGCCGCCGGAAGGTGCCGGTGAGCGGGCCCCCTTTCGCTGCCGGCAAGCGTTTAAGAATGCCCCCAACCAGGTCGCGCGCAGGCTTAGGCAAGGCATTGAAGTAGCGCGAAAGCTGCACCGCCAGATGCCACGGGTAGCCGCAAAACACTTCGTCCCCTCCTTGTCCACTCAGCAAAACCTTCGTGTTCTCGCTCCGGGCGGCCTGGCAAACCAGATAACTGGTGATCGCCGCCGGGTCGGCAATCGGATCGTCCAGATGCCAGATAATTTTCGGGAGCAAATCCACAATGCGAGGCTCGAGAATGATCTCCTTGTGGTCAGTTCCGTACAGGTGCGCCAGTTCCCGGGCGTAACGAACATCATCCGGTTGCCGCTCAAACCGCTGATCCTCCCGGCGGAAACCGATGGTGAAGGTCTTCAGCGGTTCAGGATTGAAAGATTTGGCCATCGCCAACAGCGCGCCGGAATCTACTCCCCCACTCAGGAATAAACCCACTGGCACATCGCTGATCATTTGCCGCCGGACTGATTCAAAAAGAATCTCTCGCAGCGATCCCGCAAGGGCCTTCGGATTCTCTCCTCGGAGACTTTCGTTGAACACTAACTCGTAAAAGCGCCAGGCGGAACCCTTACCCTTGTTGAAAGTCATGACGTGGCCCGGCAGAACTTTTCGGACTCGTTTGAACAAAGTGAGCGGTTCCGGACAATAGCGGAATTTAACGTAGGCCAGCAGCGTGTCCCGATCAATTTCCCGGTTCAGAGTTGGATCACAGAGGAGGGACTTGATTTCAGAGCCGAAGAGCACTCGCGAGCCCTCCTGCCAGTAATAGAGTGGCTTGACTCCGTAACGATCGCGCGCCAGGTGGAATAACTGCCGCCGGGCGTCCCAAAGCCCAAACGCAAAAATACCGTTCAGCCTTTTAACAAACTCAATACCCCATTCCTCATAGCCGTGGATTAAAACCTCGGTGTCGGTCCGCGAGCGAAAACGATGTCCTTTTGTCAACAGTTGTTCGCGCAGCTCGGGAAAATTGTAAATCTCCCCGTTAAAAGTAATCCAGATGGTTTCGTCTTCATTCGCCATGGGTTGGTGGCCGGCGCTACTCAAGTCGATGATGCTGAGCCGCCGGTGCCCCAGCGAGACGGGTGTGCCGCCGTTCTGGAAAATCTTGATGCCGGAATCATCGGGCCCGCGGTGCGCAATGATGTCGGTCATGCGGCGGACCAACCCCTCATTCGCCTCACCTACGATGCCAGCAATACCGCACATGCGCTAGGATTGGATGGGGATTCGAGAGGAGGGGTTTTCCTTTTCCGCGAAGATGAACAGATACCAGCCGATTTTGCCGGCCAGGAATCTCTCTAATCCGAGCGGAAACCAGGCGCAATATTTCTTCAACGGAAAATGAGCCACCTTCATTTCCACGTCATGGAATTTGCCAAAAAGCTTGCGCGCCTCCTTTCTGCTGAAGGTATAGGCGATGGGGCATTCCGGACCATCCGTGCAGTGATGCACGAAATTGCTGGCTTTCAGATAGCTCCAGCCTGCCTGGAGGAAATTGCGATAATGGATGTCCCAGAGCTGGCGATCTTGATTCCCCCGCAAACCTGTCAGTTCCTGCGAGCGGGCTTTCTCTGCATCGGCTTTCCACGATCCCAGGCGAGAGAGAATCTTGAGCAGCACGCGCCCGCGCATGTAGGAGAGGATGCGGATATAATAGTTGAAGCTGCGCTTGTGGTAGAGCATTATAATGGCCCGCCCCTTGGGCTTGAGGACACGATAAACTTCATCGAAAGCGGCTTGGATGTTCGGGGTATGGTGGAGCACGCCATGAGAATAAACGATATCGAAACTTTCGTTGGCAAAGCTCAGCTGCTCCGCATTTTCTTTGTGGAAGCTTCCCTGAAGACGCATTACCTCGAAGTGTTTTCGGGTCGCCTCAAGGGCCGCCTCCGTCAGATCAGCTCCAGTATAGCTTCCCCCATTTAACGCGAACATCACGCCATCGGCCCCATTCCCGATCCCGATTTCAAGGACCTGTTTTCCCTTCGCCTCCGCAAACGGGACGAGCAGGGGAATGTGCCATTGAGTACGATAGCGATGTTCGCGGAACCGCGCGTAAAAGTCCGCGTCCCCGGCGGCATCCTTGACCACATGAGTGTCGCAAGCTTCCGTATTCCAAAAAGAATGGACGTTATTTACTGTTGGTTTAGCGCTGTGCACCGCGATTTAGAGGGGCTGGAGCGTGCCCCGTTCAAGATTACTCAAATTGGGACACCAATTCACCCAGGATAGGAGAGCAGAGTTCATACCGCAAGCCCCTGCGCTTGAATGGGATAAGCAACGGGTGCCGCGACGGTCGCATGGAAAGAGGTCCGAAACCGAGCTACTCGGTCTCGCACTCCTGCAAGACCGTCTCCATCCTCTTTGCAAACCGAGCCTCCCGGAAATTCTCCAGAAAGGTCTCGCGGAACGAGTTGCCCTGATCCACTTCAATAAATTTGTTGAGGATGCCAGCGATCTGCTCGGGCGAGCGCGGTTCGACGAGCCCCGGATACCCGGCGGGGAATAACTCCGGCACTGCGCGCCAGCGCGTCGCAATAATCGGCAGATCATAAGCCATTGCTTCTACCAGACTCACTGGGTGTCCCTCCATCGCATAGTAAGTTGGGAAACAAAAGCAGTCGCTCTCCCGAAAAAGCAGGTCCTTTTCTGTGCCCGAAATAAACCCCCGAAAGCCTATGACAGGCTCCTCCCTCTCACGGGACCCGGACCCATTCAAGTCCCGCTGAGCGACGCGCTCGTCGAATTCAAGTCGCTCTGACTCCTGCCAGAATTTGCCAGCCACCGTGAGATGGATGCGCAGAGGTGAGTTAGTGGCAAAAAGCTTCTGGTTTGCCAAAGCCACGGCTTCCAATGTGTCAAAGAGCCCCTTCTCGCGCGTGCACAAGCTCATGTATAGCACGCGGAAAATCTGCGGCTCCTTTCCCGACGTCTCCAAATCCGGCTTCAACGACACTTCCCCCGCCAACAACCTGGCCCGCGTCGCGCGACGGGCCAATCTGCGAGGCAGAATTTCCTTTTCGAAGCCTGGACAAGGGTCGGGGATGGCGTTAGGGATGACTTCGATGCGTTTGGGCGCCAGTTTGGCAGCATCCGCTCGGTAGAATGGACCCAGCACAATGCTGAGGTCCGCATTGCCAAGCAATCGGCGCGTCATCCAGCGTTCAAACGGTTTGGCCTCCGTTTCCAGCCAGCCCCCTAAACCGACTGCTTCCCAATGCAGCACCAGCTTCCGAAAAAAAGGACGGCAGAGCGCCATTACAATCCAATCTCGATAAACCGCTGAGCGGACCCCCGGTGCGGGCACATAATAGAAAGCAGTCGTCCCATGGCGAAACCGGCACCAAACCGCTTCCAGGCAATACTTGAAAATCCGAAAAAACTTGCCCCATCGTATGCGCCCGATGTCTTGGATGTCTTCCGAAAGGCGGGAGTCCACATGGTAACAGGCAATGGGTGAATTTTTCGGAGTGTAAGCACTCGCAAGTTGTTTAGGCTCAATCACTTTAGGCTTTTGTCGCAAGTCCCCGCCCAGAACTTTAATCAGTAGTTGCACCATGTAGCTTTGGCCATGGTGCGGCGGGGGCTTATGAGCAAAAACCAGAAGTTTCACAATTTGCAGACGCACAACTACGCCATTTTGGGGCAGAAGGAAACTTCTTTTTTCCGGCGGACAAAGGTCATGTTGTGTTCACGCGCCATACAGGGGGAGGCACCGCCCGACCCTTCCCGGAAAGTGAATATATTTTACGAAAAATTTAAGCAAAAAACAATGGTAACGTGACACGAGTTCTGCTATAAAGGCAATGGTCCCTGAAAAATGCTCAAAACGACGTATCATGAAGACTGAAAAACTTTACCAGCTTGCCATTGGCATTCTCCTCGGATTCTTGCTGGTGGCGCTATCCGCCACCGCCCAGGAGAACCTTTTGATCACTGAATTCATGGCGAATAACACCCATACTCTTGTCGATGAGGATGGACAGTTCTCAGATTGGATCGAAATCCATAACGCCGACACTAATGCCGTCAATCTGAATGGCTGGTTTTTGACGGATAGCCCATCGGTGCTGAACAAATGGAGTTTTCCAAACACTAATTTAGCCGCCAACGGTTACCTGGTCGTATTTGCCTCGAACAAAAACCGACGCGTTCCCGGCGCTCCGCTGCACACGAATTTCAGGCTTGGCAACAATGGCGAGTACTTGGCTTTGGTCCATCCAGATGGCGTGACCGTCGCTTTCTCTTACGCTCCAAAATACCCCGTCCAAGTGGCCGATATTTCCTATGGCATCCCCAGCCATGAAGTCGTGTCGACCCTCATCGCCAGCGGAGCGGTCGCCAGAGTGTTGGTGCCGTCGGATGGTTCGCTGGGCACAAGCTGGATTGGTCCCGATTTCGACGATTCGGGCTGGATCAGCCTGGGGACGGGCATCGGCTACGAAACCGATGTCCAAACCAACTTTGCGACAATTCAGATCGCAGACTCGGTGGCCGAGTTTTCCGGAGTTCAAGGGTCGAACAACTGGTTTTACGGTTATTGGAACAAATCGGCTGACAATGACGGCGTGTACTCTGACGCGGAATTTATTCCCTTCGCAAATAGTCTTTGGAGAGGAACCGGCGGAGGTTGGGATTTGGCGGTGGGGATTGCGCCCTGGACGCAATTAACGGGCAATGGCGGACGTCCCAATGGCCTTAATAATGGGGAAGAACACTGGGCTATTCGCCGCTATGTCAGCGAAGTCACAGGATCCATCCGAATTTCCGGCACCCTGCTCCATCGGGTCGGCACCTGCGGCGACGGAGCGACGGTGCGAATTGTGGTCGATGGCTCCGAGATTTATCGCCGGGCGGTCTTCCAGACCAGCGCTGGATATTCGCTGATCGCAAAGGTTAATCTTGGCTCCCATGTAGATTTCGTGATCGACCCGGGCCCGGCCAGTGATGACAATTGTGATATCATCACGTTTACCGCCACCATCCGAACCGCAGACCCGGCTATCGCCATCGTGGCGGACACGATGGCCGACTGGTCTTATTCCGGCCATCAGGGGGAGAAGAATTGGTTTTACGGGAATTATAACCTCACCTGGGACGCGATTCCTAATTACCAGACGACTAACTTCGCGGCTTTCCCCAGTGACAGTGGACCGCCGAGCGCCTCGAACTTTTGGGATGGAGAGAAGTGGGTATGGTATAATGGCAACCCCCCTCGTGACGTCATCGGTCAACTCTATTGTTTTCCTAATGGAAACAATGTGAACGTCGGGCAAATACATTGGGTGATTCGTCGCTGGGTCAGCCAGGTGAGCGGCACCCTCACAGTGGACTGGCATCTGGCCAAACAGGATACCTCGGCGCAAGGGGGAAGCGGGGTAACGGGCCGTATTTTTCAGAATGGCGCGCAAAAGGACTTCGCGACGGTGGGGAACGGCGACTCTAATGGCGTGTCCCGCACGGTTAGCATCCAAAATGTTCAAAGGGGTGACATGATTGATTTTGCTCTCGACCCCACGGGCGTCGGGGGCGCGACGGACGATTTTTCCGATGGAGCCTTCCTGAACGCCACCATTTATGGATTCGCGAACTTGTCCAATCAAATCACGTCCAACATCCAGGCCTTGATGCAAAGTAATAATGCCAGCGCCTATATTCGCATTCCTTTCACCGTCACCGATCCGGCCGCCTTCAATTTTTTAACGCTACGGATGAAATATGATGACGGATTCATCGCTTTAATTAACGGCGGAGTGGTGACCACTCGCAATGCCCCGCTCACGCCCGATTGGAATAGCAGCGCCACGGCCACCCGGTCCGACGCCGATGCCGCGCAGTATGAAGACATCGACATCTCGGAATGGCTGGGACTGCTCCACCCCGGCACCAACGTCCTGGCGATCCAGGGATTGAACGTGAGTCCAAATGATTCGGACTTTCTTATCCTTCCAGAGTTGCGCGCCACCGCGCTGATTCAGGACACCTCGGTTCGAAGCTATTTTGCAACGCCGACCCCCGGGGCGGCAAACGGGCCTGGAAACACTAACCTTGGCCCGCTGATCGTCGAGGTCACCCATATTCCCGCTGTTCCGTTCGTGAATCAAAATCTAGTGGTCACGGCCATGGTCGCGCCCTCCTTTCGTCCGGTGCAATCGGTCACATTGATTTATCGAATCCTTTTCGGTCCCGAAGTGAGCCTGCCGATGTTGGACGATGGCCTTCACGGAGATGGGCTGGCCAATGATGGAGTTTATGGAGCCAGCATTTCAGCAACCAATTTCACTCCCGGCCAGATGATTCGCTACTACATCGTGGCCAGAGATACGAATAGCAATCTCTCGCGCCTGCCCTTGTTCCAAAATCCCATCACCACCCCGCAATATCTGGGCACCATCGTCTATTTGGAGCAGACAAATAATTTGCCCATTTTTCATTGGTTCGTCCAGAATCCTTCCCAGGCCGATCAGGTCACTGGCGCGCGGTGTTCGATTTTTTATGAGGGCATTTTTCACGACAATATTTCCGCGGCGTTGCATGGCCAGTCCAGCTCGGGGTTCCCGCAAAAGAGCTATGGCTTTGACACCAATCCAGGTTTTCAGTTCAAATACGCTCCGGATCAGCATCCCGTCAGCGGCTGGGACTTGCTTACTATTTACGCCGATAAATCGCACCTGCGTAACATGCTTGCCTACGGCACATTCCGCGACGCCAACTCCCCCTACCATATTGTCTTCCCCATCCGCGTTCAACAGAATGGCGCTTTCTTTAGTGATGCCAATTTTTGCGAGCGGGGGGACAATACATTCCTTTCGCGTCTGGGATTGGACCCGCAAGGGGCCCTCTACAAAATGTACAATACCTTCAGCAGCCTGGCCGATACCATCATCGGCTCCAGCCAACTCGGGGCATATGCCGAAAAGAAAACGCGCAAAAACGAAGGAAATGCTGATCTGGTTGCGCTTTTGAAAGGGGTGCAACTCACGGGCACGGACCAGGCGAAATACCTTTATGATAACGTCGATGTCCCTGAAGTGATCAATTTTTTGGCGGGGATGATTATTATCGCCGACGTGGACTGCTGCCACAAGAATTATTACTTCTATCGCGACACCGACCACACTGGCGAATGGCAAATGTTTCCGTGGGACCTCGATTTAAGTTTTGGACGAGTCTGGAGTAACGGCCCGACCTACTGGGATGAGGTGCTCCATCCGGATACCGGCCTCTACGTGGGAAATAACAACTCATTGCCTGTGGCGCTGTTTGGCAGGCCCGAGATCAAGCAGATGTATCTTCGGCGCATAAGGACGTTGATGGAGGAGTTAATGCAGGCCCCCGGCGTCCCCAGCGCGCAATTGAGGTATGAAGCGCAAATGGACCAACTGGCGGCCCAGATCGCGCCGGACGCCGCCCTCTACTCGCAGAAGTGGCCGTCCTGGGGCCAAGGCTCGGCCACGTCAACCTGTTGCACTCAAACGCTGGCCCAGGCGGTGAGTATTCTTAAAACGAATTACCTGCCGGCGCGGCGTCTTTTCTTATTCACGAACCAGGTAGCCAGCGCTGGCATTCCTCAGTCGCAGCCTACCAACACCGTGATCAACTTTGGAGCCATCGAATTTAATCCTGCTTCCGCAAATCAGGCTCAAGAATATCTTCAGCTCCTCAATACCAATTCCTACAGCGTGGATATCTCCGGCTGGAGGATCACCGGCGGTGGCATCGATTATACTTTCAAAGGCGGGGTTGTCGTCCCGACCAACGGGGTGCTTTATCTCACCCCCGACCCAGTGGCATTTCGAGCGCGGCCCGTGGCCCCGAAAGGGGGGGGCGGCCTGTTTCTGCAAGGGAGCTACAAGGGGCAACTGTCTGCTCGAGGAGGCACTTTGCAATTGATCGACAAGGGCGGACGAGTCGTCCTTGGCACCAATTATCTGGGCAACCCAAGCTTGCCTCAGCTTTATCTGCGCATTACTGAGATCATGTACCATCCGCCGCCTCCTCCCCCTGGGACATTGTATCTCACGGAGGATTTTGAGTACATTGAGTTGAAGAACATTGGCCCCGTCTCGCTGGATTTAACAGGCGTCCATTTCACCAATGGAATAGATTTCAATTTCACGGGCAGCAGCCTGGTTAACCTTGCCGCCGGACAAACAGTCCTGATCGTGAGGAATCTCGCGGCTTTCACCTCTCGTTACGGCAGCGGTCTGAGCATCGCCGGCCAGTACGGCGGCCACTTAAGTGATAGCGGCGAAAAGCTGGAGCTGGATGATGCGGTGGGTGAAATCATCCTCGCTTTCTCCTACTCTAACACCTGGTATCCCATTACAGATGGGGCCGGCGCGTCCCTCGTCATCGTGGATGAAAATGCTCCATGGCACACTTGGGGTCATATGTCCAGTTGGCGTCCAAGCGCCTACGACGGAGGTTCGCCAGGGGTGACCGATCCGCCGCCCATCTTCGTCGAACCCATCCTCATCAATGAATTGTTGAGTCATAGCGCCGCCCCGCTCGTCGATACAGTCGAACTCTATAATCCCAATCCTGATGATGTGAACATTGGTGGCTGGTTTCTCACGGACGATTTGACCAGCGCTAAAAAATTCCGTGTCCCGGATGGGTTCATGATCCCCGCGGGGGGTTACGCCGTCTTTGATGAAACTCAGTTCAATCCCTTTCCTGGCGTGCCGCCGAGCTTCTCCTTTAGCGCGAAAGGCTCCCAGGTTTACTTGTTCTCAGGTGATGCCCGTACGAACCTGACTGGTTATTTCCATGGTTTCCAATTCGGCGCCGCCGAGAGTGACGTCTCTTTTGGCCGTTACGTCACGAGCCTCGGAGTGGAACATTTCATTGCCCAGAGCCAGCGCACTTTCGGCGCCGTGAATGCCGGACCCAAGGTCGGCCCTGTGGTGGTCACCGAAATCATGTATCACCCGCCGGATCTGCCCGGCAACAATGACAATCAAGTCGATGAATACATTGAACTCTATAATGTGACCGCCAATGCGGTCCCGCTCTTTGACCCCGCGTTTCCGGGTAATACATGGCATCTGCGTGGGGACGTGAATTTTGACTTTCCGCTCAACACCTCCATTCCAGCCAGTAACTACTCGATCGTGGTCAGCTTTAATCCGACTGATCAGACGTTGCTCAACAATTTTCAGAACAAATATGGAATTCCTATCAATGTGCCGGTCTTGGGACCCTATAGCGGCAGCCTGAGCAACACAGGCGGCAGCATTGAGTTGTCTAAACCTGACCCGCCCTCCGGAGGCCAGGCACCGTACATTTTGGTGGATAATTTTGATTATGCAAACTCTGCCGCCTGGGCGATTGCCGATGGCCTCGGAGGTTCTTTGCACCGGTTGCATGCTTCTGAATATGGGAATGATCCGATCAATTGGACTGCAGCGGCCCCCAACCCGGGCGCGCCCTACGTGGCCGGTGGCACCCTGCCGACCATCACCAGCCAGCCGGGTAATTTTGCTGTGCCCACAGGCTTCGATCGATTGTTGTCGGTCAGCGCCACCGGCACCCCGCCTTTGCGGTATCAATGGCGTTTTAACGGCCAAAACCTTTTTGGCGCCAACAGCTCCACTTTGCTGCTATCCAATTTCCAGTCCAGCCAGGCCGGAGTTTATAATATCTTCGTTTTCAACAGCGCGGGCTCTGCCCTCGGAACCAATTTTACGCTCACAGCCCGGACCGGGTTGAAGATCACCTCCCAACCGCTGAACCACATCGCCACCGTTGGAGCCACCACCAATTTCACGGTGTCCGCCGTCGGCACCGGCACGTTGCGCTACCAATGGCGCTTCAATGGCGTCAACATTCCCAATGCGACTAACGCCTCGGCTTCCAACCCGGGAGTTAGCGTCCTTCTCCTCACAAATATCTCCGTCGCGAGCCAGGGAACCTACGATTGCCTCGTCAGCGCTGATTATGATCCGACAGTAATCAGTCAACCTGCCACTCTGACCATCGTTTACAAGCCCTTCTACACCCTGATGCCTTCGAGCACAGCGGTTGGTGTCGTCGGCCAAAGCGTCAGCTCCTCCCTGTCAGTTACCGGCACGCCGCCCATGACCTATCTTTGGCGCAAATTGGGTGCCGGCATTTTAAACCCAGGGGCCTTCAGCGGTTACATCGTCTCGACCCCGACATATTCTTCTCTGATTTTGACCAACCTCACTACCAACAATGCGGGCACCTATTTTGCCTTAGTGACCAACAGCGTCGGCCTTGCGTTGGGTGGGGGACCTAACGGCCTAAGCTACAGCAATGTTCTGACAGTACTCGCCGACACCGATCTCGATGGCCTGCCAGACGTGTTTCAAGCTGCACACCCAGGCGTTGTGGGCGCCGGAGACGAAGACCATGACGGCATGAGCAACGCCGCGGAGTATTTTGCCGGCACCGATCCTTTTGACCCCGCCAGCAACTTAAAACTCAACACGGTCGGAATCGCAGGGGGAACACTCCAATTTAGCGCCGTGTCCAACCGGACCTATACCGTGCAATATACCGATCGTCTCGGCTCTGGGCCCTGGAAGAAGTTGGCCGATGTTTTGGCCAGGAATAGCACGCGCATCGAAGCGGTGACGGATCCCAGCCCAGTCACGAATCGGCTTTATCGAATTGTGACGCCCATACAGCCCTGATGTAGAACTCGTCCCTTCAACATCATTGCAGGAGCCGACGCAGGCAGGCTTTTCCGTTTTGCCTTCAGTCATGGCCTTCTCGGCAGCTTCAGCAGGATAAACTGATGCGGATGAATGCCGAAGCCGGCACAGGCCCAGCGGACTGGCATTAAAGTGGCGAGCTGGGCACGGGCCGTTGCACATCATTTGGAGTGCCGCCGCGGCTCAGCAGTGTAACACAATCGTAACACTTTCGACCTTTGGTCGTAACATATGCCATTTAGTCTGCCACCCGGAAACCAGCAAACATAAACTGAAACTTATGAAGCAAAAATGCACAATTTGGGCAACGCTGGCGGCGAGCATCTTCGTCGGCGGGGCTCTGGCCACCAGCACGCAGGGGCAGACTTCAGATGCATTGATGAACACACTGCTGAAGAAGGGAATCATTACCGAAAAGGAAGCGCAGGACATCAAGGCTGAAGCGAGCAAGGAAAACCAGAAACAATTTAACCAGGCCTTCTCTGCCAAGACCGGCATGCCCGCGTGGGTTAACAGCTATAAGCTTTACGGCGATTTTCGAGGGCGCTTCGAAGAAGATTATTCAGACAACTTGATTTATCACGAAAGGGACCGCTACCGCTTTCGCCTTCGCCTGGGGCTGAATGTTTCGATGGTGGACAATTTCGATGTCGGTTTCCGGCTGGCGACGGGCAACCCACAGTTTAATAACGGCGGTTTCCTGGTCGGAGGCCAATCCATCACTGCCAATCAGGACTTGAACTCGCTGGAATCGCGCAAATTTGTTTGGATTGATGCGGCTTACGGGAAATGGACTCCCATCAAAAACGGCAATTGGACCGTTTCGGCCACCATTGGGAAGATGGATAATCCGTTTCAACTTTCCAATATGGTTTGGGATTCCGACATCAATCCCGAAGGGGCTGCGCTGCAGATCGCTTACAACCTCAACGATCATCATGCCATTAAGCTTAACAGCGGCATTTTCGTCCTTGACGAATTTAACCAGGGAAATCCCTCGGGTAGCACCGTGCCGGCGGCCTTTCCTGTGAAGGCGAGTCATGACCCCTACCTCTATGGGAACCAACTCTTGTTCGAATCCAAGTGGAATAAGAACCTTGAAACGTCCGTGGGCCTGGCGCAATTCAACATAGTCCACAAAGAATCTCTGAGCGGATTGGTGCAGCCCCTTTACAATGCGGGCAATAGCCGCGATCTCAACGGCTATCTGATCCACCATTATAACCCTTTCATCGCTAGTGCCTGGGCGACTTATAAGATTGATACTGGCCCCTCAGTCCAATTCCCGATCAAAGCAGGGGGTGAATATATGCATAACCCCTCCGCCCCCTCGGATCGAAACACCGGCTATCGAGTTGGGGTCACCCTGGGCAAGGCAGGACGCAAGAATACGTGGGAAGTGAATTACCGGTATCAACGCTTGGAGGCTGATGCCTGGTATGATGCGCTGGTGGACGATGATAACCGCATTTTCTTTGCCCCGGGGGCTTACAGCGCCGCAAATTACAACCC
This sequence comes from Verrucomicrobiota bacterium, assembly GCA_038228235.1. Lineage (GTDB taxonomy): Bacteria > Verrucomicrobiota > Verrucomicrobiia > Limisphaerales > JBBRPK01 > JBBRPK01. The sequence continues at coordinate 48,671 of JBBRPK010000016.1, forward strand.
GCTGCGCTTTAGAGGGCTTGGTTCAGGCACCTTGGGGAGCCGGAAAGACTATGGAACCTTCGGCGGCACCAATGTTAAGGGTCACCAAATTGTAGCTACCTATTCTTTCACTGACTTCCTGAACTTTACTTTCATTTATTACATAAATGATGCGATCTTTAGTTCCAACGGGGCTGGCTTTGACGATCGCTCCCATGCCGGCCACTTCATGGCCGACTTGAACTGGAAGTTTTAAGCCGTCCGAAGCGAACGCTTTTTGATCGGCAGTGAAAAGAACGCCCTTCCAGGGTTAGCGTGTTAGGGCGCGCCTGGCTGCCCAAACTTCTCTATCTGCCGACTTGGAGGTCGCGCCACAGGCGTTCGGAGTTCTGGCTCACAGGAGGTGCCATTCCTTGGGATGGTGGCAGTGGCCAGATGCGCCCGAAGAGCTGGGTCAAGACGAGATAAGCTTTACAATAAAGTTTAACCTGTTATTTGAACGGGGTTCATTCATCGCAATTCACTGATATGAAAGCAAAAGCAATTTCTTCGGTAATAGCCTTCATCACTTTAGTCTCCGGCTCTCGGGCGAGCGATCCGACCACAGCAGCTTTGACTTCCGGAGGGCAAACGCGGATTGCCGTTTGCTTTCCTGTGTGTGTTGACTCCAGCGCGGTGGATTTCCACAATTACACTCTCCACGCCGGAGCGGCCTCGATCACCCCGCCAGGCGCTTTGCTGGCGGACGGTCGAACCGTGTTGCTGAACGTGAGCGGGTTGACCGCAAATACTTACACCTTGGATGTTGCTGGCAGCCAGATTCAGACTTGTGAGGGCGCATTGCTCGCAGATGTCACCCTCACCGGCGCCGTCGAAAGCAGATTCACCATTGAGGATGTCGGCAGCCCGACCATCGCCAGCATTTCCTTCAGTTGCGGCGCGGGCAACCTCAGTTTGATTGCCGGAGGCAACGCCTTCACCAACATCTCGGACCAGCTTGCCTTTGCTTACGAATCGGTGCTGGGCGATTTCGACAAAAAGGTGCAACTGGCCGGCCTGCTGGCCTCGGATGCCACCGATGGGTTTGCTCGCGCCGGCCTCATGGTGCGCACGTCCATCGACCCGGGCGTGTTGGACCTGGAATTACTGGCCAGCAATCCCATGGGCGACAACGCTGTCCGATGTGTGTTTCGCGCCGATGTTGGGAACAGTTATGACGAAATGGACCGCCCTTATTTCGGTGTGGCTACCAATCTTCCCAATCAGTGGCTGCGGGTAAAGCGCGTGGGAGACGACTTTCAAATGTTTGTCGGGCTTGACGGAGTTCATTGGTCCATGGTGGCCCAACGGTGGCAGGAACTGCCGTCTGCGCTGCTGGTAGGCTGCTACGCCGCCGCCAGCAAAGAGGGCGCGACCGCCAGCGCGCAATTCATGAATTACACAAATGTCGATCTGGCGGATCACACCCCGCCGAGGTTGGTGTCGGCCGGGACTCTGGACAAGAAAGTGGTGGGGGTGAAATTTTCTGAAACCATCAGATCAACAACCGCGTCGGTGCTGGCCAATTATACCGTGCTTAATTCCAATAACAGTCCTGCTACAGTTACGGCCGCTAAAGTTGGCATCGAAGGGGATGCCGCCTATCTGGCCGTTAGCGGCTTGCTGAGCGACACCTTCACGGTCCGCGTCAATGGCGGGATCAGCGACAGCGCAGGAAACGTCATCGTGGCGTCCACATCAGTGACCGGGAAAGTTTCACTGTGGGTTTCGGAAGACATCGGCTTCTTCCAGGACCCCGCCAACCGGCCTTCCGTCGGGGATGACCCCATCAGAGTAGGCCAGGCGGTGGCCGTGTCTTCGGATGAGAACCCGGAGATTGAAATTGTCGGCGGCGGTTCCAATCTGCGGGATGCAGGCGATTACGGCCACTATCTGAATCAAACCATGACGGGCGATTTTGACGTGTCGGTGGAGGTGACTCGCTACGACCGATGCTACCAAACGGGAGGATTTGCCAACGCTGGGATTATGGCCCGGAACAGTTTTTATAACGTTGGCTACGAATATACCCCGATTGGAACGAGAGTTCCCTACTATGCGAATCTCACCTACGCAGAAGACAATCAGGCCATCGGGTCCCTGGCAGTTTGGCGTGATACTCCCTTTGGGACCAGGGACGATTCGCTGGCGAGGAAAGGCCTGGCGTTGTCCACTGCAACCCTGATCGACGGGATGATTGGCACCTTCGGGAATCTCAGAGCTGCCAACGCCAGAGGCGACGCTCTCCCAAACTCCTCAACCAATGCCAGCCGCTGGCTTCGATTACAACGGGTGGGCGATCACTTCACGTCTTATGCTTCGTGGGATGGCCGAGTTTGGCAAAAAGTCGAAGAGGGCGATCATCCCCTGGATTCGACTGTGGACGTTGGTTTTTTCACCTCTAATGATAGCGGCAACACGGCGCCCACAGGCAATGCTTACGATGGCGACAACCAACGGCCCTCGATGTACTCAGTTGTGCACCTGCGTCATTTAGGCGTCACGCCTCTGCCTGGCCAAGTTATGAGCGACCCACCCCCAGGTCCAGTTTTCGCGATCGGCAGCACCAATGGGATGCCTGGAGATGATGTCGTGATTCCGGTTCAACTGAGCGGATGCTTTAGCATTGTTACTTTGCAATTCTCCCTCCACTGGGACCCAACTATGGCCACGTTTGTGGACGTGGAACAGTTCGGGCTGACAGGGATGTCGGCTGGGAATTTCACGACTAACAATGGGCTGCTTACTATCATGTGGAATGCGCCTTCCACCAATGGCCTGTATCTCCCGATTACGAGCACGATTTTTGCGGTTCGGCTCCACTTGATTGGAGCCCTCGGCGCCTCGAGTGAGCTGTTCATCGACGGAAACCCGACCGTTGTGGAAGTCTCATCGGATCAGGCAATCCTGGCTCCCAATTTTCTTCCGGGAAATTTAACGATCGGCCCACAAACCGGTCTTCCACCGGTCTTCCAACCGTTAAACAATTTTTTGGCTGAGGTGTTGCTGCCGCTGAAAGTCACCAATGTTGCCACCGATCCCAATGTCCCTCCTAATCATCTGACGTTCCAAATCGTGGGTGGGCCAAAAGGGTCCCATATCAATACAAATGGGGTGGTGGTTTGGGTACCCTCGCGAAGCCAAGGGCGAAGCACCAACTGCATCACCATCCTTGCGACTGACGATGGAAATCCGCCCCGGAGCACTGTCAGGACCTTTGCGGTATTCGTCGATGATTACCTGGAGTTGAGCTTGGGAAGATCTGTCGTGCGCAGTGGGGACACCGGGAGCGTATTTATTACTGCAACCACTACCACGGGAGTGACTAATATCAGCTCCTCCCTTTTCGTGCCAGTGAATGGTCTGACGGGTTTGGGATTATCCGGTATCGCGCCCGGAATCCAATCTGCCACTTTGACCGACCAAGGGGGAGGTCTTTCCAGCCTGCGCTTCAGTCCTGCCAACGGTCAAAGTATTCAGACCACCCAAACGCTCGCCCACTTGGACTTCACCGCCGTGGCCACCGAATCTATGTTCGTGCCTCTGATAATTTCCAACGTAGTTGGCACGCGGCCAAGCGGGGGCGCGCTGATGAGGACCCTGGCTGACGCTGGGCGAGTGGCGGTGGTGGCCAATGAACCCTTGTTGGAGGTTTTAACTTCGACCAATCTGCAGCCTCTCTTAATTCTCTACGGGCAAAATGGATCGAATTACGTGGTGCAATCGACGACCGACCCAGAGGGAAAACCCGGCAGTTGGCAAACTGTGTGGCAGGGCCAGCTCACCAATCTTACCCAAATAGTTCCCCTCACAATCACGAACAACCACAATGTTCTGTTTTTCCGATCCGTTAAGTGAGGAGCGAGTCTGCGTGTGATGCAGTTTGATCGATTCACGATTAAAGCGCAGGAGGCTATTCAGGGAGCCCAGGCCATCGCTCAACGTCTCTCCCATCAGCAAATTGAGGGCGAACATTTGATGTTGGCGCTGCTCGAACAGCCCGAGGGTTTATTGCTTCCTTTGCTCCAAAAATTGGGCGCTTCCCCGGCCCTTCTTAACGCTGACCTCACCCGAGACTTGGATGGGCGCTCCAAGGTTCAGGGCGCCTCTGCCGACTCTTTCCTGAGCGCAGGACTCAAGAAAATTCTTGAGCGTGCCCAGTCCGAAGCCGCCAAACTTAAAGATGATTACACCAGCTCTGAACATCTCCTGCTAGGATTGGCCGAGGAGGGGGACGCCGCTCTCAAAAGAATCTTCCAGAAATATGGTCTGCGTCGCGATAACATTCTCAAGGCGCTCGTGGAATTGCGAGGCCATCAGCGGGTCACCGACCAAAATCCCGAGGATAAATTTCAGGCCTTGGAGAAATATGGGCGCGACCTGACCGCCCTGGCGCGCGCCGGCAAAATAGATCCCGTCATTGGCCGGGACGAGGAAATTCGCCGCGTCATGCAGGTGCTCACGAGGCGCACCAAAAATAATCCCGTTTTGATCGGCGAGCCAGGTGTGGGCAAAACCGCGATCGTAGAGGGCCTGGCCCGGCGCATTATCAGCGGAGATGTGCCGGAGTCCTTGAAGAACAAGCAATTGGTGGCCATGGATCTCGGGGCCATGATTGCCGGGGCCAAATACCGCGGTGAATTCGAGGATCGGCTCAAGGCTTTCCTTAAAGAGGTCACGGCTAGCGAAGGACGCGTCATTTTATTTATCGATGAATTGCATACCATCGTCGGCGCCGGCAAAGCGGAAGGGGCCATGGACGCCGGCAACATGCTCAAGCCGCCTCTGGCTCGCGGAGAGCTTCGCTGCATAGGCGCGACGACGCTCGACGAGTACCGCAAGCATATCGAAAAAGATCCTGCCCTGGAACGGCGGTTTCAGCCCGTGGTCGTGGAAGAGCCATCGGTGGAAGCGACCATTGCGATTTTGCGCGGGTTGAAGGAGCGTTACGAGGTTCATCACGGCATTCGCATTCAGGATGCGGCGCTGGTGGCCGCGGCCACGCTCTCGCACCGTTACATCACCGAACGCTTTTTGCCGGATAAGGCCGTGGATCTCATGGATGAAGCCGCTTCGCGTCTGCGGATGGAACTGGATTCCATGCCCACGGAAATCGATCAGTTGGAGCGGCAAATCATGCAACTGGAAATCGAGCAAAGCGCGTTAAAGAAAGAAAAAGATGAGGCCTCGCGCGGGCGGTTAAAGAAGCTGGAGAAAAGCCTCGCCGAGCTCAAGGAGCAAGCCGTCAAGCTCAAAGCCCAGTGGCAGAATGAGAAAGCAGCGCTGAACGCGATCAGCGTCATTAATACCCAGATCGAAGCAGCCAAAATCGAATTGGAGAAGGCCGAACGAGCCGGCGATTTGAATCGAGCGGGACAAATCCAATACGGGCGTCTTCCGGAATTGCAGCAGAAACGCGCCGATGCCGAGAAGAGTTTGCAGGAACTTTCCGCCGGCAAACGTTTGCTGCGCCAGGAGGTCACGGAAGAAGACATCGCTCATGTGGTTTCAGCCTGGACCGGCATTCCTGTGACCCGGATGCTCGAAGGGGAGCGTCAGAAGCTCATCCACATGGAAGAGCGGTTGCATCAGCGCCTGGTGAATCAGCAAGAGGCCATCACAGCGGTGGCCAACGCGGTGCGGCGCGCCCGCAGTGGTTTGCAGGATCCCAACCGCCCTGTTGGCTCCTTCATTTTCCTTGGTCCTACCGGCGTTGGCAAAACGGAACTGGCCCGCGCCCTCGCTGAATTTCTTTTTGATGACGAAAACGCGATGATCCGCATCGACATGAGCGAATACATGGAGAAGCACTCCGTGGCCCGGCTCATCGGCGCGCCGCCCGGCTATGTGGGTTACGAGGAGGGCGGACAATTAAGCGAATCAGTGCGGCGTCGGCCTTACTGTGTGGTGCTTTTTGATGAGATCGAGAAAGCCCACCACGCCGTGTTCAATGTTTTGCTGCAAGTGCTCGATGATGGCCGGCTGACGGATGGGCAAGGGAGAACCATTGATTTTAAGAATTCGCTCCTCATCATGACCAGCAACATCGGCTCGCCCATTGTTCAGGAATATTTCAATGCCGGAAGTGTTGACCCGCGGGATCACGCCCAGATGGAGGAGCGCGTCAAACTCGAATTGCGCGGCCATTTCCGGCCGGAATTTCTTAACCGGGTCGATGACATCATTATTTTCCACAGCCTTAATGAAAAGCAATTGGCAGCCATTGTGGACATTCAGCTTCGCCGGTTGGACAAGCGCCTCGCGCAGCAGCAACTGAAACTGGACGTGGACAGCTCGGCCAAGCGATTCCTCGCCAAGGAAGGATATGATCCGCAATTTGGGGCGCGCCCCCTCAAACGCGCCATTCAGGAGCATGTGCTCGATCCGCTCGCTATGAGACTCCTGGCCGGCGATTTCAAACCCGGCGACCATATTCGCGCCTCCGCTCAAGCCGCTCAGATCGTTTTCGAGAAGCTCTAGCAGGTCGCGGCTTGAGGCCTACTCGAGGAGGCCCGCCTGCTTCTGCTTCCCTTGGGCTAACAAAACCTCGGCGTGTTTTCGGGCCGCGTCGCTCTGGCCACCCAACATGCGGGCCAACTCGGTGATGCGCTCCTTTTTATCCAGAAGCGTGATTTCGGAAACGGTGCGCCCCGCCTTAAGTTGTTTCGTCACCACATAATGAGCGGATGCATGGGCAGCTACCTGGGGCAAATGAGTAATGCAAAGCACCTGCCGATTTTGGGCAATCTGGAGCATCTTTTCCCCGACGGCATTGGCCGTCTCGCCCCCGACGTTGGCATCGACTTCATCAAAAACCAGCACCGGAATTTCATCCTCAGTGGCGAGCACGGTTTTGAGGGCCAACATGACCCGAGCCATCTCTCCGGAAGAAGCGATGGCGCGCAGCGGGTGGGCAGGCTCCCCTGGATTAGGCGCGAAAACGAATTCGAGCAAATCAAAGCCGGAGAAGGGGATTTGCGTTTTGAAACCGGCTGGCTCCAATTCCGTCGAGATGGCGGCGTCGAAATGGCTTTGCTGAAATCCTAGATCGCTGAGCTGCAGGATGACAGCCTTGCGCAACAGGGGAATGACTTTCCGGCGCTCCGAAGACAGCGCCTTCCCGCAACGCACAATCTCTCCTTCAAGCTTTTGCAATTCGGAACTGAGGCGGGCAACTTCTACATCGCGTTGTTCGAGACTCTGCAGCTTGCTTTGCGCCTCCTCACCAAAAGCGATGATGTCGGCCAGGGTAGAACCGTATTTGCGCTTTAGAGATTGAACGAGGTTCAAGCGATCTTCCAGCTCCTGCAGCCGCTGTGTGTCGATGTCCAAATGGTCCGCGTAACGTGACAGATCGGTTTGTAGTTCCCTCAGTGCGCTCACGGTTTGCTCATGGGCGTCCGTGAGCAGAGACGCGCCGGGGTCTATACCCTGCATTTCCTGCAAGGTTCGTCCGAGGGCGCCTGCTTGAGTGAGAAGCGATTGGTCTTCCTCACTCAAGAGGCGGAGTGCGCTTTGGGCTAGTTCGAGGAGTCGGGCCGCATGGTTGGCGCGATGGTAATCCTGTTCCATTTGGTGGTCCTCTTCCGGACGGAGTTTAGCGGCGGTGATTTCGTTTGACTGGAAGCGAAGCACGTCGAGTTGCTGAGCGTAGGTTTTCTCATCCACGATGAGAGAGGCTTTCTCGTCATGCAAGCCAGCTCGATGGCGGACCAGTTCAGCGAAGACATCGCGCGCCGGACGCAGGTTCCCGAACGCATCAAGAATTTCCAATTGTTTCGCGGGGCGGAGCAAGGATTGATGATCGTGGGGGCCATGAATATCCACGAGCCACTCCCCTAACGAACGGAGGATATTCAAGGTGGCTGGGGAGCCATTGATGAATTGGCGATTGGCGCCTCCGATAGTGAAGGTGCGCCTGAGGAAAAGTTGGTGGTCTTCGCAGGGTTCCAGCCCATTGGCATCCAGGAACTTTTTAAGGGGGACTTTAAGGTTTGAGGTATCAAAGAGGGCTTCCACAGAGCAACTGTCACTCCCACTGCGAATGAGGGAACGGTCCGCGCGCTCGCCCAGGATGAGATTAAGGGCGCCAATCAAGATCGATTTGCCGGCCCCAGTTTCCCCGGTAATGATGACGAGGCCAGGTTGAAGTTCAAGCGTCAGGTCCGCGACCAGGGCCAGATTTTTGATGCGCAACGTCGTCAACATGTCTTTTTATTCGCGCTGAATGTGGCCTTTGTGGTAAGGTTGAGCAAAAGAAATTTGGAATGTCGTTTTCCTTCATTTTCCTCGGGTCGGGAACTTCCCAAGGCGTGCCCATCATCGGCCATGAGTATCCGCCGGAGTTTTTGGCCAATCCGAAGAACCATCGGACTCGCCCCTCTCTCTTTATATCCACAGCGGAAGCCAAAGTGGTGCTCGATACGACGCCGGAGTTTCGTCTCCAATGCCTGCGCGAGAATATTCGATGGTTGGACGCGGTCATTTTCACTCACTCCCATGCAGACCATATCATGGGGCTGGATGATTGCCGCCGTTTTTGCGATCTGCGTGGTGGGAAGGCGCTGCCGATTTATGCCAACGAACAAACCATGAGCGATTTGCGAAGGGTTTTTGCCTTTGCTTTTCATGATGGCCCCTGGCCAAGAGGTTATTTTATCCCCGACCCGCATGTAATTACCGGGCCATTTGAAATTGGCGATTTGCAGATAAAAGCTTTTCCTTTACCACACGGCAAAACGATGACCAATGGTTATCTGTTTACCCAGGGCGGACGAAAACGGCTGGCCTATCTAAGCGATTGCAAAGAGGTGCCCCTGGCAGTCATTGGCGAGTTGGGCGGCGTCGAAGTTGCGGTGTTGGACGCCTTGCGCTACGCCCCACATCCCACCCACATGTGCCTTGATGAAGCACTAACGGCGGCGCGACGAATTGGCGCACTCCGAACGTATCTTACGCATCTGACCCACGATTACGATCATGACCGCGCACAGGAGGAATTGCCAGCGGGCGTGGAGTTGGCGTACGATGGCCTGCGAGTGGATCTCTGATGAAAGCTGAATTCCGAGAGCAGAAATTTAGAAAAAGCGCCAAAACGGATGCGTGGTTGGCAGCCTCGTTCCGGCGGCTTCATCGGCTGATCTTCTCCATGAACCTCTTGGCAGCCGACGTAAGTCAGCTCACTCTTTTCCTCCGAAAGATCAAAGCCGATTCACATCGGCTGCTACGGTTCAGGGTTTCAATGCGCGAAATTACGTTTGGGAGAACTCTCATCCGGGCGCTCCTCGCAATATCCACTTCAATTGCTCCTCTCTGGGCCGCCGAATCGGGGTCTTCAGTGGTGGTGGTTTACAATTCAACGATGCCAGAGTCTAAACAGGTGGCGGAGCATTACGCGCAACGCCGTCAGGTGCCCGCCAGCCAGGTCTTCGGGTTTGAGCTTCCCGCGACAGAATCCATGACGCGGCTTGAGTTTTTGGAACAGCTCCAGAAGCCACTATTGAAAAATCTCCAGGCAAACAAACTGTTTACGGTTTCCGCGACATCGCGCCAGCCAGTTGATGCCTCCATCCGTTATGCCGTGCTCTGTTATGGGGTGCCGACGAAGATTCTTCGAGACCCCACCTTGGTGGAACCGCAGGCGGATAAACTTCCCGTGGAACTTCGGAGAAGCGAAGCCGCAGTGGATAGCCAGTTGGCGTGCCTGCCTTTGCCTCAAGAGAAGCAGTTATGGATCGGGCCGCTGATGAACCCGGGTTATCTTGCGACCAATGCCCACTTTCTGCACCCCACCAACGGCATCCTGCTGGTGGCAAGGTTGGACGGCCCCACATCCAGCATTGCGCGAGGATTGGTGGACAAAGCGATGGAAGCGGAAACAAACGGCCTGTGGGGCCGCGCTTATTTCGATGCGCGAGGGGTGACCAATAATGAATATCGGCTCGGCGATGAATGGATTCGCGCCGCCGCCAACGTGACGCGCCGGATGGGATTCGACACTGAGCTGGACGAAAATCCAGGGACCTTCCCTGCCAGCTTTCCGATGAGCCAGATTGCTTTTTATGCGGGCTGGTATGATGCGAGTGTTTCCGGGCCATTTACTCGGCCAACGGTCGAGTTCATGCCGGGCGCGTTTGCTTATCACTTGCATTCCTTCAGCGCGCAAACCCTTCGCTCCGCCACTCAAAACTGGGTGGGACCTCTGCTCAGCAAAGGGGCCACCATCACTTTAGGCTGTGTCGATGAACCCTACTTGACGGGCACGCCGAACATCGCCGCTTTCATGGAGAGATTCCTTTTCGGTTTCAGTTTCGGAGAGGCGGCTTGCGCGGGGCAAATTTGGTTGTCCTGGCAGACGACCGTGGTCGGTGATCCACTGTATCGGCCCTTCGGCCGGAGAGGCGATGAACAACATTTTGATTTGCAGAAACGGCAGAGCCCGTTGGTGGAATGGTCTCACCTGCGCGTGGTTGGTATGAACCAGGCTCTTGGCACGAGCACGGGCGAACTGATTGATTACCTGGAGAAGATCCCGGCCACGAAAAGAAGCGCCGTGTTGAAAGAAAAGCTGGCCGATCTCTACTGGGCGAAGAAACAGTTCTCCGATGGCCTGGACACTTACGAGGAAGTTTTAAAACTGGAGCCAACCCCGCAGCAACGGATTCGAGTCATGCTGGGCCTGGCGCAAAAGCGATCCGTTTTTGGCCCGCAACTCGCCGCGTTCGAGCTTTACGAGAAATTCCTGCACGATTTTCCGGATTACCCCGACCACATCATGATCTTTCAGAAACTGCTTCCTCTGGCCCTAAAGCTGGGCAAAAAAGAAGAGGCCGAGCGCTGTCAGCAAGAAATCAAACGTCTCACGACCGGAAGCGTGAAGAGTTGAGGCGCCAAGGTTTTCCCGCGCTCCGGCAGATGAGTAAAGGTAAGCCTGCCACCCACAGGGTTCAGCTTACGGCCAGCGCAATTGGTAAAACCGGCGACGATTGTTCGGTGTCGCTGTTAGATAGCTCGCTCGGAGGGAGGGACACGCGAGGATGGTAAGCGCAACTTGCGGGCGTTGGACCTCCGGGCCCCGGCCTCATCTTCTGAACTGAAAAAATGCCGCGTTGCCTCAGCTTCCCTTTTCTGGCTAGATCCATAGCATGAACCCGATTTTAGAAATCGCACCATTCGCCAGGGTCGTTGGGGTCGCTGCCATCTCTCTCCTTTGCGTTTCCAGTCTCTGCGCGCAGGAGAGCGCAGTGCAACGGCAGGAGATGACGACCAACCACCTAAAGCGCATTGCCGCCGACATGTCTGCGCGCTGTTTGATCGAAATAAGAAGCCTGGATGATTGGAAGAAACAAAGGACTGAATTGCGCAGGCAACTACTGGAGATGCTTGGATTGGATCCGCTGCCCGCTCGGACGCCCTTGAAGGCGCACATTGCCGGACAACTTGATCGCGAGACTTATCGCGTCGAGAAGGTGGTCTTCCAAAGTATGCCGGGCCTCTATGTCACGGGTAATTTTTATGTGCCGAACGATTCCGCCAAGCAGCTCCCGACGATCCTTTATCTGTGCGGACATTCGCCACACCCATTGGGAGCCAAATTTCAGTATCAGGACCGCGCTATCTGGTTCGCTTCGCATGGGTTCGCCTGTCTGGTGCTCGACACCCTGGAATTCGCAGAAATTGCCGGGATACATCACGGCACCCATGACTTGAACATGTGGCATTGGCTATCGCTGGGCTATACCCCCGCCGGGGTGGAAGTCTGGAACGCGATTCGGGCGCTCGATTATCTTGAAACGCGCCCCGAGGTGGACGCGACGCGCTTTGGACTCACAGGCATCTCCGGCGGCGGGGCGATGACCTGGTACACGGCGGCGGTCGACGAGCGCATCAAGGTCGCGGCTCCCGTCTGCTCCACGTTCACGTTTGGTTCGCAGGCCGCGCATTGGGTGGCCCGCGGGCAATGTGACTGCATTTACTTTCATAACACTTACGCTTGGGATTTTCCGATCGTGGCCGCGCTCATTGCGCCGCGCCCGCTGCTCATGATCAGCGGACAAAAGGACACCATCTTTCCGCCCGACGGTTACCACCAGGTTTTTCAGCGCGCCAGGAAAGTTTATGATCTTTACGCCGGGAATGACTCGGAGCGCATTCGTGAACTGGATGATAGCGTGGAGCACAGCGACCCGCCTCTATTTCTCCGCGAAGCCCGGCAATGGATGCAGCGCTGGCTGAAAGGGGACGCTACGCCGCTGCCGGAAGCAACTAACAGTCCGCCAAAAGAAAGGGCGGAGGATTTGGCCTGTCTGAGCCATGTCCCAGCCGACGCCATTAACTTCAAGGTCCAGAACCAATTCGTGGCAACCGCGTCGAGAAAGGTGGAGTCACGCGCGGGCTGGCAACAACGCCGTCCCGAGTTAATCGCCCAACTGAAAGAGAAAGTGTTCCGTTGGTTCCCCACTACACCGATCCCATTTGAGGCGAAGGCCAAGAGCGGCGGAGGCTGGGGGACGCGCGAGGGTTACGCCGCCTACAAGGAGGTATCCTTCCAAAGTGAGGAAGGGGTGCGGATTCGCGCCCAACTCTTTATGCCAAAAAACGGCCCTAGGCATGCTCCGTTACTGATTTACGTGAAACGAGCCGCGGATTCCGTTTCTTCGTCGGACATGGACGAATTGCTGCCGCTGTTGGGCCGGTACACGGTAATGATTCTCAAACCCCGCTTTACCGAGCAATTAATGGGTCCCGCCGAATATGCGGACATTGAACGCACAGCAGTATGGGTTGGCCGCACCACCGCCGCCATGCAGATCTGGGACATTCTCCGCGGGCTGAACTGGGCGGTGGAAGAAGAGAAGCTTTCCGCCGCCTCCATTTCAATTTACGGCAAAGGGGAGATGGGAATCCTCGCCATGTATGCGGCGCTGTTCGACGAACGGGTCAAGCAAGTGATCGTGAACGATCCGCCTGCATCGCACTGGCAAGGCCCGGCGCTGCTCAACGTCCTCCGGGTGACCGATATCCCGGAAGTTGCGGGCGCGCTTGCGCCCCGGCGGCTAGTCTCCCTGACGAAGCTGCCGGAGAGCTTTGCCTACACCAAAAACGTTTTCCGAGTGCCGCGCGCACCCAAGCAATTCCTCCAGTACGGCAGTTTGCCGGAAGCTTTGGAAGTGTGGAAATATTGAGGGAAGCGCAGCTTAGAAGCCGGCAGGTTCGCTGGAAAATTCCCGTCGCCCCTGCTTGGGCGAAATTGGAATTGGGGTGGCCGTCCGGGGGCTGCGCAAACTCCCCTCCCCCGGCTAAGCTCCTGCATCCCTCCGGGATGGCGCTGTTCACCAGTTAGGGGCATTTGGGTTTGGAAACCCGCGCCACGTTCATCTTAAGATTGAGCTCCCGAATCGACGCTGGTAAGGTGACCGGATGAATTGTGCCTGGCCTTTGACTCTCGCTGGTTGGCGGCCGCTCCTTTTGCTTTGCGCGAGCGTGATTGGCGAGGGCCATCTGCTGGCGGATGGGCAGCTTGATCAAATGTTGGACCAGGCCCAGGCGCTCCATCGCCAAGGCAACCTCGCAGAGGCCTTAATTCTGGCCAGCAAAGCCGTCACCGCCGACCCCAAGAATCCCCAGTGCTATTATGTCCGAGGACGTCTTTACGCCGAGGATCGCGAGCATGGCAAAGCAGTGGCAGATTTCGATCAGGCCCTCGCAATGGAGCCGCGCGGCATTGAGATTTATCAATTGCGAGGCATCGAGCAGTTCAAGCTGGCCCACTTTAAGGAGTCCTGCGCCGATTTCGACAGGTTCGTGGAAAGGAGGCCGCAGAGCGCGGCCCAGCATTGGCAACGGGGGATTGCTTATTACTATGCCGGGCGCTATGAGGATGGCCGCAAACAATTCGAGCTGCATCAAACTGTTAATCCAAACGATGTTGAAAACGCCGTCTGGCATTTTCTGTGCGTGGCCCGCCTTTCCGGATTGGCCAAAGCCCGCGGTTCGCTGATCCCGATCAAAGACGACGCGCGCGCACCGATGATGCAGATTTATGCCGTGTTCGCCGGCAAAGCAAAACCAGAAGACGTGCTGGCGGCTGCTAAAGGCGGCTACTCCTCCATCGCCCAACTCAACCACCAACTCTTCTATGCCCATTTTTACATGGGTTTGTTCTACGAAGCGTCCGGCAATGAAAAGCTCGCCGCCAAACACCTTGCCGAGGCCGCAGGAGCCTATAAGGTGGAAGATTACATGGGAGAAGTAGCCCGGGTTCATCTGGAATGGCGCAGGCAACAGGGTAAATAATCCCGACGCCAGTCCCTTCGTTGTTCGTGCAGGGTTTCACCCGCTTGGTGACTCCTGTGGCGATGGTAAGATTCCGCAATGCAAAATAAGCTATTATTTAAAATGATGCGAAACGAAACGGCTGCCGGCTAACAAAGCGGCGCCTGAGCGCAGACCAAAACGCTCGCCAGAGTTAATATTTTCATAGTCGCTTGGCGGATGAAGAACCAAATTAAAGAGGACAATGTCATTCCCCCGCTTAAGGAAGGGCAGGTTTGGACTCTTAAAGATAAGTGCGTGGAGATAAAACGGGTGGGAAAGCATCTGGTTGAGTTTTTTATTTCGCACCATCAACGGGGAATGGCGCTTACATAGTCCCTAAAACCTTCTTACCCAGTCTCTTGCGTCGTGGCGGATGAGGCACGGTTTCAAACAAGACTTGACGGCTGAGGCGTTGCATTTCCTTTAGTGTCGCTTGCACCTCGCGCCACTGGGCAATAGCTGTTCGCAACCACTCAAACTGCTCTTTGGACAAGGCCACGCTGAGGGTTTTGCCTTTGACCTTGCGAGTCCACTGGTAGCAGGGGCCGCCCGCCCCGGGCCCGCGGTTCTGCACGTAACCCTCGCTCATCCAACCGACCTTGCCCAAGCGTTTGCGCAAACGAACGTACTGGGTCTGCGCCGTCTTTTTTTGAATTTGCATGAATATAAATCTAGCAGACCTGTCAATAGAGGCGGTATATATACCGCCCTATGCGCAATACGCCTTTCTTCCCCGCCTGGCTCCCTCGCTTGGCCCCCATGGGTTCCCGCACCGCCCAAGTCCCCTCTCAGGTGCGCGCCTATACTCTCTGCCAACTGGAAAGTTGCTTCGCCCTCTGGGTGCCCAACCAACTCTTCCCCAAGGCCACAGAGAAACAAAACAGCCGCGACAGCGATTACACCCGCTGGCGCACCTTTTGGTGCATGCTCTGGCAATCCTTCAATCCTGAGGCTTCCTGCCGAGAGGTCGTCCGCCAGCTCCAGGCCCTCTTCGGCTTGGAAAACGGCCCCAAAATCTCTCCAGAGGATGGTGCCTATTGCCGCGCCAAAGCGCGCCTGCCCCTCAGTGAATTTCCCAAGGCGCTGGCCGCCACAGCCCAAGCCGCCGACCAGCAGGTCGCCCCCATGACCCAACTCCAGGGCCGGCCCCTCAAGGCCGTCGATGGTTCTGCCCTCACTTTGTCGGATACCCCCAAGAACCGAAAAGCCTACCCGCCCTTGCAGTGCCCCAACAAACCCAGCTTTCCGATGATGCGCCTGGTAGTCTTCTTTTCTTTCTTGAGCGGGGCCATCTTCTGCGCGGCCCAAGGCAGTTTGGGAGTTTCAGAACTCTCCCTCTTGAGTTCGCTGGTGAGCCATTTGGCCGCCAGGGACATTGTTTTAGGCGACCGGGGTTTCGGCAATTACCCGCTCATCGCTTGGCTGCACTGCACCTTAGGCCTCGATTTTATTGGCCGGACTACCCGCTCAATCGACGGTCGGCGTCGTCTCAAACGGCTGGCCAAAAACGACTGGCTCCTCAGTTGGAGCAAAGGGGCCACCCCCTCGCCTTGGCTGAGCGCGCTGCAATGGGCAGGGCTGCCGGCGCAAATGACCGTGCGGGCCCTTAAAGGCAGTTGCTATCAAAAAGGTTTCCGCGTGCGCCAAGTCACGGTCATCACGACGCTGCTGGACCCTCAACTCTATCCCGCCAAGGAAATCCTTTGGGCTTACTCGCGCCGCTGGAGGCTCGAAATGTGCCTGGACGATCTTAAAACGACTCTCAAAATGGATACCCTGCGCGGCCGCTCCCCGGAGATGGCGCAAAAAGAATTGTACATGCGCCTGATCGCTCACAACTTAATCCGTTGCACCATGGCCCAGGCCGCCACCGAAAATGGTGTGCCTATGGAGCGCATCAGTTTCAAAGGCAGCGTTGATGCTCTGCGTCATTTCACTCACGCCTGCGCCCAAGCCCGTTCCAAAAAGAAACGTCGGGAACTTTGGAGCCAATTGCTGGAAACCTTGGCGATGGATTTGGTGCCGCAGCGCCCCGGCCGACGAGAGCCCCGCGCCGTCAAACGCAAGAAAAACAAATATCCTCGACTCGACGCGCCACGGCACAAATTCCGAGATCATCCCAAACGAAACGTCCGCCGTACACAAGCCCGCCTGCGCGAACTCGGCCTTATGTAAGCGCCATTCCC
>JBBRPK010000017.1:0-64357 GCA_038228235.1 Verrucomicrobiota bacterium
CCGGGCGGCGGGTCTTTTGTCTGCGGCCTGCGTTGACTCGGCCGTCACAGCCCGCTGCGGGGATGCTCCGGCCTCGCCGCCTTGGCCACAGCCAAAATCCCTCGCCGCAGGACCCCACGCAATTTTAAAACAGGCTCTTAGCTCTTCAACAACGTTTTAAGCTCTGCGAATCGGAGGTTAAAAAACGCCGCCGTTTTGGGAGTAGTTGTTAGCGTCAAATTAAAATTTGCGAGCGTCACGAGCGTGCTGTGGGTTCCCGTGTCGTGATAAGGGAGGACCGCTCTGATGCCGCCGGCGCGACCGACCCGTGAATAGCAATCCTGGTAATGGATTTGCGGCTCCAGGATAATTTTATAGCCCAGTTTCCCCATCAACTCTTGATAAGAGTTGGTGTTCTTAACCGCTTCGCAAATCACCAGGGGATCGAGTTGGAGGCTGTCCAGAACCGCTTTGAGTGGCTTGAATTGATCCGTCGCCAGCACCCGTTCAAATTTCTGCAGCGGGGATTCATCCCCCAATGGTCCTGCCGTTGAGCTAAGAATGGCTGCGGCCGCCGGTGCGGCCCCCGAAGCGGCAACCAGAGAAAGTCCAGAAGGAATGCCAATCTCGAATTCTGGCCGGAGCTCATAATCCTTCTCCCATCGCCCCAAGGCGAGGCGCGCAACTTTCAACAAGGCGAAATAGCATGTCCCAATCGCTGAGATGCTGGTCCGGCACCCATTCTCCACAAAGGCATGGCCATGTGCTTTTACCAGGCGCCCAAATTCGATGCGGGTTCCGCACCGCTCACCCCGGGGGTTTTTCAGGCGAGTGGGTTCGAACATAGCGTCCAGCCACAGGTCAACCAATCCTCCGGCGGCCAGCGGCAAATTTGGCCATCTTCTTTCTGTTAGTTCTTTGTGCTGTTGTTGGACCGCTTCGACAGAAATATCGCCATCATTGAACCGCTTCAGGAGCCTGCAAATCTCCAGAAAATTGGCGGCCTCCCGCTCGTTCCGAATCCGGCGAAAGCTAATGAGGGCAGAACGAAAATGAAACCGGTTTCCAAACTGGGTTTCCCCCGTTTGGCTCTGTTTTGCGAGAGTGGTCTTGTTGTCGCCGCTAAAGAATGGCTCCCGTTGCAGTTCTTCAGCCGCTTCCGTAAAAGAAGCGAGGCAGTTGACATCACATTGGTCAGGAAGTGGCCTGACCCCCGTTGGATTTTTTGCCATAAGAGTTTGGGCCGAAAAAATGAATTGGCCCAGCCAGACCCTAGCAGGCGCCAGGCGGTCGTCAACCAGGTTTTGAGCCATCGTTCTTTCTGCGCTCCAACGGGGTTCTGAGTTGCCAAAACAGCTTTAGCCAGTTATTCGAAGCAATGACTGATTGTCCAAACGGGGGTGGGCGCGCGTGGAGCAAGAGGCTGCTGGCCGGGTTGGTATTTCTAGGCTTGGGCGCGGCTCTTTCCGGCTGTCAGAGCATCCGCTATTACAAGCAGGCCATCCGCGGCGAATATCAAATCCTGGCCCACCGGGAACCCATTCAAAAATTAATCTCGGATTCCCGGATTTCATTGGAACTAAAAGCGAAGTTCAAATTGATTTTGCGGCTGCGCGAGTTTGCTGCGAAAGACCTTCGCCTGCCCGTTGATGGCCAATATCTCCGCTATGTCGATCTGCATCGACGTTACGTGGTCTGGAATGTGCATGCCGCTCCGGAGTTTTCGCTCGAACCAAAGACCTGGTGGTATCCGTTCGTGGGCAGTTTGAAGTATCGAGGTTATTTTTCCGAATCGGATGCCCGCCAATACGCGGAAAAACTAAAAAGAGGAGGCTGGGAAATATATGTCGAAGGAGTGGAAGCTTATTCCACCCTTGGCTGGTTTAAAGATCCTATCTTGAACACTTTTATCTCAGAGCCGGAGCCCGATTTGGCGGAAATCCTCTTTCACGAGCTGGCTCATCAACGGGTATTCATTAGCGGAGATACAGATTTCAATGAGGCCTTCGCCACTACCGTCGGGGAAGAAGGCGCGCGGCGCTGGTTGGCGGCAAAATCCGAGGCTGATATGGATAAGCTCTATGTGGCCGCTCTACAGCGGAATGAGCAATTCGTGCAATTAATCATGGCCGCTCGGGAAGAGCTGAACCTGCTCTATCGAGAGACCTCCTCCACCGAAAACCCGGGTGCTCCTCAATCTCATCTTCGCACAAAGGTGGAGATCGCCCGCCTTAAACAAAAAAAAGAGGAGGTCATCGCGCAGCTCCGCGCAAAATATGCAGAGTTGCAAGACCACTGGGGCGGTCTCGGGAGTTATGCTCGCTGGTTCGCTAAACCTTTGAACAATGCCCAGCTCAATACGGTGGCGGCTTATTATGATTTGGTCCCAGGTTTTCGAGCCATGCTGCGAAAAGATGGAGGCAACTTGGAAAAATTTTACGAAGAAGTCCGCGTTTTGGGCAAACTCAAAAAAGCGGAGCGGCGTCGGAGAGTTGCTCAACAGGCGCGCTCTGCTCCTCCGGTTCTTTCTCCTGGAATGGGCCATGGTGGCTAACGGCATCCCGCTTCACCCTGTGGCCCCGCCGAATCCGGGCGCCAGCTCGCCGGGAATCGCAACCAGGTGCAGGTAGCCCCGCCGGATTATACGCAATCGCCCGAGGACCAGAAACTGTCCAGGGGGCGCGCTCGCTCGCTATTTCGCAGCGGGGGTAGCAGCGGGTGGCGCCACCCTTCGCGGCGATCCGCCTCGGAAAGCGTCGAGTTTTTCCTGCTGCTCGGCCGTGAGGAGTGGTTTGATTTTAGCCTGGCGGGCTTCTCTAACTTCTTTAAATTTTTTCGATCGCTCGGCCGGGGGAACAGTCTTATCCTGTTGCAATTCCTCAAATTTTATCACTTCCTCTTCCAGGATCGGCTTGATTTTGATCTTTTGTTCGTCAGTTAGATTCAACGACTGGGTCAGGCCATTCAGAGTAGCCTCGACCCGAAGAGCTCTTCTGGACTCCGGCTTAATAGCAGGGGTGGCGGGCTTCAGCACAGGAGCCTCTGGCTTTGGAGTCGCAGGGACGGCGGGTTTTTGTTCCTTTTTCTCCTGGGCTTGCAAAAGGGAACCCGCCACCAGCAGACTCAGGGCAATCGCGCTGACCAATCTCAACTTCATCAATCTCATAACGTTCATCTATTCTCTATTGTTCAATTAAAAAGCACTGTTTCGCCCTGCTCCTCTTACGGCGAGGAAAGAGCCATAGGAATGTTTACTTCATCTTCCCTTTTCAATCAAGCAACGATTCCCGACGGGGAAAGCTCTCACGATGTGGCGTCATTGCAGGTACGGGATGGTCAACGGCCCCTGAGGCAATGCAGCCACGCGCCCTCGGGGACCGAGCTTGCCCAAACGCTCCGACACGGCCGCGCCGATGTCGTGACACGGCATGAGGTGCGCGCCACGAATGACTTCATCGGGCAATGAACTATAAACCAGCACCTCGGCCTTGCGCTGAATCAGGGCCTGAATCTGCGCTTGCCATTGCTCTGGGCGCGCGAAGCCAGCCGTCGCCAGCATCGTCAAAATCTCTTCGGGACTCCCGGCCGCGCGCAACAATTTGTCCAGGGGGCTGTCCAGCGGCACTCCTTCTCGACATTCGCAAGCCAGAATCAGCGTCCCGCCCGGTTTGAGTATGCGCGCGCCCGCGCTCATCCCCTTCACGCCCTGATAAAGATTAAGGTCAAGCGGATACCCGCTGTTGGTGGTGACGACAATATCAAAGGGCCGGCTGACCCTTTGCATTGCAGATTTTCGGACGAACTCGCACCCAACCTCGTGCGCTTGAAGCAAATCTCCGGCGAACACGCTGGTAATCTCTCGTTGCTCATTTAAGGAAACGTTCAGCAGGAAACTCGGTCCCACTCGCAGAGCAATCGCGCGCATTTCCTCCCAGATTGGGTTCCCCCGGGTGACACCAAACACCGCCTGTGGATTTCCAATGTTGGCCGCGCCGTGATTGCTCATGATTGTTTCGAGCCCTGCCACGCCAGGCATGATGTTCTTTGGACCGCCACTAAAGCCGGCGAAAAAATGCGGCTCGATAAACCCCGTGGCGATGCGGACTTCTGCTTCTGCGAAGTGGCGATTGATGAGGGCTGGCGTTCCATCTTTGGTGTTGCCAAATTGAATGAGCGCCGACGGGTTCTCCGGTTCGTGGTTAAGCACGCGATATTTTTTGAGGACCGCCGGCGTCAGCATGATTTCCAGTTCGGCCTGCGTGTTCGGTCGGTGGGTGCCAAGTTGATTGATGAGCGTGATTTGGTCACGGGGCACGGCGGTCAAATAATCGAGCAACCAGGGAATGAGGCGGTGATTGGGCGTCGCGCGGGTGAGATCCGTGAACGTAATGCAGACGCGGTCCTGCGGCTTAATCCACTCGCGCAAGGGTCGGGCGCCGATCGGCTGCTCCAAAGCGGTGCGGACCGCCGCGCGCTCGTCCGGCAGGCCCGGAGTGCTGGCCGGCTCGATGACCGTTGTTTGCTCCTCAGGCAAATCGACCTCTAAGTGACCTTGGCCGTAGGCAAGCTTGACGTTCATAATTCGCGCATGGAAGCAGCCAGGTAACGTCGGAGATTTTCACGGTTGCGGGCATCATAAAACTCCACCGGGTTGAAATCATCCGTCAGAACGATGCCATGAGCCGGATGAGTTTCGCGCAAGGTTTCAAAGGCATCGCGCACTTGTGATGCGCAGTTGCTATTAACTCGCTCGAAGTTGGGTGGATGAAGGATCGCAAGGCGAGGATTACTGGAAGCTACAAAAAGGGTGTTGCCATATTCTCCTTTGTGAATGCGTACACTGGGAAAAACATCTTTTAACGTTTTGGAAAGCGATGCGGCGAAAAAGTCCTGGCCGGTGCCGAAGTCGCTAAAAGTGTTGATGACCAGCGTGCCTTCCGGCTTCAGATTGCGGCGCATGCCTGTGAAGGCTTCCCGGGTCATAAGATGCGACGGGCAGGAATCACCGAGAAAAGCGTCCAGGATGATCGTGTCGTATCGCTTGGCGGCGCGATTGACAAACCAGCGCCCATCCCCAATTGAGATGTTAAGACGCTCGGGCTTTAGCTCGAAGAATTTCGCGGCCACGGACACAACTGCGGGATTTATTTCGACCACATCGACGGTGGCGCCGTCCCGCGCAAACTCCATCGGAACGATTCCTACTCCCAATCCGATGCAAAGCACGTCGTCGATGCGCGGGGTATAGGCTTGCGCCAGCATATGCAGCATGTAAGTGAACATGGAAATGCTTTGGTGCAAGTTGGTGTCATAGGTATTCTGGGTCAGATAATCATTCAAATAGGATCGGAGCGGGCTGTCTTTTACCTGCAGCACTTGAAGCATGCCGAAGTTTGAGTTGGCGCAGTATAGTTCTACGACATGGGCTTCGCGCAACGGTTTGTTCCTCAAACCGAAATAGCCCGGAACCAAACCCAAGGCCAATCCCAACCCCGCGGCCGCGAGGGCGCGAGTCGTCCTTTGCCAGATCAAAAAGTAACTGCCGCCGATCACCATCAACAACGCTGCGGTCAGAAACATGGTCATGGAGTTGCGCAAATAGGGGATAAGGAGATAGCCGATCAAGATGGTGCCGATAAAACTCCCAAAGGTGCTCAGCGCCGTCAGCCGGCCCACATTCCCGCCCACCGCGTTGACCGAGCTTGTCAATACACGGATCAGGAACGGTCCCACCATCGCCAGCAAGGCGAGTGGGACGAAGAATAGCAGCGCCGAAACCAGCAAGGACCCGATAGCCAGGTCAAAATGAAGCAAGCCGTAAGCGATGGGTTCAGTAACCACGACCGTCAGGGCGAGATAAATTCCAGCGAGCAAAATGGCCCCATACAACCGGTCCAGGCGCAGGGATTTATCGACTAGCCAGCCACCCGCATAATAGCCGCATGCCAGCGCGACTAACGTCACCGCAATTTGCGCCGTCCAAACAAAATGGGAAGTGCCCAGATAGGGTGAGAGCATCTTGGCCCCCAGGATTTCGACAATCATGATGGCGGCTCCGGTAATGGCCGCCGTGAAATACAGATAGCGGCGCAACCCGGAAGCGGGAGAAATCTCCGAGGTTTGCGGGTCAGGTTTCTTTTTCACTTACACTTTTTACTTTTTGTTGCGAGCATGAGCAAACGCAGAATGCGAAAATGTGTCGGGAAACTTGAATCTGGTCTTCGGAGGGCCTTGTTTGTTTAGCTTGGGTCTGCGAGCAATCGCGATTCACTCGATCCGCCAGGCACCCGCTGGGATCTCCAGACTCTGCGGGCTTCGGGTTGAGCCAGCGGAGGTGAATGCATAGAATGAACCATGAATAAGAGCCTGCTCGCCCGATGGCGCGCCGATTTTGTGACGGGATTGGCGGTGTCGCTGCCGGGCATCGTTTCAATCGCAGTCCTCGTCTGGCTTTTCGGCACGGTGTCGCGCTTCACGGACACTCTGCTGTTCTTTCTGCCAACGAGCCTGACTCATGCCGGAGGAGGCGTTGGGCCTATTCTGTGGTATTGGAGTTTCACGGCTTTCTTGCTGGGCTTGTTGCTCATAGGCATGGTGGGCCGGCTGACGCGGTATTACGTGGGCAAGAAGTTGATTGAGATGATGGACATGACACTGCTGCGAATTCCTCTCCTCAACAAAATTTATGGCACCTTGAAGCAAGTGAATGACGCCTTTACCTCCAGTAATTCCTCCTTCAAACAAGTGGTCCTGGTTCCGTTTCCCCACCCCGGCCAGCACGCCGTCGGATTCTTGACCGGCGCCAGCCATCAGGAAGTCCAGGCAAAAACCGGGCATAAGGTGTTGAGCGTTTTTGTCCCCACAACTCCGAACCCGACCAGCGGCTTCCTGATGATGGTGCCCGAATCGGAGGTCATAAAGCTGGAGATGTCAGTCGCCGACGGGATTAAATTCATTATCAGCCTGGGCGCGGTAGCCCCTGAGTATCCGCGCCCACAAAGTTTGCCCGGACGCCACGCCCTGCCGGCCACAGACCTCACAACGGGCGCCGCCACCAAACCAGAATGAGCGAGCGCACCACCGGTTTGGTGCTTCGCACCCGCCCGCTCACCGAGACCAGTCTGATCGTGCAATGGCTGACGGCCGACTTCGGAAGGCTCAGCACCGTGGCCAAAGGCGCTCGCCGCCCCAAATCACCCTTTCACGGCAAGCTGGATCTGTTTTACCTGGCGGAATTTAGCTTCATCCGCAGCCGTCGCTCCGACCTGCATACCCTTTGCGAGGTTAGCCTGCAGGAAACCCATGCCCCCCTTCGGCGAGAGATGTTGAGTCTTCAGCAGGCTGCTTATTGCGCGTCTCTAGTTGAGCAAACCACCGAGACAGAAACGCCCATCCCGGCCGTGTTTGCCTTGCTTAAAGATGTTCTGGGCCGGCTTCCGAACATCCCGCCGCAGCCACGAACGGTCTTTGCTTTTGAACTGAAACTATTATGCGAGCTTGGATTGGAACCCGATGTCGCAAAAACCCATCTGAGTCCGCCCGCCAGGCAGTTGCTCCAGGATTTGGCGCGCCTGGACTGGATTGATTTGGATCAATTAAAACCGGCCCGCGCGCACGTCGTGGAACTGCGCCAATTCCTGCACGGCTTCTTGATCTATCATCTGGGAAAACTTCCACCGGGACGAGGGGCGGCTCTGAAAAGAGAATAGCCCGCCTCGGCAGCAACTCTGGAAACACGCCGTGAATCTCAACGGACTGCCAACTCGGGAGAACTTCTGTCTTCCGGCTCGGCCCATTTGCCGTGCTCGCGGATAAGATCCACCAAACGGTCCACCGCCTCACCTTCGGGGATGTTGAACTTTATCGGCGTTTTCCCAACGTAGAGGTTGATCTTGCCGGGCGCGCCGCCAACGTATCCGAAGTCCGCGTCGGCCATTTCGCCAGGACCGTTCACGATACACCCCATAATGGCTATCTTCACCCCTTTTAGATGTTCGGTGCGAGATTTGATTCGGGCTGTCACAGTTTGCAAATTAAACAGCGTGCGACCGCACGAAGGACAAGCGACGTAATCGGTTTTGAAGGAGCGGCAGCCCGCCGCTTGAAGAATATTATAGGCGAGGCGAAGCGACTGGCCTGCGCCTGATTCTCCACGAACCAAAATCGCGTCGCCGATTCCATCTGCTAAGAGGGATCCGACGACCACCGCCGCGCGGAGAAGCGCAATCTTCGGAACCAGCGGGGTGGCCTCGAAGCTAAGGCAATCCTTGAGAAGAATGGGATTGTTGACGCCAAGCCGCTTTAGCTTGGCCGCCAGCAACCGGAATGCAGTGATGGCCGGCAGCGGCACCCCATCCTTTACGGTAATTAATTGGGTCGCACAGTTCACCGTGAAATCGGTGGTTGGATCGACTTCAAAAACATTTAAATCTTCGTAGATCGCTTCCGGCTTGACGTCGTCTTTGGGCCTGATCTTCGGGGCGACTTTTTCCCAGGCAGCTTGGGTCACCACCACGCGAACCGTTTGTTCGCCGCCACATTTAACTCCCTCGACCAGCTCTATTTCGGGCGTGGATCGGCGTGTGAAGGCAAAGGGATCAAACGGCCACGATGTGGCAAGTAACGCCGGGTTTGCCCCACCCTGCCTCGCTGTCAGGATGGGAATTTGCGCCAGTAAATCACGGCAAACGGCGATCTCGTGCGGGGAATCTTCCGTCAGCGAAACGCGGATGGTATCGCCCAGGCCATCGCAGAGCAGCGAGCCGATGCCAATCGCGCTCTTTATGCGGCCATCCTCCCCTTCGCCCGCTTCCGTCACGCCCAGATGAATTGGGTAATTCCAATCCGGCCCCAATTCGTCGAGGCGCGCCACCAGCAAGCGGTAGCATTCGATCATGACCTTGGGGTTGCTCGACTTCATCGAGAACTTGAAATTATGGAAATCATTTTTCCGCGCGATGCGGGCAAATTCCAGGGCGCTCTCGACCATGCCCAGCGGCGTGTCACCGAAGCGGTTCATGATTCGATCGCTGAGCGAGCCGTGATTAGTTCCGATGCGCAAGGCGCGGCCCAGCTCTTTGCAAAGCTTGACCAACGGCGTGAATCGTTCCTCGATGCGCGTCAATTCCGCGTTGTATTGTTCATCGGTGTACTCTTTGACGGCGAATTTTTTGGAATCCGCATAGTTGCCCGGATTGATGCGGACCGCTTCCACCCATCGGGCCGCTTCCAGAGCGGCATCCGGCTTGAAATGAATGTCTGCCACGATTGGCGCCAGACATCCTCGCGACCGCAGTTCAGCCACAATGTTTCTTAAGTTCGCCGCATCTTTGACCGTCGGCGCGGTGATGCGCACCAACTCACAACCCACGGCCACCAAATCCAGCGTTTGCTGCGCGCAAGCCGCGGTATCCATGGTGTCGCAAGTGAGCATCGATTGGATGACTACCGGCTGGTCGCCTCCGATCACAACGCCGCCTTTGGCAGGATCTCCAACAACCACCTCGCGAGTCTGCCGGCGTCGGAAAAGGAAGGGGGACTGGCAATGTAGCATCGCTCTCATTTCCCGGGCGCGGGGGTCTCTGGCTGCTTGGAATCGAATTTCATCTCGGGTGGCGCCTTTTCCTTCGGATGTCTCCAGGGCAATAGCACATCCTGGACATCGTAGAAGGTGATATAAACGATATAGCCGATGATGAGAATAGCACAACCGGTTTGCAAAATACTCAGGAATCGGGGGCTGATGGGTTTGTGGCGAGCGGCCTCGACTAGAGCCAAAGTGATGTGCCCGCCATCCAATACCGGAACGGGAAGCAGATTCAACAAGGCGAGATTGACATTGATAATGACTGTGAACCACAGCACCTGCCGCCAGCCTTGCTCGCTCGAAAAAAGCCGATAGTAGATATTCATGATATTCACCGCTCCGCTGAGGTGTTGCGGTTTAATATCCGATTTTTTGGAAAAGAGCGCGCCAAAGGTGCTTACCATCGCATCCACACTGCCGTTGATCTGTTCAACAACGCTCGGATGGGCCAACTGGATTTTGCCACCTGAGTTGTCGAACACAATGCCCACCATGGGCCTGCCATTGGTTGAACCAATGGTCATTTCGGGAACCACGGTTACTTCCAAAGCCTGGCCATCGCGCCGGCCTTTTAGAGTCAAGGGTATGGCGCCATGTTGCTCGATATAGTGCGCCAGTCCGGCATAATGAAAAAGCCTTGTCCCATTGACTTCCAATATTTCATCGAACGGACGGAGCCCGGCGCGAGCCGCCGGACTATTGGAAGCGACACGACCGACAATGGGGGTGAAGGAGGGATCGATCATAATCTCCCGCAAACTCTTTCGCTCCCAGGCCTTCGTTTCCGGTATGAAAAAGGGGCACCCAAAGGTCATTTCCTTGCCATCTCGCTCGATCTTAAAAGGAATGGATGTCCCTTCGCTTCGCACCACGCGCCATTTGACGCTGGCACCCATGCCGCCCCACTTCGTGACGGGCTTGTTATCGACCTCGAGGATCCGGTCGCCGGGGCGCAACAGGCTGAAAGCCGGAGATTCTTTGTCCACTTCTCCGATTACAGTGGTTTTCTCAAACTCTCTCTCTGGACGTCCCACTCCCCAGACTACGCCCGCGAACACGACCGCCAGGCTGAAACTGAACAAGGGCCCTGCGAAGGCGACAATGATTTTGTCCAAGGCCGAAATGGGCGGCAGTTGTTCCGGAGGCTTATCGCTTTTGCCTTCAATGGCCTCCATGGGCGCCATTTGCGGGAGGGAGACGTAACCCCCGGCGGGAATACAACCTAGCACATACTCGACACCATTGACTTCCTTCTTCCAGAGCGGCCTGCCGAACCAAATGGCGAAGCGCTCGATTTTCAAGCCCCGCCAGCGCGCCGCCAGAAAATGGCCTAGCTCATGCACAAAAATCAGCAGATTAAAGAGCGCGAGCACTTCGAGAATAATAAAAACGACTTTTAGAATATGCATATGTTATTGACCGACCAGCCCAGCCCAGAGACCGTCCCCCTGAATATAACCGGCCTTGGCAGGCTGGCAATGGGAGAGTTGGGCCGAATTGGTAGAGCAACGGTTTTGTAATTCTAAACCGGACTTTTGCCCTGTTTGGCGGTCCTTGATTTTCCCTGTGTTTAGGAGGGAGTTTTCAATTTCAGTCGCTGCTCTGATTGACTTCGTTTTGCTCCAAAAACCGCGACCCGTATCCAAAAGCGATATCTAATCTCATTCGTCCTTCGTTTGAATCCAGCGCACAAGGCTCTTTGACACGATCACCACTTTGTTGCGAAAATCCGCTTGAGAATGATTAGCCAAAAGTGGGAACAAAAGCTTGGCAATATTTTCCGTAGATGTGGGGTGCGTCTTGACCCGAATGGCTCCGAGATGTTCCGAAAGCGGCAGCACAACCCAATTGCCAAAATGACCATCAAGCGTGACCAACGTTCGTTGCTCCTGCACGGCACGTTCAAGAACCAGCGCGTCGTCAGCCCGTGCCTGGCCGGTTTCGGACGCGCGAACGACATCATGCCCAGCCGCTTGCAAAAGTGAGGTCAGATCGACCCGAAGCATCTGATCGAGGTAAAGGCGCACGGCGGCTTACGCCGCGTCGAGGGCGGTGATTTCCGTGTGCAGAATGGAATGGCGGGCGTATTCCAGGGCAGACTGAATATCATCCCGCGTCAGTTCCGGGTAGCCGTGCAGCAATGAATCCCAAGACTCATCTTCGACCAGTTGCTCCAGAATAGCGGACACAGGAATCCGAGTGCCCTTGATAACAGGCTGCCCACCACGAACACGCGGATTGATTTCGATGCGCTCGCTCATGAACTAAACCATACGCGCCCGGCATGAAAGCGCAAGCACGCCTGAACGTCGGCGCGGCTGAGTTTTGGATATTCATGAAGCACGTCCTCGACGGAATCGCCCGCAGCGAGAAACTCCAAGATCGTCTGCGCGGTAATGCGCGTGCCGCGAACCACCGGCCGCCCGTTGCAAACATCCGCTTTGATTGAAATGCGCTCCGACATGCCTCTACACTCTCACAAGCGCCCGCGAATCCAAGAAGGAAAGCGTTGTTGGCGCAAGCGTCGCAGATGTGCCAATTTGCCGAAACTACCTTCACGCTTGCAAACATTATTGTTTAGTGTGAATTTCCAGTGCCAGGCCAGTTTAGCTCAGTGGTAGAGCAACGGTTTTGTAAACCGTCGGTCGTCGGTTCAAATCCGACAACTGGCTCCAAAAGTGACGGAGTGTTGAAAGAGCAGTTGGGGAGCAATGGGCGAGCAATCAGGGTTTGGCAATTCTGATGCTTTGATAAAATAACCGCAGAGACGCAACCCCCTTCCGGAGTGTTCCCCTCACTAAAGTGTCCACGCACCGGTTCGATTCCGACCCGCGCGTCCAAGAGTAATGATAGAGTACTGAACGAGTGCGTGCGAGCAGTCGAAACTGCGTATCCAATTTGCTTTAAGCTTCTGGAACCGAAAAATCGCTCCTTTCATGTCGAAACGCAATGATCCCAAAGCCATTTCAATCTATTTCATAACTCTCTCATCGGGACGTGACGGCTGAAAACCGTCCTGAGTTGTTTTGCCGAGGCGCTCGGGCTCGGCTACGCCCAGCTTCCTTTAACACCTTGGCACCTTGGGAAGAGCGCGCGTTCTTTCTGGCACTGGTGATCGATTTTCTGTACCGTGAATAAGGCGAAATTCTGGAATGAGCGACGTTACACGCATCCTCAATGCGATCGAGCACGGCCACCCGCAAGCCGCGGACGAATTGCTCCCATTGGTTTATGAGGAACTGCGACGGCCCGCCGCGCAAAAGATGGCCAATGAAGCCGCCGGCCACACGTTGCAACCCACCGCGCTCGTCCACGAGGCCTGGCTGCGCCTTGTGGGCGGCGAAAACCTGAAGTGGGAGGCCGTGGCCATTTCTTCGCCGCCGCTGCGGAGTCCATGCGCCGCATCCTGATTGAAAACGCCCGGCGCAAACACTCCCTGAAACGAGGCGTCAAATTCGGACGCGTGAACCTGGAGGAGACTGACTTGGCGACCCTCGCCGACCCCGAAGCACTGCTCATGGTCAACGAGGCATTGGAGAAACTGAAAAAGGAAGACCCCGCCGCCGCACAGTTAGTCAAGCTGCGGTTCTTCGCGGGAATGACCAATGAAGAGACGGGCGAGGTGCTTGCGGTGACCGAGCGGACCGCCAAACGTTACTGGACGTTTGCTCGGGCGTGGCTCTTTCGGGAACTTCGCGGGCCGACTGGCCACTGAGCGTGGCTTCAAGCTTTTTCTTTTTTTGTCCCTTTTCAGCCGCCGTTGGCGCATGCTGAGGTACGCGCGCTGTTGTCCGTTGTTGAAGCAACGGCCATGTATGAGTAAAGCCAATAAATCGTTGCGGGAGATTTTCAACGAAGCCGTGGAAATCGAGGACGCGCAGCAAAGAGACGAATACCTCGCCGCTGCCTGCGGCGACGACATCGCCCTGCGCCAGAGTATCGAGGAGTTGATCGACGCCAATAATACGGCGGGCCCGTTTCTGGGAGGCGCGGGAAACACCGCTATGCAGGATGCCCGAAACGCTCCTGGAGACACCGTCCTCATTCCGGCCCTCACCGAAAGGCCCGAGGACCATACTATCCGGCGCTTTGGAGATTACGAGTTGTTGGAGGAAATCGCGCGCGGGGGCATGGGGATCGTCTATAGGGCACGGCAGGTGAGTCTGGACCGGATCGTTGCCGTGAAGTTGTTGCTACTCGGTCAGTATGCCAGCGAGGAATTGATCCATCGTTTTCGCATCGAGGCTTCGGCCGCGGCCAGCTTGCAGCATCCGAACATCGTCGCCATCCACGAGGTCGGCGTGCATGAGGGGCAACACTATTTCGCGATGGATTTTGTTGATGGGCCAACCTTGGCGAGGCTGATACTCGACCAACCGCTGTCGGCCAAGCGAGCAGCGGGCTATGTGAAAACCATTGCAGAGGCCATCCACTTTGCGCACACACGAGGCATTCTCCACCGCGACCTCAAACCCTCGAACGTGTTGATCGACTCGAACGATCGGCCACGCGTGACTGACTTCGGCCTGGCGAAGAATTTATCGGCCGATTCCGATCTGACTCTGACGGGACAGGTGATGGGCTCGCCAAGCTTCATGCCGCCGGAGCAGGCGTCAGGCGAACGCGGGAAAGTTGGACCGGTGAGCGACATCTATTCGCTCGGAGCGATTTTGTATCACGCTCTCACTGGCCGTCCGCCATTCGTTGGCCAGACGACATCCGACATACTTCACCAGGTCTTGAGCCTGGAACCGGTCTCGCCGTGCCTGCTCAAATCTGGCGTGCCCGATGAGATTGCCACGATCTCCCTCAAGTGTTTGGAAAAGGAGCCGAGCAAGCGTTACCAGACCGCGCAGGAACTTGCCGACGAGATCGGTCGCTTTCTCAAAGATGAGCCAATCCTGGCGCGCTCGTTGTCATGGACCAACTTCAATCAGACCCTTTGGGCCAGCTCCGAGTTTCGCCAAGGCTATCTCGACGAGGCGGACGCTATTGTCCCAGACCGCCGCTACTTATTTCATGTGCTGCATTCGTTCCTGCGTCATTTTGCGCGGAGCGCCAGCCTCCGAATCTGCGATTTGGGCTGCGGCGACGGGATACTGGGCCAACAACTGCTCGTCTCACTTCCCGGCGCACGTCTTACCCTGGTGGATGGTTCTGCAAGCATGTTGGATGCGGCGCGACGCCGAGTGAACGAGGGAAAAAATGTCCGATTCTTGCAAGCAGCTTTTGAAGCGATCATTCGTGGCGAAGTTCAACTCGGCCCATTTGACTTTATTGTGTCCAGTTTGGCCATCCACCACCTGACTCAGGCGGAACGGGTAGCGTTGTTCTTCCGCGCGATCGAACAATTAGAGCCGGGCGGCTGGTTCCTGAACATGGATGTCGTGCTTCCGGACGAACCCGTGCTTCTTGACTGGCAATATGAACTGTGGCGAGAGTGGATTATCGAGACGGAAAAGCACCAACACCGCCCCAAATGGCTTCGGGACACGCCGGACGAAACACGCCGCAATCCAGACAACAAGTTGAGCCGGCTTGCCTCCCAATTGAATGGGTTGCGGAGCGCAGGCTTCGTGGACGTGGACTGTTTGTACCGCAACGGCATCTTCGTCATTTACTGTGGGCGAAAACCTGCCTGAGAGTCCTCGTCTTCCGTAATTCGGGGCCGGGCAAGCGATGTTTGTCTGGGCCTTGCTGCGGGAATTTTGTGGCCGGGCCAGTCAGCTATCGCCGTCTTTTTGTTGTCCCTTTTCAGCCGCTGTTGGCGCATGATGAGGTACGGGCCCGGATGCCCTTCGTCGAAGCAAACGTCCCATTGAATGAGTAAAGCCAATAAATCGTTGCGCGAGATTTTCAACGAAGCGGTTGAAATCGAGGACGCGCAGCAAAGGGGCGACTACCTCGCGGCTGCCTGTGGCAACGATATCGCCCTGCGCCCGAGCATCGAGGAGTTAATCGCGGCGAACAACGACGCCGGGCGGTTTCTGGGAGGCGCGGGAAACACCGCTGGGCAGGCCAGCGGAAACACTCCGGGAGAGACCGTCCTCGGCCCCGCTGTCACCGAAAAGGCCGGCGACAAGATCGGTCGTTACAAGCTGCTTCAGCAAATCGGCGAAGGCGGCTGCGGTGTGGTTTACATGGCGGAACAGGAGTAACCAGTGCGCCGCCGCGTCGCGCTCAAGGTTATCAAGCTCGGCATGCTGGGTGCGGGCGACTGTGACTGTGACGACGGCGTTGACCTCTTGTTTGGTGACGAGGCGGCAACGGCGATACCCTGCGCCACCGAGATCAATTCCGGTGCCTATCGTCCTACCGACTGCGCCGTCGGAAATCCAGTGCTGCCGCCCGGCGCAACGGGAACCACCGGCACCAACATCACGGCCATGGCGACCGGCGGAGTCAATGGCGACTAGCTTCGCTGAAATAAGCGCGGAGATGCGACTCGTTTCCCTGCGACGGTTTTCCTCTCGCTGAGTTTTCTATTTGCCCCTTGGATTTCGACCTCGCCTTCAACTTCACTATCAAACGACTCGCATTGATATTCCTGCCGGACGGGCGAGGGTCGAACACGGACCTTCACCTTCAACGCCACACTCACCCCGTCTTGCGCAGTGCCTGTTCGGCGGCTTTCTCCAAGCGGCGCACTTCCTTCTTCAACATCGCCGACACGCGATGCTTGGTGAGATAGACTCGCGCGACGGAGATGCCGAACGTTTTGGCCACATCCCTGGCGGACCAGCCTTTGGCAACGTTCATGTCGAACACTTGAAATTGCCGTTCTTCGATCCGCTCGCGCACTCGTTCCATGGCTTTGGCCATTAGATTCCGTTCCCAAGCGGCATCCCACTCCGCGCCGAACTCCGGAACGGACGGGTCGGGAAGGCGCGCGATCGGGTCCGTGCCGCCCGTGTCGTCAAGAGACCCCGCCGCAAATGGGGTACTTACAGGAAAGGAGGACTGGCCACCGGCAGAAGTGCGCGGACGCTTGCGCAGTTGGTTCTGGATGCGCCAGCGGGTCAGGTTCAGCAGCCAGGTCTTGAACCGGCAGATCTTGGGGTCGTAAACGAACTCCGGCAGGCCGCGGGCCGCCCCAATGGCCGTTTCCTGCACCACCTCTTCGGCTTCGTCGGCGGTCAGCCCGGCTTTGGTGGCGAAGGAGTGAATTAGGCCGCCATAGATCTGATAAAACTCCTGCCAGCTTTGGGAATCATCCCCCGACTGGAGCCGTTTCAACAGGCTGGGCCGGGTTTCGAGGGAACTGCAGGGCTGCAATGTCATGGTCGTAGCCATTCTAAGGGGTTAAACACGCCAGTTACGAGAATCTTTCAAACAATCTTTTGCCTGCGCACGACTCAAGTTTTGAACAGCTCTGGCCTGGGCCGCCAACTCGCCGCCATTTCACCTTGGCTGGTGCCTGCTTCAGGAGTATGTTTGAACGTATGAGCACAGTGGCTGAAATACTTGATGCGGTGAAGCAACTCTCGCCGAAGCACAAACAAGAGTTCATGGCGCAGTTGGAATCGGTGCTGATCGCGCCGAGCACAAACGCCGTCGCCGACGAACGCCGGGATTACCTGTCGCCGGAGTTCACGGCGCGATTGGTCGAGCATTTTCATCGCGCAAAGCGAGCCGTCCTGAGCCAATCCTGACCGATCCCTGTGGCTCAACCCGAATTGTGGATCGTCTCCGGCCCCAACGGCGCGGGCAAAAGCACACTGGTCCAAGCGCATCCCATTCGGGACCTCCTGCCTCAGGTAAGATTTCTGAACCCGGACGATTTGGCGCGCCAACTGTTGAGGCATCGCGGCCAGAGTGGCTTTGCCGAGGCATCGCCCGAGGAGTTGCAGCGCGCCTTCCTCGACGCGGCGAACGCGGTTCAAACCGAGTTGCAAACGGCGCTTCAACGCGGCGAAGCTGTCGGTGTCGAGACCGTCCTGAGCAGTGACAAATACAAGTCGCTGGTCGAATTCACGCGCGGGCAGGGCGGCTTCGTGGGATTGATTTACGTCGCCCTCGCTTCTCCCGAACTGGCCTGCGCCCGCGTTGCACGACGCGTTCGTGCTGGCGGCCATGGTGTGCCCGCGGACAAAGTGGCGTCCCGCTGGCATCGGTCTGTTGCGAATTTGGCTTGGTTTGCCTCCCACGCCTCGG
Source organism: Verrucomicrobiota bacterium (assembly GCA_038228235.1). Taxonomy (GTDB): domain Bacteria; phylum Verrucomicrobiota; class Verrucomicrobiia; order Limisphaerales; family JBBRPK01; genus JBBRPK01. The sequence continues at coordinate 17,720 of JBBRPK010000017.1, forward strand.
CGTTCTGGGTCTTCGACAACTCGGACGAAAGCCCCGACACGCCACCCCGGCTGGTGGCATCCGGCCAGATGGGCGTCCTTGACTTCCTGGAAGCTGCGACGATTACCGCGCTTGGAACTTCTCTCGGCAGTCTTCCGAGAAATCGGTCGAGCTAAAGGCACATAGGGAGACGCCCCGCCCCGGGGAATCCGCGTCAGTCTCAGCCATTTCTCTCCAGATCGCACAGACGCAAACCAAGGGAACGTTGCTGCGGCTCGGAGAGCCGCGGTCCGCACCTGAGCGGTGAAATATTCTGAAAATGATGTGAAAGATTTTCTGAAGTGCCGTGTTTAACCCCCTGTTATGAGTACTCTCAAGACCCTTCTTGTTACCTTTGGCCTCCTGCTGCTGACGCTCGGCCACGTTTTGGCCCAGCCGGTCATCACGACCCAGCCTGCCGACCAGACCAATGTCGCCAGCACCACCGCCACCTTTTTCGTGGCCGCCACCGGCACCGCACCCATCACCAACCACTGGCGCTACTATTCCGCTGGCACCATTTCCACCAACATCCCGTTCGAGACCAATGCCACCCTGGTGCTGATGAATGTGCAGCAAGTCTCCGGACGCTTCGCCGTGGTGGTATGCGATCCGAGCGGTTCAATCACCAGCCGGCTGGCGAAACTCACCGTGATCTTCCCGCCCAGCATCACTAACCAGCCTTCTAGCCGGCTGGCCGAAGTGGGGGACACGGTGAGCTTTGCAGCCAGCGCCACTGGCACGATTCCCTTAAGCTATCAATGGCGATTGAACGATACCAACTTGGCAGGCAAGACCAGCGCCAACCTTATTCTGACCAATGTCCAATTCACCAACGCCGGCCGATACACAGTGGTGGTGACCAACCTCGCCGGGGCCACGAACAGCCAGGTGGCGGTATTAACCGTGATACCGGGGCTGTTTACGAAGATCACCGGCGGCCCTCCCGTCCAGGGAGGTGGCTCTTCGTTCAATTGTGCCTGGGGTGATTATGATGGCGATGGATACGAAGACTTGTTCGTCACCAACGCCAATGGCGAAAGAAACTTTCTATTTCACAATAACGGGATGGGCGGTTTTACAGAGATTACCAACGGCTCGATCGTCAGAGACATCGGGGACTCCCATCCATGCGCCTGGGGTGACTATGACAACGATGGACACCTTGACCTTTTTGTCGGCAATGGCGCTGGAAACGCGGACGAGCAGAATTTTCTTTACCTCAATAATGGCGACGGCACGTTCACTCGGGTTCGGACAGGTCCAATTGCTACGAATTCCATGCAGGCGTTCGGCGCCGCCTGGGGGGACTTCGACAACGACGGCTTCATCGACCTCTTCGCGGCCAACTATGTCTCAGATTTCTCAGAACCTAACTTTGCCTACCATAATAGTGGCGATGGCAGCTTTACTCGCGTGATCAAAGGTGTGCTTGTTGACGGTCCATCCAGCGGAGCGATTGGGTGCATGTGGGGAGATTACGACAACGACGGCCGGCTCGATCTATTCGTTCCCAACGCCAATAATCAAAACGATTTTCTTTTTCTAAATGCTGGCGGCGGAGCGTTTCTCAAAATCACCAACGATGTCGTCGCAAGCGATGGTCGGGACAGCATCGGTGGCGTGTGGGGAGACTACGACAACGATGGATTTCTTGATTTGTTTGTGAGTTGCGGCAATGCTCAAAGTGGTCCAACAACCAATTTGCTCTATCATAACAACCGCGCCGGCGGCTTCGAACGACTGAGCGCCAGCATGACGATAAACATCGGCCATCATACCGGGTGTGCCTGGGGCGATTATGATAATGATGGCTGGCTTGACTTGTTCGTGGCCCGAGCCAGCGGAGAGAACAACTTGCTTTACCATAACAACGGCAATGGCACCTTCACGCCAGTGACCTCCGGCCGCCTTGTCAATGATGGAGGCAACTCCTTCGGTGCGGCGTGGGCCGATTATGACAACGATGGTTTTCTGGATCTTTACGTGTGTAACGGAGGCCGACCGCCGGCGGAAAACAATTTCCTTTACCGAAACAACGGGAACAGCAATGCATGGCTCAAAGTGAAATGTGTCGGCACGGTCTCCAATCGTGCGGCTATCGGAGCGAAGGTTCGCGTACGCGCCACGATCGGCGGAAAGCAATTCTGGCAAATGCGCGAAATCTCGGGCGGGGGAGCACAAGGCAGCCAGAACAGCCTCATCGCGCACTTCGGCCTCGGTGACGCGACGAACGCGGACATAGTGCGGATCGAATGGCCTTCGGGCAATGTGCAGACCTTCACTAACCTCGCGGCTCGGCAATTTCTCACCATCACCGAACCCCCACGACTGATCGTCGCCACGGCTGGCGGCCAGCCGCAATTCACGCTCAAGGGCGGCCGAAACATGAGCTACGACCTTCAGACCTCCACCAACCTGGCCGACTGGTCGTTCACTTCCGCGGTTACGATCACGAATCTCAACGGCGCCACCCCCATTCCTGTTCCGCTGCCGTCGGAGAGCCCCCAGCAATTCTATCGCGCCGTCCTGCGGTAGCCTGCGTGTGAGAAATAAAAAACTTTGAAAATGGCGTGAAAGATTTTCTGAAGTGCCGTGTTTAACCCCCTGTTATGAGTACTCTCAAGACCCTTCTTGTTACCTTTGGCCTCCTGCTGCTGAAGCTCGGCCACGTTTTGGCCCAGCCGGTCATCACGACCCAGCCTGCCGACCAGACCAATGTCGCCAGCACCACCGCCACCTTTTTCGTGGCCGCCACCGGCACCGCACCCGTCACCAACCAGTGGCGCTACTATTCCGCTGGCACCATTTTCACCAACATCCCGTTCGAGACCAATGCCACCCTGGTGCTGATGAATGTGCAGCAAGTCTCCGGACGCTTCGCCGTGGTGGTATGCGATCCGAGCGGTTCAGTCACCAGCAGGCTGGCGAAACTCACCGTGATCTACTCGCCCATCATCACCGTGCAGCCGACAAATTTTCTGGCGCTGAGCCTGGGCGCGAGCGTGGGCAACCGGGTCACAGCCTCCAGCACGACGCCGCTCGTTTACCAGTGGCGTCGAGATGGGACGAATCTTCCCCGGCAAACGAATCCCACGATTCTCCTCACCAACATGCAGCTCGCCGACGTCGGTGGTTACACCGTCGTAATCGCGAATATCGCCGGTGCAGTGACCAGCTACCTGGCCCGCCTCGAAATCGATCCCACCTTCACCAAAATCACGGCGGGACGCATCGTCAACGACGGCGGCGCTTCTATTGGCTGCGCTTGGGGCGACTACGACGACGACGGGTTTATCGATCTATTCGTGACGAACTGGGGTGACACTGGCCTGGACGGGCATGACTTTCTCTACCACAACAACCACGACGGCACCTTCACCCGCATCACCACTGGTCCGGCTGTCAACGACCCAAGTCCCGACGCGGATGCGGCCACATGGGCGGATTATGACAACGACGGCCATCTGGATTTATTAGTCACCAAATGGGGCCGGCCCAACACGCTTTACCACAACAACGGCGACGGCACCTTCACGCTCGCCAACACCATATTGTCCCGGCAGACGCAAAGATCGGAGGCGGGCGTCTGGGGCGACTTTGATAACGACGGCTGGCTGGACCTCTTCGTCCCCGCCGTCGGTGAGACGGGACTTCAGGCTGCGGCCAACATCCTCTATCAAAGCGATCAACAAGGAGACTTCAAGCCTATCTCCTTTGGAACCAAACCGCTCGGGGATGACTTTTCACTCGCGGCCGCCTGGGGTGATTTTGACAACGACGGCTATTTGGATTTGGTCGTCTCGCAAGGCGGTTGGGACGCACCCCAGCACACGTTGCTTTACCACAATAATCGCAACGGAACGTTCGCGTTGCTCACAAACTCGGTCCTGTCCGCCGATCTGCTCAACCACGAAGGCTGCGCCTGGGGCGACTTCAACAACGACGGATGGCTTGACCTCTGCATCGGCAACTTCTACGGCCAAAACAACAGCCTTTTTCTCAACAACGGAGATGGATCCTTCACCAAGATAACGAACAGCATCGTAACGCTCGACGGCGGCACCACTAAGACCGTAACCTGGGCCGATTACGACAACGACGGCTGGCTTGATCTATTCGTGGCCAACGCAGGCCCTCGGAATGCGGCGAATATCCTGGGTGATGAAACCAACTTCCTCTATCACAACAATGGTGACGGCACTTTCACAAAAATCACTTCGGGCAGCCTCGTCCACGACCGGGGCCATTTCTTCGGCGCTGCCTGGGGCGACTATGACAACGACGGATTCCCTGATTTGTTCGTATGCGCCGGTTTTGGCGGCTTTAACGAGAACAACCTCCTTTATCGGAATAACGGCAACAGCAACGCGTGGGTGAACCTCCGGCTCATCGGCACGGTCTCGAACCGGTCCGCCATCGGGGCCAAGGTTCGCCTCAAAGCGACGATCCATGGCCGGACCTTCTGGCAGATGCGTGAGATTTCCGGCGGCAGTGGTATTTGGTGTCAGAACGACATGCGGGCAAACTTCGGCCTTGGCGACGCGACCAACGCGGACATGGTGCGGATCGAATGGCCCTCGGGTCTGGTTCAGACGTTCACCAACGTCGTGGCTCGACAATTTCTCACCATCACCGAACCCCCACGACTGATCGTCGCCACGGCTGGCGGCCAGCCGCAATTCACGCTCAAGGGCGGACGAAACATGAGCTACGACCTTCAGACCTCCACTAACCTGGCCGACTGGTCGATCACTTCCGCGGTTACGATCACGAATCTCAACGGCGCCACCCCCATTCCTGTTCCGCTGCCGTCGGAGAGCCCTCAGCAATTCTATCGCGCCGTCCTGCGGTAGCCTGCGTGTGAGAAATAAAAAACTTTGAAAATGATGTGAAAGATTTTCTAAAGTGCCGTGTTTAACCCCTCAGTTATGATTATGAAAGCTCGCAAGACCCTTCTTGCTACCTTTGGCCTCCTGCTGCTGACGCTCGGCCACGTTTTGGCCCAGCCCGTTATCACCACCCAACCGCAAGACCAGGCGGTTCGGGCAGGGGGGATCGCTTTCTTTACGGTCACGGCGACCGGAACACCCCCGGTGACGTACCAGTGGCGCAAGGATGGGGCGGACATACTGGACGCGACCGGTTCGACATGCTCTTTGGGGTTTGCTCGGGCCGATCAAGCGGGTATTTTCGCGGTGGTGGTGAGAGATCCCGGAGGAAGTGTGACGAGCGCGGCGGCCACACTCACGGTACTTCCAGCGGCCTTCGGTTCGGTGGTGGCGTGGGGAGATTACGGCTACCACCAAACGGAGGTGCCCCCCGAGGCGCAGAGCGGGGTAACGGCCGTTGCGGCGGGATGGTATCACACCGTCGCCTTGAAGAACGACGGTTCGGTCCTGGCATGGGGACGCAACGACACCGGCCAAACGACGGTGCCACTCGCGGCGCAAAGCGGGGTGATGGCGATCGCGGGGGGAGGGTCTCACACCGTGGCGCTGAAGAACAACGGCATGGTAATGGCCTGGGGAAACAACGTCCTCGGCCAAACCATCGTGCCCGCAGACTTGAGCGGCGTGGCAGCGGTCGCGGCAGGTTACCTTCACACCGTGGCCCTGAAGACCAACGGCTCGGTGGTGGCGTGGGGAGACAACAGGTCCGGCCAAACGACGGTGCCCATTACGGCCAGTAGCGGAGTGATGGCGATTGCGGCGGGAAGTGCTCACACCGTGGCTTTGAAGAGCGACGGCTCGGTGCTGGCGTGGGGAGACAACGGCCAGGGCCAAACGACGGTGCCCGTTGCGGCGCAGAGTGGGGTGGTGGCGATTACGGCGGGAGGGGGTCATACCGCAGCCTTGAAGACCAACGGTTCGGTGGTGGTGTGGGGATCCAACATCGCCGGCCAAACGAATGTACCCTTCGCGGCGCAGAGCGGGGTGGCGGCAATTGTCGCGGGAGCCGGTCACACTGTGGCTTTGAAGAAGGACGGCTCGGTGGTGGCGTGGGGATTGAACAGCATCGGCCAAACGACGGTGCCCCTCGCGGCGCAGAGCGGAGTGGTGGCGATCGCGGCGGGAGGGGAGGACACCGTGGCGGTCTTCATCCCGACTTTACCCGCCGTCACCGTGCAACCCTTGAGCCAGGCGGTGGACGCGGGGCAGAGCGCGAGGCTCACGGTAGCCGCGGCGGGCTTGTACTTTAGTTATCAGTGGCGCAAGGATGGGGTGGACATCGCGGGTGCAACGAACGCCACCTACAGCCTGTCCTTCGCGCAGCCCGGTGACACAGGCAACTACACGGTGGTGGTGAGTAATGTGGCCGGGAGCGTGACGAGCGAGGTGGCGACACTCACGGTTCACTCGATCGTGCAATTCAGCGCGACACGTTACACCGTATGGGAAACGGGTGGCGTTGCCAGTATCACGGTTGTGCGCGTTGGCGCCGGGCCTGACGTGGTGACAGTGAACTACGCAACCAGCGATGGCACGGCCACGGCGGGACAGGATTACACGGCCACCAGCGGCACGCTCACTTTCGGCCCGGGCGAGGTGGAGAGGAACGTCACCATCCCCATTCTAGACAACTCGCTGGCGGAAGGTGCGAAATACCTTTACCTGACCTTGGGCGGGTTGACGGGCTGTCCGATCTTCGGTGCGAACACAAACGCTGAATTAACCATCATGGACGATGAACAATCGTCGGCCCCCGTCCCCCGCGCCCGGCCCGTCATCGCGGCGGGCGTTTGGCAAACCGTAGCCTTGAAGGCGGATGGCACTTTATGGGCCTGGGGCGAAATCGACCCGGGGAGCAATGTTCCGGCGCGCGTCGGCGCAGACCATGACTGGGCGACCGTTGCCGTGGGACGGAACCATACCGTAGCTGTGAAAGCTGACGGCAGCTTGTGGGCTTGGGGTGCGAACTGGAACGGTCAGTTGGGGGTCGGCGTGGCTTACATCAACGTCCCGGTTCGCGTGGGTTCGGACCAAGATTGGGAGATGGTTGCGGCGGGATGGTATCACACCGTGGCTTTAAAGTCAGACGGCAGCTTATGGACGTGGGGTGACAATAGTTCCGGACAGTTGGGCACCGGCACAGATCTCAGCCCTACTAACGGCGTTCCTGTCCGGGTAGGCTTGGACAGTGACTGGCTCTGGGTCGGCGCAGCGGGGTTTCAAACGCTGGGGGTCAAGAAAGACGGCAGCTTGTGGGCTTGGGGCGATAACAGCTTCGGACAGTTGGGCCTGGGCGATGGCTCCCCCACTCTCACCAATGCTCCGGGGCGCGCTGGCCTGGAGGGCGACTGGGAGATGGTTGTTACGGCAGGTGGTAAGGAAGGTTGGTCCTCGTCCACCGGGGACTCCCTCGCCCTGCAAAGCGATGGAACTCTCTGGAGTTGGGGCAAGAATAAATTTGGCCAACTGGGCAATGGAACCACGGCAGGCCAGAACGTCCCGACCCGTTTGGGGGCAGAGGAGGATTGGGCTGTCGTAGCTGCGGGAATCCATCATACCTTGGGAATAAAGATCGAGGGCAGCCTGTGGGCGTGGGGCGAAAATGCGTCCGGTAGGTTAGGAATCGGAACCGACGTCGGCCCGCCGAGCTTGGAGCCAAATCGTGTCGGCACAGACTCTGATTGGGTGGCCGTCGCGGCGGGAGACCAACATTCCATCGGCTTGAAAAGCGACGGCAGTCTGTGGGCGTGGGGTGCCAACGGTAATGGCCAATTGGGACTTGGCGGTTTGGATTCGACAAACCTCCCCACGCGCATCGGTTCGGACAATGACTGGGCGCTTCCTGTGGCACCAGCGGTAGCGGGAGATTTCCGGATCACAGCCCAATCCACCAACCCGGACCACAGCCGAACGATCTTCTTCACCCAGACCAACTCACAGGCATATTACATCCTCTACCGCGGCGACTCGATGACGAATATCAGCCAGCCGGTGGACGTGGCTCTCGCTAGCCACTTCCCCAGGCTCACCGACCACACTCGGCTGGCCTCCAAGGCTACCATGTTCTACCGCATCCGCGCCGTGCCGCGCACGCAACCCCTCGACCTCGACGGCGACGGCATCGACGACTATTACGAACTGCGCCACGCCGCCTTCCTCAATCCCCTCAACCCCGCCGACGCCGCGCAGGACTACGATGGCGATGGCTACTCGAACCTGTCCGAATACCGCGCCGGCACAGACCCCACGCGACCGACCGTGCGCCATATCATCGCCTCCGGCCTGGGCCACACCGTGGTGCTCAAGCAGGACGGCAGCCTCTGGGCCTGGGGCGACAATACCTACGGCCAGTTGGGGGATGGCACCTATGACTCCCACGACCAACCGGTGCGCATCGGCACGGACAATGACTGGGTGAGCGTGTCGACCGGGCGCGACTTCTGGAATGGCGACCACAGCGTGGGGTTAAAGCGCGACGGTCGTCTGTGGGCTTGGGGCGCAAACGCTTACGGGCAATTGGGCGATGGAACCACGGTTGGACGAAATGTTCCCGCCCGCGTGGGAAACGAAAACAATTGGGTGGACGTTTCCGCCGGTGGTGGTTACACGGCGGCTTTGAAAAGCGACGGCAGTTTATGGGCTTGGGGAAACAGCTCCTATGTCATTCGCTTGAGCGACAATTCGCTGCTTCCTGCGCGTATCGGAACCGACACCAACTGGCTCACCATCGCCGCCGGTGGCCTGCATATCCTCGCGCTCAAAACAGACCATAGCCTCTGGGCGTGGGGCGACAACGAATCCGGCCAATGCGGTTTGGGGGTGGACGTGGTCGGCACCGTGGACCAGCCAACCCGCGTTGGCAACGACAACGACTGGACCGCCATCGCGGCGAGCGGGGCCCCGGATATTTTCGAGGGCGCGAGTTCCCTCGCGCTCAAGGCCGGTGGTTTGCTGTGGGCTTGGGGCGATAACACCAGGGGACAACTGGGGCTCGGGATCGCCGATAGTCTTGTCTATGTCCCCACCCGTGTCGGGACAGACACGGATTGGGTGAGCATCGCCGCCGGTTGCGTCGATTCCCTCGCCCGTAAACGCGACGGCAGCTTGTGGGCTTGGGGCTCGGAGGAAGCTAACACTCCGTCGCTCGTAAGCAACAGCCGCGATTGGGGTGAAATTGCCGTCGAGGGTAATGATTTCTTCTCCGTGTCTTTCGCCTCCGCCATCAAAACCGACGGCTCGCTGTGGTCATGGCGCTTTGAGTCACCACGAAGTCCTATCCCTTTGATGGTCGGCACCAACGCGGACTGGTCGGCCATCGCGGCAGGCGGCTTCCACAGCCTGGCGCTGAAGACCAATGGGAGCCTCTGGGCGTGGGGAGACGGAGGCAACGGCCAATTGGGCGACGGCACGTTCTCCATCAACTACATTCCTCAGCCCATCCAGACGGACATGGCGTGGAAGGCCGTGGCGGCGGGCGGCGGCCACAGCTTGGCGCTAAACGATACAGGCACGCTCTGGACATGGGGCGACAACTACCGCGGCCAGTTGGGCGATGGCACGTTCAACAACGCGAACACCCCGCAACCCATCCTGACCAACATGACTTGGAACGCCATCGCGGCGGGAGGTGCGCATACCGTCGCCTTGCGCGACGACAGCACGCTCTGGGTATGGGGCGAGAACATTTTCGGGCAGCTGGGCATCGGCTCGTTCGCCACCAACTTCCCCTACGGATTCAGCACTGCGCAGGCCATCCAAACGAACATGACATGGAAAACGGTCTCCGCAGGCTACGCCCACACTCTGGCGATACGCGACGATGGCACACTCTGGACGTGGGGACACAATGACTTCGGCGAGTTAGGCAACGGCGCGTTCAACAACGCAAACACACCGCAGCCCATCCAGAGCGACATGGCCTGGAAGGCCGTGGCGGCAGGCGGCAGTCACACCGTGGCCTTGCGTGTCGATGGCACACTCTGGGCGTGGGGATACAACGGCCAGGGCCAGTTGGGCATTGGCACCTTCAGCACCACGAACACCCCACAGCTCATCCAAAGCGACATGGCTTGGAAGGCGGTGGCGGCGGGAAACACTCACACCGTGGCCCTACGGGAGGATGGGACGCTCTGGACATGGGGACAAAACTACTACGGCCAATTGGGCAACGGTACCTTCAACAACGCGAACACCCCGCAACTTATTCAAACCAACATGACCTGGAAAGCCGTGGCCGGAGGAGGCTCCCACACCCTGGCGATCCGCGAAGACGGCACCTTGTGGTCGTGGGGGGCCAACGCTTCCGGCCAGTTGGGTATGCCGCCCGAAATAACGCCCCTCCGCGTCGGCACCGCCAACGATTGGGGGGTTGCGCCCTGAACTCGCCTTTGCCTAATCGAACTGGCAGAGATGTTTGGCTTGTCTGCCAACTTAAACAGATCGCGCCAGTGCTGATGGACGAGAAGAAATGAACCATCGAAGTTAGAAAGCCCACCTATTTCTTACGGGGCGGCATGACCTTGGTGAAGCCCACCCTTGTCATCAACTGCTGAAACCGCGGGTCGTTGCGGATTGTATCCCACGTATCATCCCAGATAAGGTCGGTCAACTCGCCATTGTGCTGATCATAAGCTTTGTCCAGGAGTGGGAAGACTTCGTTCGTGTAGCCTAGCCGTGCGCAGAGTCTTGCCATGTCAATTGGATCGGGTGGGGTGCTTTCCCGCGCAGAGTCCAATCGTGACTGTCTCCAACTGCGAGGATCCTTTTCGTGAAGATCTGATCGCTGTTTCTCGAACTTTGCTCGCGTTTTTACCGAGTCAGCACCACATAACAATTCGCTTATTTCATACTCATCGACGGCCTTATCATATTGCCCGTCGGCCTCGTAAGCCATGGCAAGCCAATCATGGGCGTATGAGGTGCGCGGCTCCAATTGCACGGCCTTGCTGAACTGTTTGATGGCCTGAGGGAAGTCACGCTCCATGTAGGGCGGCCAGCCGAGACCGCATTGGGTTGTCGTATCAGCAGGGTCCAGTTGCTCGGCAATTCGGAATTCTTTAAGCCCCGTCACAGTGTCACCACGAGCGAGAAGCATGTGATGAGCGTAGAATCGGTGCGCCGGCTGGAAATTGGGATCCAACTTGATCGCAAGACGAGCTTCTTCAATGGCTTCGTCGAACTTCCAGTCAAGGAAGCTGACGAACGAGTAGGCCGCGTGGTACTGGACTGAGTTTGGACTCACCTCTCGGAGCCTGGTTGCTACCATGCGAAAATTAGCGAGGTTGTTGTAGTGGGGCGGCAGTTGGTTGCCGGTAGGCCCGAAATAAACCTCAAACATTTGGTAATAAGCATCGACGAATCCGGGATCAAGCCTCACGGCCTCGGTCAGATTCGTATAGGCTGCGCGAAGCCGATCCAAACTCTTGCTTTGGCTCAGGTACACTGCTTGATGGTAAAGCCTTTCGGCCTCTGGACTCTTCGACAACCGGCGGGTGCCGGAACGGTGCCGTGCTAGAAACACGGCGAGCGTGATAACGGCCACCAAGATCGCGGCGGTGGCAGCCTTCCTGGTCAACGCCCATCCTCGCTCATTTAATCGCGCGCGTTTGACCGACTTGCCACGCTGCAACAATTCCAAATCCGCTCTCAGCTCTGTCGCCGAGGAATATCGTTCGGTCGGATCTTTGGCGCACGCTTTGAGCACGACTTCGTTGAACTCCATCACCGCTGATCGATCCGGCCACGAGGGCAAGTCCTCGGGAAGCTCGGAGAAGCGTCTTCGGTCCATGCCGGTGCTGATTTCGTAGAGGACCTTGCCCAGGCTGAAGATGTCCGCCTGAGGCGTGCCGGGGCCTTCGGGCGGTAAATACCCCTCCGTGCCGACGATGGATTGCGTGTCGCCCGCTTCGGTCACCAGGCCGATGTCGCCCAGCTTGGCCCCGCCGTTCACGAAGATCACGTTCGACGGCTTGATGTCGCGGTGGACGAGGCCCTGCTCGTGAAGATGCGCGAGCGCCGTAGTGAGGGAGAGGCCGATTTGGATGCAGTCGGGGATGGGGAGGCGGTTGTGTTGTTCGAGATCGGAGCGGAGAGTGTGGGGGGAGTAGTTCTGAGGATCGAAGATCGAGGTTTGAGGATCGCGCTCGGAATTCGTACGATCCTCAAGCCTCGATCCTCCATCCTCAACTGGCGGCTGCGCCGCGTCCGCCAGTTCCATCACGTAGTAAAAGCAGCCAGCGGCGTCGTTCTTGCCGACGTGGAGGATGTGCAACTGGCTGGGGTGCGAGCGGGAAATTGGCTCAAACCGCTGGATGCCTTCAAACTCGCGCTCGAAGGGGCGCGGATCGGAGAAGCGGCTGCGGTAGATGATCTTCACGGCGCGAAATTGGCCAAGCACATTGCCCGCGAGCCAGACGTCGCCGTAGCTGCCGTGGCCGATGCAACGCAGCAATTCGTAATCGGGCACGGCCGGTGGCTGGCGTAGCGGGACGGAATCCCCAGCGGGCGGCGACCTCACATCGGCAGGCGTTGGTGGCTGCGGTTCCACGGCTGAAAAAGCTACTCGAATCCCGCCCTGCAAGGAAGCTCGACTTCGCAAGTGGAAATGGACGAGTGGCTCAAGCTGTTAGCGAATCTGCCAGCGAGTCTGGTGGGAGCAATGCAGGCCGGGGTGACCTCAACCGGCGCGCTTCGAGCAGGCCAAATGGGTATTGCTCATCAGGCAGATGGGTGTTACTGTCTCGGCATGAAAACGCTGACAGTGAAGTTGCCTCACGGACTGCTCGCCTGGCTGGAGAATGAGTCGAAGCGGGCCAACCGGCCCAAGTCGGAGGTGGTGCGCGAGATTTTGCAGCAACACCAGCTAAGTCGGCCGCGCTCGGCGCTGGACATGGCGGCAGACCTGTGTGGTTGCGCGCAAAGCGGGGTCCGCGACCTGGCGCGCAACAAGAAGCACCTGAAAGGCTTCGGCCGATGACAGCCTGGCTGCTGGATACCGGCCCGCTCGTGGCTTTCTTCGACCGCAGCGAGGAGTATCACGGATGGGCGAAGGAGAAATGGGCGCAAGCTCCGGTGCCGATGCTGACCTGCGAAGCGGTGCTGGCCGAGGCGGCGTATCTGTTGCAGGAGCGGGCCGCTCTTCCCGCCGAAAAAGTGCTGGCCCTGTTTGAGCGCAAGGTCATCAGTGTTCCATTCAATATTGAGGAGCAAGCCGCCCCTGTGGCCCGCCTGCTGGAGCGCTATCGCGACCAGGGGATGCAACTGGCCGATGCGTGCCTCGTGCGCATGTCCGAGGTGAAGCGCGACTGCCGGGTGTTCACGTTCGACAAGGCAGATTTTCAGGTCTATCGGCGCTTCGAGCGGCAGGTGATTCCGCTGGTAGTCCCGGAGTGAGAACACCGGAAAATTGGTCAGGAATTCAAAGCGATTCAGGAAGGAGTTCCCCATCCTCCTTTGTTTTCATGAACGGCTTTGAATTCGTGGGAGCCTTCAACTCTTCTTGCGCAGGGCCTGTTCGGCGGCTTTCTCCAAGCGCCGCACTTCCTTCTTCAGCATCGCCGACACGCGATGTTTCGTGAGATAGACCCGGGCAATGGACACCCCGAGCATTTTTGCCACCCGCCCAGGAGGCCAGGCCTTGGTGACGTAGAGATCAAAAATCTGGAACTGGCGTTCGTCGATTTGCTGACCTACCGCTTCCAGCGCGCGGGCCAGCAGGTTCCTCTCCCACGTCTGATCCCATTCCGCTCCGAAATCCGGAATGGACGGGTCGGGGATGCGCGCCATCGCATCGGTGCCGGCGGTGTCTTCGCCTGGGTTGATCGCGGACGCGGCCTGGGCGTTGGGGCCGGCGCCGGATTGGGCGGCTGAGCCGGGATTGGCCCGTTTCTTCAGTTGCTGTTGGATTCGCCAGCGAGTCTGGTTTAGAAGCCACGTCTTGAACCGGCAAACCTTGGGGTCATAGATGAATCCCGGCAGACGGCGCCAGACGCCAATGGTGGTTTCCTGGACGACCTCCTCAGCCTCGTCGGCAGTGAGACCGGCTTTGGCGGCGAAGGAACGGATCAACCCGCCGTAGATCGCATAGAAATCCTGCCAACTCGCGGGGTCCTCCCCGGACTGGAGCCGTTTAAGCAGGCTGGGGCGAGTTTCGAGAGAACTGCCGTGCCGAAGTGTCATTGTCGTGCCCATACAATGAGTTAAAAACCTCGATCCCGCAAATCTTTCAAAAAAAGTTTGCCACAAATGTCACCGCACGCGAAACAAAACACTCGCCATTGGGTCCAGATCGCGCAGATACTTCCCCGCGCAGGTTGCGATGAGTGCCAGCGAGTCAACTTCTTCGAAAGCCGCCGCACCGCCGATGACGGTGCGGGAGGCGCAGTCACCTTATAAGGCGATTGTCTGGCGCAACCTGTCCCCCCGCGAGCGTTTGCGGCGCAGTTGGGCCATGCGCTCGCGCCTGCCGGATCGGCAGGTCGTGCATGATCGAAAACTTTTTCCAAAACCTTAAGGCCGGCGGGCGATGCGCAACATTTTCACGCTGCCGGAATTGCGCGAGCTGTTTGCGGAGCGGCCACAGGCAGCCACCGCCTTGCCACCAGAGGCCGGGGCGCCTTTTCCGCGAAAACAGGACCCCACGGAATTTTAAAACAGGCTCTGAGGAACGGTTCAGTTGTTGAATGCTAAACCCTTACCCAGTTGCTATACCTGTTTTTGAGCCTCAACTACCGGGAGGGGGAGAAGGCGGAGCGCCGATGGATGCGCCTTCGGCAAGAAGTCTTGTCAGAAATGTGGTCTGCCTTTTCGATGATCAAGGCGCTTTGGCGGTCATCTCATATTTCCAGATTTGCCAGACTCCATACCACTGATCCACGATCAACCCCCGGACCTGAACTTTGTCACCAGACTTCAGGCGGTTTTCTGGAGGCGCGTGGTGGATGACGGCGGTGTCGAAACGGTCCCGCTCCATTCCCTCGATACGAATCCGTGGCTGCGCTCCACCCCTTAAGACGATGGCCGTAAATTCAATTTGATGGCCGATGAATTTCCGTTGAAACCCTTCCTTGCGCAGGCCGCTTACTAGATCCTCCACCGTAATCGTAGGAACTTCATCGCGACTTCCTTTCTTAGCTCCGGGAGGGGGTTGGACCTTGTCGGCTGCCTCGATCGTGGGAACGTGGATAACCAAAAGGAGCGTGACGAGGAAGAAGATCGTTTTCATGTCTTTTTATATTTCACGGAATAGCGAAAAGTAAGCGCAACGTCAACACGCGAGTCTCTTTGTCCAGCGTGGGATCCACCGAGTTGTAGATGGTCAGTTGGACCGAATCTCGATCGGGCAAGGTGACGACGTTGATTGGCGCCTGTAAACAGAAAGACGTGAACAGCAAAAGCACCAACACATGACCGCTCCGTCCAAACCAGGGAAACGGCTTAGGTGTTTTGTTCACAATCATCTCGCGCTATTTGACGGGAAAACAGATGCAAGGCTCCTTGCAATCTTGAAAATCAATTGCCGTGATTTCCTCAATGCGCTGTTCATGTCGAAGCTGCGGTTGCTGCGGCTTGCTGTTCGTTGAACAGTTGTTGGATGGCGGCGGTGTTGGGAGCAGTCGGGCCACCAGGGAGACACAGGCTCGCGAGTCCATAGCCGCAACCAGGCAATTCATTCGTCCAGAGAATACGGCCGTCAGCGAGGTCGAGGCAGTGAAGTTGTCCGTGCGTGTGAGCGAAGACATGCTTGTCGTCGGACAACACGGTGACGAATCCTTGCCCCATGCCTGAGGGAAGCTCGGTGGACCAGATGGTGTGTCCATCGGTTTTGGAAACGGCCATGACTTGGCTCTTGACCGCGAGAAGAAGGACATCGTTGTGGTTCATAAAATTGACTTCAGTTGAGAGCGAAAGTGCATGGTGCGTTTCATGCGGAGAATTTATTCTGAGCAGTCAAAATGTCGAGCCGTTCCAACTGGATTTGCGCGTCAGCTTTGCGTTGCGCCAAACCACGGAACGGATACACTCGCCGTCGTTAGCGCAGGGTTAGCCCACCAACCACTTCGAACAGCGCCGAAAAATTGGGCCAGCGCATCCATGATCCCGAAATTCCCCACCAGAATTATATCCCCAAACACTAACAGTTTAGATCCTCACATCTCCGGGGGCGGTTCGTGGTATTGCCAGGGTCGGTTTCTGGGTCGGTCAATGGCATTGTCCGTCTGCACGGTGCCCGGCGTTTCCGGCGGCGGCACATATGAGCATCAGTATCACACTGGCCAAACCGGCCCTTGAGAAACTCAAAAAGCTCAAAGAGCGTCGGGAATCCTTCTCCGCCATGATCACGCGCGAATTGCCCGACCGTCTTAGCACCCGGGGCGAAGTGATGGATTACTTCCAAAAGCATGGCCTGCCCAATGCCAACCCAAAACCAGAAACAAGAATGTTTTCGGGACGTGGTCGGCGTTCCAACCGCAATTAGTCGGGATGAGGCCTTTGACCGTGTGCGTGGTTTGTGCCGCATGCCAGCCCACCGTCAGCAAAAACGTCAGCAAAAGGGCAATGGCGAGCAGCCTTGAGCAATGATCGAATATGCTTGAACAACCAATGAAATCAGGCAAATTTAGCCTCAGTTCGATGCCTTAGACGTTCAAATCCGACAACTGGCTCCACTCCATGAAAACCAAACTCTCACTCCTCGTGCTCGCCTCCATCCTGTCCGGCCAGCTTTGTCTGGCCCAGGACAACCCGCCGGCGGACGATTGGAAACCCGCGCCTTCCAATCAGGCGGGCAAACAATTCCCGCAAGTGAACTCGGAAGGGCGCGTCAAATTTCGCATCGTTGCGCCCAAAGCACAGAGCGTCGGAGTCAGTTTCAGGGACAGCAGCGCCTTCACGAAGAGCGAGGACAGCGCGTGGGTCGGCTACACGCGGCCACTCGACGAAGGGTTCCATTACTACACCATCAACATCGACGGGGCCGAGGTTCCGGATCCCAACAGCCACTATTTCTACGGTGCTGGACGCTGGGGCAGCGCGGTCGAAGTGCCCGCGAAGGATGCGGACTTCTACGCGCTCAAGAACGTGCCGCATGGCCAGCTCCGCGAGGTCGATTACTTCTCGAAATCCAGCAGCACCAACCGCCACGCCTTCGTTTACACGCCGCCGGATTACGACAAAGACACCGCCAGGCGCTACCCGGTGCTCTACCTCCAACACGGCGCAGGTGAGGATGAAACGGGCTGGGGCCGCCAGGGCCACGCCGTCCGGATCATGGACAACCTGCTTGCCGAGGGCAAAGCCAATCCCTTCATCATCGTGATGGAAAACGGCGGCAACATCGGTGGTGGCGGCCCTCGGCGAACGAACGCGGCTACGGCTGGCGCTGGCGCGACGAACACGGCGGCGGGTCCAGGCGGACGCTTCAACTTCAGCGCTTTTGAGCGGGTTCTTATCGACGACTTGATCCCCTTCATCGATGACAACTTTCGCACCATCGCCGATCAACCTCATCGCGCGATGGCCGGCCTCTCCATGGGCGGCATGCAGACTCGAACCATCACCCTGGCCCACCTCGGCACGTTTTCCCACATCGGCGTTTTCAGCGGCGGCAGCATCGCCGTGACCAACATCACCGACATCGCCGCCTTCAAGGAGAAGGTCAAACTCGTGTTCGTCAGCTACGGCAGCCGCGAGCTCGGCACCAACCGTGTTGGTGGCCGCGGTGGCTTCGGCGGCGACCCCAAGCTAAACGTGGCCGCCCTGAAAGAAGCCGGCGTGAATAGTGTCTTTTACGAGTCTCCCGACACCGCGCATGAGTGGCAATCCTGGCGGCGCAGCCTCCACGAGTTCGCACCGCTGTTGTTCAAGAATTGAAACGAGATCCCAAGACACCAACCATACTATGAAAACTCAAATTACCCTTCTAAGCCTCGCGGTCGCTTCACTCTCCGCCCTCGCGGCGGATGTCACCGGCACCTGGAAAGCCGAATTCGACACCCAGCGTGGCTTGCAGAAATACACCTTCACGCTCAAGCAGGACGGAACGAACGTCACCGGCAAGGCCAGCGTGGAAATGACCGACCAGACGCGCGACGCCGAATTCAAGGAAGGCAAGGTCGAGGGCGACACGGTGACCTTTGTCGAGCCGCTGAAGATTCAGGACAACGAAGTTCGCATCACCTACACCGGCAAGGTTTCGGCCGGCCAAATCAAGTTCACCCGCAAAGTTGGCGACTTTGGATCTTCGGAAGCTGTTGCGAAACGCGAGGCGGCGACCGCTCCCGCCCAACCCGCCGACGCATCCGGCCAGCGCGGGCAAGGGCGTCGTGGCGGATTTGGCGGCCCCATCGAGCTCGGCCCGGACGACAAACCGGCCTTTCCGCCTGTGCCGGAAGGATTCGATAAGGCGCGCGATGGCATCGCCCACGGCAAGCTGGAGATGGTCGAGTATGATTCCAAGTCGGTCGGCAACAAACGCAAGGCGCTCGTCTATACGCCGCCCCGCTATTCGGCGGACACAAAGTATCCCGTCCTTTATCTGCTCCACGGCATCGGCGGCGACGAAGAGGAATGGCGCCGCGGCGGCCATCCCGAAATCATTCTCGACAACCTCATTGCGGACCAGAAGGCCGTGCCGATGATTATCGTCCTGCCCAATGGCCGTGCGCAACCTGATGACCGGCCCGGCCCCAATGCGATGGCCACCGCGCCCGCCTTTGGCAAGTTCGACCAGGATCTGCTGGGCAGCCTGATCCCGTTCATCGAGTCGAAGTATTCCGTGAAGGCGGACCGCGAGAGCCGCGCACTGGCGGGTCTCTCGATGGGGGGCGGCCAGTCGTTGAACTTCGGCCTCGGCAACCTCGACACCTTCGCGTGGGTGGGCGGCTTCTCGTCCGCTCCGAACACGAAGCCCGCCGCAGAGCTTGTGCCCGACCCCGAGAAGGCGAAGGAGAAGTTGAAGCTGCTGTGGATTTCCGCCGGCAACAAAGACGGCTTGATTCGCATCAGCCAGGGTGTCCACGCCTACCTGAAGGAGAAGAACGTCCCGCACATCTGGCATGTGGATGATCACGCCCATGACTTCGAGCATTGGAAGAAGGCGCTCTATAATTTCTCCCAACTCATTTTTCAACCAACCGCCAAGTAGAGATGGCAGCGACAACGGAGATAACCAGAAAAAGGTTTAGTTCCCATATCGCGAGATTACCTTATCTTTAATGAACGATGCTGAATCTTACCTGAATCGTATTAAACACGCCCTGCTTTTTTTGGCGGGCGCCCTGCTGGCCCTCAACACTCTCGGTGCGGACGCGCCGGATCGCCCGCTCCATGTTCTGTATCTCGGCCCGGTCAGCACCGGCGGTGGCGCCCGCGGTGGTGGCTTTAGCGGCGGCTTTGGCGGCCCGCGCACGAACTACGTTCATCTGCCCGGCCAGACGCTTGCACCCGAGGCGATTTACTTTGATCATCGCGCCGACATTACCAATGTCACCGACGCCTACTTGAAACATTTCGATGCCGTGGTGCAGGTGATGCCTGACGCCGAGGTCGGGGCGGCCCAGCAGAAGTTACTCGACGGTTTCAGGAGCGCGGGCAACGGGCTGATCAAATACACCGACGGCCAGCGCCCGGCGGATGCGATCCTGCGCGAGGCTGTGCTTGCCGCGATCACCAAGCAGGCAAAATCTGATTGGGAAGCGTCGCTCGCGTCGCGTCCGCCGTTGCAGCGCCAGGCTGGCGACGTGCCGAACTACGAACACCGCCCGGAGCCGGTGAAGTTCCAGGTTCCTCTCGAACCGAAGGACAGCATGCGCTACGTGCAGGTGCCGGCGGATTTCGATCTGCAACTCTTCGCCGCCGAGCCGGATGTCGTGAAGCCCATCTATGTCGCCTGGGACGAGCGCGGACGCGCGTGGGTGGTCGAGGCGCGCGATTATCCCCACGGTCTCGTGAACGAAGGCGAGCCGGGCAAGGCGGACATCAAGATTTGCGAGGACACCGACGGCGACGGCAGGGCCGACAAGTTCACCATCTTCGCCGACAAATTGAACCTCGCGACCTCCCTGGTGTTCGTCAACGGTGGCGTCATCGTCTCGGAAGCGCGCCACATGCTCTTCCTCAAGGACACCGACGGCGACGACAAGGCCGACGTTCGCGAGGCCATCCTGCCAGGCTGGGGAACCGGCGACACCCATGCGATGCAGAGCAATCTCGGACGCGGCTTCGACAACTGGCTCTACGGCGCGGTGGGCTACTCGAATTTCCGTGGCAACGTCGGTGGCAAGGATCTCCAATTCGGCCAGGGCGTCTTTCGTTTCAAGGCTGACGGTTCCGTGTTGGAATTTCTCTATCAATTCAACAACAACACGTGGGGCTTCGGCCAGAATGCCTTTGGCGACACCTTCGGCTCGACGGCGAACGGCAACCCGACTTTCTACGGCTATCTGCCGGCAACGATTCTGAACCCGACGCAACCTAACCCGGGACGCGGTGGGTTCGGTGGCGTTCGTGGCGGCGACCCAATTGCTGGTGCTGGCGGCGGAACCAACGCGCAGATTCGCCGGCTCTCGTCTGCTCGCGCGATGGCTCCAGGCATGCGCATGCATCCCAATACGCCGAACGTCCGCATGGTGGATAATTTCGGCGGCTACACGGCCGCGGCGGGACACGCCTTCATGGTCAGCGACGCGCTGCCGCCGCGTCTGCAAGGCAAGGCGTTGGTGACGGAGCCGACCGCCAAGCTCATCGGCATCATGGATATTCAGCGCGATGGGGGCGGCTACAAGGCGAGCGATGGGTTGACCCTCCTCGCCAGCACCGACGAATGGATGTCACCGATCTTCGCCGATGTTGGCCCGGACGGCGCCATCTGGGTGATTGATTTCTACAGCTTCATCATCCAGCACAACCCCACGCCGAGCACCCAGTCGGCAGGCATTCAGGCCACGACTGGGCGCGGCGGGGCCTACATGACCGAGAACAACCTGCGCGACCAAACCCACGGCCGCATCTACCGCGTCGTCTGGAAGGACGCGCCACGCAGTTCAATCAAGACCCTCGCCAAGGCGAGATCGCCCGAACTTGTGGCGGCACTCGACAGCGGCAACCAGTTCTGGAGCCTCACGGCCCAGCGCCTGCTCGTGGACAACAAGATGACGGACGCTACGCTGGCCCTGAAGAAGCGCGTCCGCTCGGGCACCGGCGGCACCGGCGCGATCCATGCCCTCTGGACGCTCGAAGGCATCGGCGCCCTCGACAAGGCGACGCATCAGGCGGCGTTGTTGGACAAGGATGCCGCCCTTCGCCGCAATGCGATTCGTGCGCTGCCCGCGAACGAAGCCGGACGCCAACTGTTCTTCAGCAGCTCGGTCATCCAGGATCCGGACCTCATCACGCGCGAGGCGGCCTTCGTGAAACTCGCCGAGTTCCCCACTATCCCCGAGATCAAAACCGTCGTCGCCCAGCTTCCGCGCGCCGCCGTCAATACCAACGACGCTTATTTGAACGACGCCCTCACCCTGCTGGGCCGCATCCACAAAGTCACCGGCGTGGGCGAGGACGAGGTGAAGGTCGCGCCGGGCGATGCCAAGCGCGGCGAGGATCTGTTTTACAACAGCCCCACTGCCGCGTGTGCCGCCTGCCACACCGTTCACGGCAAAGGCGGCGACGTTGGTCCCATTCTCGATGGCATCGCCGTCCGCAGCGACAAGGCCTACATCGTGGAAAGTCTCATGGACCCCAACGCCAAACTTGCGAAAGGATTTGAGAGCTTGGGGATTTCGCCCATGCCGCCCCTCGGCGTGTTGCTGAAGGAACAGGACCTCGCAGACATCCTGGCTTTTCTCTACGCTCTGACCACACCACCGAAGGACGGAGTGACGGTGCCTGCGAAAAAACCAAACCAATACGAATAGAAGCGTCCGCTGTTGCCATGCCGACCGGACAAACATTGCGAGTTCTCCACCCGTGCCAAAGCCTAGAACATCCTTGCCAAACAACGGCTGCCGCTGTTATCAAAGCACGCAATTTTTAACCTGTAGTTTTGCATGACTGAAACCAATCGCAGACTGTTGAGCGGTAACGAAGCTGTCGCCCTCGCTGCGCTACATGCCGGCGTCGCGCTCGGTACCGGCTACCCTGGCACGCCAGCCACCGAAATCCTCGAAGAGTTCTCCGCGCTCGGCGGTCGCGCCCAGTGGGCGCCGAATGAAAAAGTTGCGGCCGAAGTCGCGCTCGGCGTCGCTTTTGCCGGTGCGCGGGCGCTCGTAACCATGAAGCACGTCGGCCTCAACGTCGCCGCCGATCTGCTGTTCACCGCCGCCTATACCGGTTGCGACGGCGCGCTCGTTTTCGTCTCCGCTGACGATCCGGGCATGGCATCCAGTCAAAACGAACAGGATAGCCGCCGCTACGCGCTCGCTGCCGGCGTCCCGATGCTCGAGCCAGCCGACGCGCAGGAAGCCTACGATTTCACTGCCGCTGCCATCGAACTTTCCGAGCGCTGGAAGATTCCGGTGCTGCTGCGCATGGTGACACGCGTCTGTCACTCGAAAGAGCTCGTCAGCAGCCGCGCGCTGACGCAAGCGGCCACTGCGCCGCACTTCGATCACGCCTACAAAGTCCGCGTCATGATCCCGGCCTACGCCCGCCCAGCGCACCGGCGCCTGCGGGCGAAGCTCGCTGAAATGGCCGTATGGAACGAGCAGTGCGATTTGAATCGCATCATTGGCGGCGACCGATCGCTCGGCATCGTGACCTCCAGCGCAGCCTACCTCCACGCCCGCGAGGCCGAGCCGACCGCCAGTTTCCTCAAGCTCGGCCTGACGTATCCGTTGCCAATCGAAAAGATCCGCGCGTTCGCAGCCACCGTAAAACGCTGCCTCGTGATCGAGGAAGGTGATCCGTACTTGACCGAAGCAATCCGCGCCGCCGGCATCCCCGTGGAAACGAAGCCGGAGATGTACCGGTTCGGCGAACTCAACGTCGCGCGCGTCCGCCGCATCCTGGCGGGGGACACTTCACCCGAACCGCCGCCAGTTCCCGGCAAGCCGCCGCAACTCTGCGCGGGCTGTTGGTATGAGCACACTTTCGATGTGCTGAAGAAACTCGACTGCCTCGTGTCGGGTGACATCGGCTGCTACACGCTCGGCGCGTTGTCCCCCTGGGAGGTGATGGACAGCGTCGTCTGCATGGGCGCAAGCATCGGCGTCGGCCTCGGCTTGCGTCATGTGTTGCCGCCGGAGCTGGCGCAGCGTGTCGTGAGTGTGATTGGCGACAGCACGTTCGTCCATAGCGGCATGGCGGGGTTGGCGGAGATGGTTTATAACCCGCCGCCGACTGGCCATGTGGTGGTGATTCTTGACAACAGCGCGACCGCAATGACCGGCTTTCAGGAACATGCTGGTACCGGCCGCACTCTCGACCACGAACCGACCGGCAAGATCTCATTCGAGGACTTAGGCCGGGCACTCGGCATCAAGAACGTGTTTGTGGTCGACCCGTCGCGCAACACGGAGCCGTTTGAGCATTTGCTCAAGGATTGCCTCACGAACAATCAACTCAATCTCATCATCCTCCGCCGGCCGTGCATGCTGATCGCCGGCAAGGTTAAAGGATACGAGAAGGCGGCCGCGCAGAGTTGTTCCCCGGTGAAGGCGGAATAGGATGAAGGTCACGAACATCATCATCACCGGACTCGGCGGTCAAGGTGTGTTGACGGCGGCCGGGATCGTCGCGGACGTGGCGTTCCGGTGTGGGTTCGAAGTGAAACAGAGCGAACTGCACGGGTTGAGCCAGCGCGGTGGCTCGGTCACCAGCGATGTGCGGTTCGGCCGAGAAGTGTTCAGTCCGATGGTTCCGAGCGGCGAAGCGGATTTTCTCGTTGTGGTCGCGCCGGACCAAATGGAAGTCAACCGGCCTCAACTGCGTGCCGGCGGCGTGTTGATCGCGCCCGAGGCGATTGACATCACGAAGTTGACTAACAGGAAGAGTTTCAACGTTGCGTTGTTGGGCGTGTTGAGCCGGCAGCTCGACATCCCGGAGACGGTCTGGCTCGATGCGATCCGCGCGGCGTTCCCTGAAAAACTGCACGCTGCGAATTTGCAGGCGTTCAACCACGGGCGAAAGGGAGCGTAACCGATGGGCCGACATCTTTAGTGCCTGTTTTAAAAACCCACGAGCGCGCCGCGTGAGGGCACGCGGCCTACACGAAACGGCGGGAAATCGGCTCCTTTGTAGGCCCGGTCCCCTGACCGGGCGATTTTTAAAACACGCTCTTAGTGGTCTGAGGCGTAAATACGATGACGTTCGCGGCAAGGGATTTTTCGGCCAGACGAGGCGCCTGCCTGCCGGCAGGCAGGCGAGCGACGAGCATATCCCGAAGTGGATCTGTAAGGAGCGAGCAACGAAGTCTGGGCGAAAAAGACCTGTCGCCCTGCGGGTTGCGCCGAATTTGGCCTGTGGCTGCGTTGCTCGTCAGTCACAGATTCACTGCGGAATATGTGCGGCAGTTGATAAAGGAAAGGCGGTTGGCTGCGGAGAAGCGCGGCAGGGATCACCTGTTGCAGGATCGGGAACTGGAGCGGTTCAGTGCTGTGATGCGTGTTTTACCAACCCCTTCTCGTTTTTGTCCAGGGGCGGCCACACCCGCAAACCCGCCGCAGCGGCGAGCGGACGTTGGCGCGAATGGCTATCAAAGGAGAGGAAGCTGGTCCCGCCCATTGTGACGGCTGCCGCCACCAGAACAAGGTCGTGCCCGCCTGGGCGGAGCGTGGGGGAGAAACGGCGGGCCAGGCTCTCGGCCTGCTGAAAGGCTTTGGGCCAATCAACCGGTTCCATGCGGATGCGCAGGCCCTCTTCCAAGTCGGTAAGAAACTGGTCGGCTCGGCCTTGCTGGCGCAGCAGGACATTGAGCACCTCCACGCGTGCCAGGGCCGAGAGGCTCACGACTTTGGCGTCTGCTGCCAGGAAACGCTCGGCGGCTTCGGTGTTGCAGTCGTGCAGGTAAAGACGGAGCAGCAAACTGGAGTCAGCAACGAACCTCATTTCAGGTTCCCCAGGGCTTGTTCGCGAGCGCGTTGTCGGCGACGGTCTTCATCAAACTCAGCAAGGAATCCGGCATCGGTTTTCGTGGTCTGCTTTCTCAGCCAGTCGAAGTGGGCTTTCCAATCTGGTCTGCGCTGCGGCTTTGGCGGCGTTTGTGTAATATAGCCAACGGCTCTGCCGTTGCGGCGCAGTTCAAATGTCTCACCGCGCTCGACCGCATCAAGAACGCTTGCGGTCTTCCGGTTCAAATCGCGCATCGTTAGCGTTTTCATGTCTGACATGATAAGCCTGACAAGAGGTTTATGCAATGGTTTTTTTGCTGGCAGGCGAAATTGTTGGATGGGCCGGCTGCGCGGGGCGAGAGCGAGGGAAGGAATTGGCGGCGAGGCCGCGCGCGAGGGCGAAGGTGGCGCGCCATGTCCCCGATGCGGCGCCACGGCTTCAAAACAATTCATCCGTCCAATTGATGCTGCTGCCAACTCAAGGAGATGGCCGCGCCCCGGTGTTCTCCCAATCGGAGATGGGGCCGGCCCAGCGTATCGTGGACTATCTGGATCGGGAGTGCAACTTTGTTGGAGAAGTGGGGGCGTTTCCAAAGAGGATTTTCTTTCGCCTGGAAGTGCTCCCAGAGGATGGTGACGAGACGACGGCGGTTTTCTCCCCGGCTGGTCGCGTATCCGGTGGAGGGTGTGGAGTTCTCTGGCAAGGAGGCATAGAAGACGACGCCCCCGCAAGGAACGAGACGCAGGGCCTGAACGATTACTTCCTGGCGGCGCTGTGCCATGGCTGCCCCCTGCGGTTCGAACTGCGTCACGGAGAAACCCAGTGCAGGCGCAACGTGCGAACCTGCATGATAGTATGGCCTTGGTCGTCGAGTCCCCGGGCGTCCCAGGCGACAGCTTCCTGGTCCTGGACCCGCAGGCGGGCTTCCAGGGTTACCGGTTCGCCTGGGCGGCATTGGCGCAGAAATCGCATCTCGCCGACCTCGGTGGGCACCATCGAACGGCGATCCTGTGGGTCCACGGCCAGCATGTGGAAGGCGGCCAACTGCATTAAGGCCTCGAACAGGTAGAGAGAGTATTGGTAGCGGGCGCCGGGCAGATGCGCGAAATCACCGCTCTCCCGGTAAATAGTTCGGCCCCGTATCAGCCCCGAACCGGTGCCGTCAATGGCCTCCAGTACACGATACCTGCCGCCGAGTCCGGTCCGGTCTTCGTACCATTTGAGCACCTGTTCATGATTCACCGGCGGAGTCCTCAGTTCGTCCCGACGGACAGGAAAATCCTGAAACACCTCGGGAAGTTCCTGACGCCGGCCACCGAGGAGCACCTGGCCAGTGCAGTGCGGGATGAACCGGTCGGCCAGCCGGCCCGTGGGGGAGGTCTCTTGTAACGAGAGAGAAACATCGCAAACCACCTCCCGCGCGTCAGCATCGGCCCGGCGGCAGGAGATTCGCGAAAACCGCGGAACCTCAGGGGGGCAGGGGATCATGTCCATGAAACGCACCTGACGCACACCCTGCACCTGGAGGTGGGGATAAAGGATCCGGCTGGATTCCATGAAAGTCTCGATCATCATGGAGGCGGAGAGCAGAGGATGGGCAAGGGACTTGAGTGGGCGGTGGTCCGCGATCCAAAGATCCTTCGCCTTTGAGAAAGATCGAAAAGCCTCCAGTTGTTCCTGGCGGATATCAAGGCGAGAGATCCCTTCGATCATGGGGAAGTCCTCCTGGCTAAAGATCACCGTGCTCCCCACGAGTTCTCCTTTGGGCGAACCATCGACGCCATCGTTCAGCAGTGCCGTCCGGACGGAGGGCAGTCTCCTCATGAACATCACCCAATCATCCTCGGCCGGGGCTGTAAAGAGCTCTCGGCAGAAAAGCCCTGCAAGCTCATTGGCATGGATGTAAGCCACCCCCTTGCGTCCAAGCAGCTCCCGGACTTCCGGATCATCGGCCATGCCCGCCCCTTCGACGGGGGGAAGCATCAACGCCTTGAAGCGAATGGCGCAGTTTTTACGGTGTAGGTATCTAAGCAAAGCGGACATCATCCGGTTCGCTGCAGCGTAGTTGGCCTGGCCGGGATTCCCCTGGATCGCGGCCGCTGAGGAGAGGCCCACGAAAAACCTCAAGCCTGCTCCCTGCGCAGCCGAGAACAGATTCCAGGCGCCGAGGAATTTGACGTTTGCGACCACGGAGAGATCATCCGGGGTCATCTGGCTGAGGAAACTGTCCCTGAGGACCCCGGCGCCATGAATGATTCCGTCGATCCGGCCATAACGGCGGGCCACCTTCCCCAGGACAACACGGACCGCCTGGGGGTCCATTACATCGCAGGTATGGTATGTGGCCTCAATCCCCGCGGAGTGCAGATTGGCCAGGGTCCGAGCGATCTCTGATGCTCTGGGGTCGGAATCGGTCGCCTCAGAAGACATGGGCGCGGGGCGCGGCTTAGCAGAATCGATGCCCTGGTCCAGAGAGGTCCTCCCCAGGAAGACCAAGCGGGGCAGAAAGGGTGCCAGGCTGCGAGCGACGTGGGCGCTGATTCCAGTGGCGCCCCCAGACATCACGACCACGTCGCCAGGGTTCAGTTTCAAAGTTGAAACATCCCCGAACACCGACGGGGCTGCGTGCCCCTCCGAGGTGAAGAAGCTTCCATCACGATGGATCATTTCCACCGGGGCGTATCCTCCGTCCAGAGCCCCGCGCAAGGCAGCGCGCAGGTCAGTATCCCGGCCGATTTCCAATGTGCGAAACCGGACCGATGAATGCTCCTGCGCCGCGCTCAGAAACATTCCAAGAATCCCTTCCGCCAGCAACCGGTCGAGAGTTTCGGGATCTTCCCTGGAGTGGATCAACATCACAAATTTCCTGGCCGGCGATTTGAGAAATTCCTTGAGGGGTAAAACGACTTCCCGGAGAAGCCGCGACACATCCGTCATGCCTCGTAACCTTCCTGGCCCATTTCCAGGCAGGGTGATAACCATGCCGGCGAGGGACGCCAGTCCCGATATTCTCTCTGATACTCCTCCTTCATCCGTCAGAATGTCGCGGCTCTCTTCGCCCGGCCCCCCCTTCCCCTGCATCAAGGGCTGCTGGTGAATCGTGTCAACCCCATAATCCCGCCGGAGGATGCCCGCTGCATTTCTGGCGATGTCGTCGTCCCCCCGAGGTGAGAGAAAGAGGACGGACGCGCCCCGGCACAATTCCAGAGGAACGGAGGCAGGCAATTCCATGGGGACAAGGCTGAATACGAGCCGCTTTAAACTCGCCTCATCTTCCGAGTGCTTCCGGATTTCGTCTTGCGCTGGCCTGCTGTCAACAGCCTTGGCGGCTGGCTGTGGGCCCGCGCCTTCCCGCCGCGAGATCATCTCGGAGATCTTCTGCGCAATGTCCTTCACGGTACGGACATTGATAAACTCCTCCAATTCGATGGTGATCCCGAATTGGCGTTCCGCCGCATCCAGGATGATGGGGAGGCGGCTGGAACGAATAGAGAGATCTTTCCTGAGGTCCATGTCCGCCTTGATCTCGTCCCGCTCGAATCCTGTCGCATCCATGATGATCTGAATAACCCTCTCCGTGAGCTCCTGCTCCTTCCCGGTTTCAGCCTGCATTGGCCTGGCGTCAACAGCTTTGGCAGCCGGCTTCAGGCCCGCGCCTTCCCGCCGCGAGATCATCTCGGAGATCTTCTGGGCAATGTCGTTCACGGTTTGGACATGGATGAATTCCTCCAATTCGATGGTGATCCCGAATTGGCGTTCCGCCGCATCCATGATGATGGGGAGGCGGCTGGAGCGGATTGAGAGATCTTTCCTGAGATCCATGTCGGGTTTGATCTCGTCCCGCTCGAATCCTGTCGCATCCATGATGATTCGAATCAGCTTCTCCAAAAGATCTTGGCGCTCAGACGGCTCACCTGGGGGAGGCGAGGCAGGTCCCGGAATCACAGGTATAATATCGAGAGCCGGGGAGGCCGACCTCCCGGGCGAAACCTGCTTTTGGACTTCGATGAGTCCAGCATCCCCGAGCATGGATTTGATAACGGATGATAAATCGCCTTCTTGGAAAGTGGGGTTAACCTCGGCGCGGATGGCTTCCAGGATGTTGGGCTTGAGGAAGCGGCCGAAGGTCTCCACCACGAATCGGTTGATTTCCCGTTGAATGATCCTTTCCACGGGGCCGGAGCCCGCGAGCCCGGGTTCAGACGCTCGTGACGCGAGCGGTTGGACGACTGGCTGAGACTCAGCAGCCTTCCGGAAGGCGGGGAGGGAAACAAACCTCGGCTCTCTTTGAACCTTCAGGTGCCCTTTAACGAAGAGCTGAGCAAGAGCAGTGTTGTAAGTCGAGCCCTCTGCGGAAGGAAGGCAGGTCTGGATGCATGACGCGTTAGGGAGTGTGTCTGTAATGAGATTGCTTAATGTATCGCCAGGACCCACCTCCACGAAGAGCCGCACCCCGTAGTCATTCCAAAGGGTCTGAGCGTTATTCATCCAATGGACGGTAGATTCCAGGTGAGCCATTAGTATACGCCGGATCTCATCGCAATCTGATGGGTACGGCGCCATGGTGGTGTTGGAGATGACTGGGATCTGGGAGGGATGGAATGGGATGGAGGCAACGTACGCCTCCATCTCGTCATGGATGGCCCGCATCATAGGAGAGTGGAAGGCCATGCTGACCCGCAAAAGCGTGGACCGGTATCCCATCTCTTTCAGTCTGTTACCAAGATTCTTGACCGCCTCGGTGTTGCCGCCCAGGACGACCTGTTTCGGTGAATTGATATTGCTGATATGGACCTCGTCCCGTCCGCGAATCATCTCTTGCAGCAGCTCCAAAGGGGCGTCCGTGGCCACCATGACGCCGGGATCCACGTTCATGGCGGCGGCCTTGTCCATGCAGAGGGCTCTTTGATTCACAATTCGAAACCCGTCCTCCACGGAAAAGACGCCCGCCAGGCAGAGCGCGGTCAGCTCGCCCAAACTGTGGCCGGCCATGGCCGCAGGCTGAACGCCAAGGGTGATGAGGTATCGAGCCATGGCGTGTTCCGTGGCGAACATGGCAGGTTGCTGCCACCGGGTCTTCTGAAGGTTCTCATCTCGATCGTGGAACAACAGGTGAAGGAGGTCGAAGTCCGCTGCAGCCGCAGCCCGATCCATCCACTCCTTGATGACGGGAAAGGACTCGTAGAGATCCCGCCCCATCCCGGCATACTGTGACCCCTGTCCGGGAAACACCAAAGCCAGCGGCAAGGCTGGCACATCCTCGCGGCTCATGAAGATGCCCTGCCGCGCCAGGGACCTTAACTCCTTGGGTGAGGCGGTTCCGGCTTTGTCAAGGAAGGCTGCCCCCTCAATGACATTGACCGCCTCCTCCTCGGATTGTGACACAACAGCCATCCGACAATTGTGGCCCTCGATCTCGGTCCGAAAGAAAGCGACGCCTTGAACCGCAGGATGGCTCCCGACCCTATTCCGCGCGACGTCCGGCGAAACCAGCACCGTATCCACTTCATCCATGGCCTGCTCCACCTGCACAACGTAGTTGGAACCGCCGAACCCAAACGCGTTGACCTGACACCTTCTTGGGTGACCGTTCTTGCGTTTCCAATCGAGCGGCTCCGGGGCGATGAGGAGACCCGATCCGTTCAAGTCGATTTCGGGGTCGGGCTGCGTGTAATTGAGCGTGGGGGGGAAAACCCCCGCCTTCATCGCCATAATTCCTCGAATGAGGTTGTTAATGCCAGAGGCGCCCAGGGTGTGTCCGATCTGGGATTTGAATGACGTGAGCACTGTCCGCTTGGAGGAATTGAAGAATGCCTTCAGGGCCCGGACCTCTTCCACATCCCCTTGCCGGGTGCTCGTGGCATGGCATTCCACCAGATCCACGGCTTCGGGCCCATAAGGAATCCCCTGGAAAGAAGCGCGGATGGCGAGTTCCTGGGTGACGCTGGACGACTCCACCATGCCCAGATGGTTGTTGCTCGCGCCCACGCCGGTGATGACCGCATGGACCGTGGCCCCTCTGGCGCGGGCGAGGCTCTCGCGCTCGATGACGATCATTCCCCCGCCTTCGCCGAGGACCATCCCGTCTCTTTTGGCATCAAAGGGGCGGGAGGTCTCGTGAGCGGGTCTCTCCTGTCCAGACAGCCCGTAAAGTGCGCCCAAGGCGGAGAATTCCAGAAAATGCAGGTGTGTAAGATTATCCTCGCTCCCGCCGACGATGGCTGCATCAATGATGCCGTTTCGGATCATCTGGATGGCGCTGTGAAGTGCGACCAATGAGGTCGCGCAGGCCGCAGAAACAGAATGGCTGGGCCCCATCAAGCCATAGCGGTTGCAGATGAAGCCGGCGGCAGTGCAGTTGAGCCGGCCCAGAAGCGTGGTGTCGTCCGGGGCCATGCGTGCGGACTTCACCTCCCGTTCGACGGCGCTCGCCTGCTCCGGCGTGAGATGCACGGCCCTCCTGATGTCGGCAAGGATGTCTTGGACGTAGGCACGGATGATGATGTTGGTAAGGGTTCCCGCTGCCTCTCCCGAGTTCTGCGAGATGAGAACTCCGATTCGCTCGCGCGGGATACCCGACTCCAGGATGCCGGACGCCCGGATGGCCGTTTGCGCCAGCCACATGGTATTCCTGGTGGCCGCGGTCATGGTCCGGAAGTCCTGTGGAGGAATCCCCAGTTCATTGCGTGAAACTTGAAAGTCCACGAAAGCGCCCACCTGGCAGTAGGTCTTGTCCGCGAGGCGCGGTCGCGGATCATAAAACTGGTTGTGATTCCACCTGGAAGGCGGCACCAGGGTAACCCCGCTCTTCATCGCCAGGCTTGCCGCCCAGACCTCTTCGGGACTCTTGCCGAGGGCATTGAGCACGCTCATCCCGCTGATAGCTACCCGGTCGCGATCGTCTCTCAGGCGGGGGACGGGCTTCGGTCTCCGGCCAACCCCCGGGGTCGGGGTATCGACGGCTGCCGTCGCGGCGGCTGAAGGTGCCATCGTTCTTTCGGCTGACATCGCAAACGGCTGATAGAGCTTGAGCGGGCCTTCGGCCAACTCTTGGTGAAACTCCTCCAGTTTTTGGACTTTGCTGATGAGTCCGGCGCAGGATCCAGTCATGAATTGCCCACGTTCCAGACACGCCTCCTTATCCAGCGGCTGCCCGCTTCGGCGGTCCACGCCTCGGACCGCGACGAAGAGACTGCCCGCGGTCATCTCCTCCATATTCTTTCGGAAAGTCTGCTCGTCCTGGTGGCCCGCGGCAAACTCCCTTTCCAGAGCCAGGACAGCGGCGATTCTCGGGGTCCTCAAGGAGCGTACGCGAAGTCCGGTGCTTTGGCCCGAAATGACCGTTCCCCCCGGCGGCGATTCCACGATGACCCGTTGATAGAGTGCCGTGAGGGCGCCCGTTTCAACGGCCTCCCGGGTGGCCAGATAGGCCGTGCCCATCTGAATGGCGTCGGCGCCGAGCAGGCTGGCCATGAAGGCGGTTTCCCGATTGTAGATGCCCCCGGCCAGGATCACACGACAGTCCCGGAACAGGGCTGGTTGGCGACGTTTGAGGTCCAACACCATTTGCGCCAGGGTGAGCGTGCTATGTTGCCCCACATGGCCGCCGGCCTCGTAACCCTCACAGGCCACGTAGCGGACGCCCGCTTCCAGGGCGAGCTTCAACAGGGCGTCATCCGGGGCGATATACACGACGCCAATGCCGCATTGCAGCAATCCTTTTATGGGGGAGACATCTCCTCCGGCGATCCAGACAAAACGAGGGCGGTGTTTCTTGATCCAGGCCAGTTGCGCTTCCCGGAACGGATTCTCGGCCAGGGCGACGATATTCAACGCATACGGGCGTCCACCCATGACCTCGGCCAGACGTCCCAGCTTGCGGTCACAAGTCTCGGCATCCATCTGGCCAAGCGCGATGGCGGGCAATCCGCCCGCATCAGCCATCGCGGAGGCAAACTCCGGAACATCGGTAATCCAGGACATGGCGCCTTGGATAAAGGGGTACTTGATGCCCATCTCCCGGGCCAAGGGGCTGTCCAGGAAGCAATCCTTCTTCGCCCTGGCTGCGTCGCACAAGTCCCGCATCTGCCCCATGAAGGCTTTCACGGCCAGCTCGGTTCCGGTGCCAAAACGTTCGGCAAACGATGCGGCAAAGGCCGCCTCCACGCCCAGAGGGATGAGCTCGTTCTGGGTGAAATGGCTGTCCAAAGGGTGGAGGGCGCTGGCCTGCACCTGGTCGATGAACGCACAACAGCGTTCGTCAGTGATCTCGGCGGCGCACAGCGAGTCCTCGAATGCCTGAATTTTTTTGAAGGCCAGCGAATTCCCCTTGTTGAAGAGGCGACACGGAACCTGCAGGTCCAGGCCCAGCAACGCCGTGGAATCCACGCGGAGCCTGGCGAGTTGTTGGCGTTGGCGATCGTCCATCACCACCAGATCCGTCAGCCAGTGGACGCTCTCGAAGACGATGCCGGCGGCTCCGGTGGCCAGGAAGGCCGCAGACGCCTCGGGGGTGGAGACGCCGCCCCAGATGAGGATGTCCGGAGATCTCGCCGAGGCCCGCAACATTTCCTTGGCCGCCGCATAGAGACCCAAGGTGGTCTCGCCGCTTACGAACCCAGCGGCCTCGCAGCCCTTGAGGACGACGCGCCCGATGCCCGAATCCTCCTTGACCATGGCGGCCAGGAGAGGCACGTCCCCGACAATGGGAAAGCAGCGGTAATCTTCCGACAAGGTCCGCAGTCGCCGCAGCCAGGCCGCAGGATCAGCTGGGAAGAACTGGGGCTGGCATTCCACCCAGAGATTCCGGGCACCCGTTTCCTTCAGGAGCCGACCGAGGGATGGATTCATAAAAGCGGCGACGGAAATCTTGATATCGCTGACCTGGCCGCCCGGGTCAGCCGTTTGCAGAAACGAATGCAGTGCTTCCGCCTCCACCTTGGAAAGATCGAAGATGGCCCGGCTTCCCGTGCGTTGCGCCATTTCGGACACGCGCGGGCTGATCTCCCCAGGCCTCCAGACAAAACCTATGATGGGAACTTGCTCCTCAGCCAGCATGGTCAGACCTCCGCTTCAACGCCACACATTCACCACTTGATAGCATGATAGTAATTCGCCAGTTGGATCGATCCCACCCGTTACGGCTAAGTATGAGCATGATCGTCAGTGTTTCCACGCCAGGTACCACGCGGTGACATCACTCCCGATCCCCATCTTGGCAAGTTGGCGCAGATCCGCCTCCAGAACCTCGGTCGTGCTGAACTCCAGTATGCGATATTGTGGATCTGTCCAAATCCGCGTCGTCCGACCCAAAACCTTCATTTCTGGCTTCAACGTCAGGTGAATGCGGTGGACCAGGTTGATGCCCGCCAGCGCCGCTGTCTCCACCACCATGTCGGTGCAGTCCTCGCTCCTCACGCCGAACTGGTCGTACTTCCGATGCATCACGTATTCATACATCAATTGATACCGACGTTGGGTAATCGGGATTCTCCAGACGAACGTGGGGCGGCGATGGGGCTTGCCGATCTGGAGTTCGCCATCGGACATCGTTTGCCACAGATACGCGATAGGATTGGGATCCCCATCCCGAACTCTCTTCAACACACCCTGATGGTACCGTAGTTTCGCCCGCCCGAAGTCGCCGGTGTGGCCGAATTCGAAACGATTTCCGGGACTTTCCAGGATAAGCCAACCATGCCCCCACGGACGCCTCCAAATTGACCAGAGCAGCCAATTCTGAGTGCTGAAGTTCCAATTGGAATATTCGCTCAGGATATAAAGGTAATAGCCCTCGTCCCCCACGGGCGTTCGCGTAGCGGGATCCAGGTCCGCATCAGGAGCAAAGCGGCAGGTGATCGCGATGGGTTGGGCACTCCAGCCATCCGGTCGCATCGGAGCGCAGAGCCTGGGCGCCAGGTGGGTGCAACCCGTCGCAATCCCCGTCAGTAATATCATCACCAGGAGGAGCCGCGCTCGATATGCTCGTTCGGTTGCTTTCTTGTTCATTCTTTTTGCGCCGTCGCATCCTGGACGCATTTTGAAAAATTCTGCATTAGATTATAGAAATTTTCTGAATATCCGATATCGCTTGTATTTTTTTGCGCCAGCTTCCTCGATCAATGAGTTGATTGACTCGTTGTCCTCCAGGGTCCAGCCCAACTCCAGAGAATGGTATTTGTTCTTCTGCCGCACAACCTCAAAGATGTGCTGGAAGACCAACATGGGAACTCCTAGTTGCCGGTACTTCTCCTTGATCCCGAACATCAGACACCGCAACCCGGTGATCTTCCGGCGATAGAGGAGGACCTTCAGCAAACCCAGCAGGCCGATCCGCCCGTTGAGACGTTTGAGCAAGGGGTTGATGTCGGGGAAGATCACGCAGACCGCCGCAGGTTCGTCCTCGTAATAAATGAAGAAAGCCAGGTCGGGATCCGCAAAGACCATCACGCTCTTCTGAATGTCCCGCATCTCCTCGTCGCTCAGGGGGACGAAACCCCAGTTCGCGGACCAAGAGTCATTGTAGATCTCCTTGATCCGGACAAACTCCGCGTCTTCATCCTTGGGGCGGAAGGGCCGGATGTGGATGCCCTTTTTTCGGGCTATCCGTCCCGCCAGACTATCCATCCAGTCGGGAAGCCGGTAATCGCCAGCGATCAGAAAGGCACCCAGGTCCTTCTCCTTGGCGAAACCGCACGCTTCGACCAATGTGGAGTAGTACGGCGGATTGTAAGCCATCATCAGCGCCGGCGGGTAATCGAAGCCATCGATAAGCAGTCCGACCTCGTAATTGGTGGACGGGTTGAGCGGTCCCCTGAGGAAGGTCATGCCCTTCTGGCGCGCCCACGTCTCTACGGCGGCAAAGAGAGCCGCGGCCGCCGCCGGATCGTCAGCGCATTCGAAGAATCCCCAGATGCCCATCTGTTCGCCGTGGAGATCATTATAGCGGCGATCAATGATGCCCGCGATCCTGCCCACCGTCTGCGAACCGCGCCGCGCCAGAAAGAGCCGGCGCTCGGCAGACGACCAGAAAGGGTGCCGGCGCGGATCCAGCAACCGGCGGACTTCTTTCTTAATGGGAGGAACCCATCTGGGGTAACCGGCATAGAGCTTCCAAGGGAGGTCGATGAAGTTCTTTAGTTCCGAACCTTTCTCCACAACAACGATCTCGATGCCGGCCATAGGCGTTCCGTTTGAGACGGGATTTTCCATACGACTGTCAGCGGCTAATCATGTTGGAGCAACTCTCCTTGATTATCTGTCGTCCGCGTATTACTTCAAGCCCAATGATGGATGCAAAATCCGTGCTGGTCACTGGGGGCAGCGGCTTTATCGGACAGCACCTGGTGCGCCGGCTGATCGAGCGTGGCGACCGGGTGTGGTGCTTGGTGCGGGCCACGTCGCGCATCGATGAACTACGATCCTCAGGCGCCCAACCCATCGTGGGGGATGCAACCGATCGCGCCGGCATTGAACGGGCGTTGGCGGAATCGCAGGCCGGGGTGGTGTTCCACTTGGCGGGCCTGGTGAAGGCGGTGCGGATGGCCGATTTCACCCGCGTAAACGCGGGCGGCGTCGAATGCGTCGCGGGCGCCTGTGCGGACCGCGCCGAGCGGCCGGTGTTGATCGTGGTTTCCTCGCTGGCCGCGGCGGGGCCTTGCGCTGGCGACCAACCTCGCGTGGAAAGCGGTTCCCCGGCGCCCGTTTCTGCCTATGGTCGCAGCAAGTTGGCGGGCGAACTGGCCGCAGCCCGGCATGCCGGAGAAATGGAGATCACCATCGTGCGTCCACCGATCGTCTTCGGTCCCGGGGATAGGGGCGTGCTGGAAATGTTCCGGCCGATCGCGCACTCCGGGCTCCATTTTGTGCCCGGCCGGCAGGAACGACGCGTTTCGTTGATCCATGCCGCCGACCTGGTGGCACTGTTGCTCCTGGCCGCCGAGAAAGGCGAGCGTCTGCGTCCCGACGGAGCGCCGGGCCAGGGTGTCTATTTCCTGGGAGCGGAGCACGATCCGACGTATGCCGAACTAGGGCAGGCCCTGGCCAGGGCATTGGGAAAGAAGCGGGCCACAGTGATACAGATGCCGGGACTGCTCGTGCGACTGGTCGGGCTTTGCGGCGACGCCCTGGGGCGCGTGCGGCAACGTCCTGGTTGGGTGAACAACGACAAGATGACTGAGGCGCTGGCCGGGTCGTGGGCGTGCTCATCGGTCAAGGCTCGCGCGCAGTTGGGTTGGTCCCCTGCGGCCACGCTAGCCGAACGTCTGCGCGAAACGGCCCAATGGTACCGCCAGGCCGGATGGCTCTGAGCCCCGACGAGCAGTGCGCCCGTGTCGGTCAGGCCTGGAGTTTACCCGCCAGGGGGAAGAATCGCAGATAAAGCCCGGCCCAGGCCGCGCCCAGCACGGCCCCTGCCAGCAGGTCAACCACGACGTGCTGCTTGGTGGCCAACGTGGCGTATAGGATGCCGAGACACCAGAGCCAGCTCAGGCCCCGAGCCAGACGGTAGTTGCCGAGGTGCCGGGCCAGGCGATCAATGCACATGGCCGAAAAGATCGCAAAGGCCGCGTGGAGTGACGGGCAGACATTGCGCGGCCTGTCGATGGCGATGAGTGGCCGGTAGTCGGCGCTGTCCGGTCGCGGAATGGCTGTTGGCCAGAGGAGGAAGATGACCAGCCCCACCAGGCAAAGTCCGCCCAAGGCCACGCAGCAGGCGTTCAGATCCCGCTTGTTGTCCAGCAGCCACGGGGCAACGGGAATATATACGTAGAGCGACAGATAAAGCAGCAAAGCGCCGGGCTGAAAAGCGATCACCCGGTCCAGGGCGAGGGCCGGCATTTCCCGCACAGGGAAGATGTGGAAGTGGAGCAGCCAGAAGTAAAAGATAAAGAAGAGGATGACGATGAGCCCGCCGGCAACCAGTTTGAAGCGCCAATAGGCCTTCAGCCTTGGGCCGAGCCGGCCAATCCAGTCCGTCAAATGACTCACCTGGCTCACTGGAACAAGTCATCGGGAACGTTGATGTTAGTCCGGAGGTTGCGGAAAATGATTCTCCCCTCCTGGACGCGATCCGACGTGGACGCTCCCACTTCTACAGGAAGCCGGAGTTCCTTGCTGATCAAAAACCGGTATCGTGTTTCTAACCGTTCCCGAAAATGGTCATCAGCCAGGACCTCAATCTGAATAGTATCCTTATCCTCTGAAAGCGATACCGGTCCCCGACGCTGATCTGTCACGCTGTGCCGGATGTTCTTGATCAGGAGTCCTATATCTGTCTGATTAATTCGCTGCCCTGATGGGGTTTGCAAGAAAGGATCATCCAATTTTAGATGTAACGTTATCCCTGATAATAATCCCTGTGGTTTCACGATAACTTTCCCATTCGGGTCAGGATATATCACGATCATATCTGGATGAGGTGATAGAAAGTCGAGACGGATCCTCTTTGGCTTCTTGAAAGTGTATAAGGATCTTTCCGATTTCATGGAGCCGGCTTTTGGGAACAGGATTACTTCCACCTCAGCCTGGTAATCCTTGACCTCTTCGTAGGCGGTTTCCATCTCTTGCAAGACCTGTTCGACCTGCTCCGGCAAAGCGGCGCGCGGCGCTGACTCGCCTGCAATTGGGGCCTGCGGAATGAAGCCGTGGTCACGCGGCAGGCTGCACCCCCCTAGGGCAACCGTCGCCGCAGCCAGAACCAACGTCGAGGGTTTGGCCCATTTTCTTGCAGCAGGTCCTCTCGCCCTATGAATTTCCATATCGCAGTTTCTGGGTTCGGAATTCATCGCCATCCAGGCCTCTGGGGATTTGCGGGGCAACTTGCCATTACGCGCCCTCCTCCCATTTGGTGGCGATGACACCCACCGTGAAAACCACGGCTGCGAAAGCCCCTATGACCGCGGAGTCTTTCAACGCGGCCAGGTTGTCCACAAACACCATGGATGCCCGGAGCCCCTCGTTCACGTAGTAGAGAGGCAGCACTTTGGCGAACTTCTGCAGGAACCCCGGCATCAGCTCGATGGGGAAGAAGCTGCCTGAAAGGAACATCATCGGGAAACTGATGCTGTTGGCCGCGGCGGCCGCGCTCTGCGCCTCCTTCACGAAGCGGGTGAGGATCATCCCGATCCCGACAAACGTGAACACGTCAAGCAGTATGAAAACAAGTAGCCAGAGGTCTAAATGCAGCCTGACGCTAAAAACGAGTTGGCTCACCAGCAGCATCGCAATCGTCGAAGCAACCGCGAGTATAAATTGGTACAGGATGCTGGACAGGATCCAGTCGGCGCGGGTGATGGGCGTGGTGGAAAGTTTCCTGATGATGCCCTTCTGCCGCAGCTCCGTGTCCGAGTCCACCGTGCTGAACAGGCTCAACGTCATCACCGACATCGCAATAATGCCGGGGATGAAGAACTCGATGAACCGGTATTTCTTGGTCAACATCGATCTCTCAACCGACCTGATGAACGGCGGCGTCCCCGACATCCTCTGGTTTATCTCGGCTAACCCTGAGTTCAGGAACGCCATTTTCGTGGTCACCGAAGAAGAGCTCGGATCGTAGATATAGGTAATGGTGACGGATGCGTTGGTATCGTTAAGCATCATCCTCTGCTTGAGAGACTTTTCATAGCCTTTAGGAATGACGAGAACAAGGTTCACCCTGTTGTCCCTGACGTAGCGCTCGGCGTCCACGGCAGGGTCCACCCTGGTGATCTTGAATTCTCCTTTGAGTTCGAGGGTGTTGACAGACTGTGCGGACGAAGTCGTCTGGTCGAGGTCCTGCACGCAAAGGTGATAACTCACGTTGTCCTGGCTCATGAATATCGTGCCGAACACCAGGATCAGAATGATCGGAAACGCAATCGTGAAAAACATTGCGGTTCGCTCACGGTAGAAGCTCGTGAGCTTCACGACCAGATTTGCGCTGATGATACGCGGGTTCATTTCGCCACCATGTTGGGAGGATCCTCTCGAAGCGCTTCGCCGGTGAGTTGAAGGAAGACCTCTTCGAGGTTGGGCTTGCGTACGTCCAGGTTGAGGAACGACGCTCCGGCATCCTTGATCGCATTCAGTATTTTCAGGACCTCGTCCGTGCGCGCCACCTTGACTTTGATGTTTTGGTGGTTGTCATGGACCGGCTCGAAGCCCATGTTCTGGACAATTTCAAAGACGGTTTCATCGATGGATTGCAGGGTGAGGAGCAAGTATTTCGCGTTGCTTTCGATGAGCTGCCGGGGAGATCCTGTCGCGATGATTCTCCCCTTGGAAATGATTGCGACTGCGTCGGCCAGCAGCTCCGCTTCCTCCATGTAGTGTGTGGTGAGAAATACCGTCTTCCCCTTTTTCTTCAGGCCCAGCAGGACATCCCATACCTCGCGCCTTGCGACGGGGTCGAGCCCTGTCGTCGGTTCGTCGAGGAACACCACCTCGGGGTCGTTCACGAGTACGAGCGCGATTCCGAGGCGCTGCCTCAAGCCCCCAGAGAGGTTCTTGTATTGCTCCCCCGCCTTGTCCTTCAGGTTCACGAGGTCGATCAGCCCGTCGATGTCAGGGTTACTGCGGCAAAAGAGCCTCGAGTAGTACTGGAGGGTCTCCCGGACCGTTATCCTGTCGAACGAACTGAACCCCTGCGGAAGCACGCCGATGCGGGGGACGATGTCGCGCTTCTCTTTCGTAACGTCCATCCCGAGAAGGCGCACCTTCCCCGACGTGGGCGTACGGATGGTCTCGATGATCTCGACGGTCGTGGTCTTGCCAGCGCCGTTCGGGCCCAGGAATGCGAATACTTCCCCTTTCCTGACCGTGAATGAGATGCCGTTCACCGCCCGCAACTCGCCGTAGCGTTTCGTCAGATGCTCGACTTCGATTGCGTGTTCAGCTTCGTTTATCATGAGGCGACATTTCGTCTCCCTGGGGCAGCGGCCCTGAAGGTCGTTATCTCAAGTCATCATCGGACGCGCGCCCTGCCTGAGTTCATTCGCCTGGGCGATGGGATCCAGGCGGGGAAGAAGGCTGTCTTCCCGTCGGCCCTTGAGCGGTCCATCCGCGCGTCGGGGCAAGGCGGCGGGCCAGAACCCGAGGTGGCTGAGAACCTTCTCGCTCACCGCCGGCGACGCGACCAGAAGGCGGTTAATCACGGGCTGTCGATGTTTGAATAGAACATACATGGGGCTTAACGTCGCCCCTAGATGGGCCTTCGTTTTTTCCGCGCCCTCGCCCGCGTGATACAGAGGAATTCCTCGGTCCACGCAAGTGCGGAGATTTTCGAGCCAGGACAGCACATAAAGGTTGTATTTGCGGCCAAGTTCGTAATCCATGCAGAAATTCTTATCCACCATCGCCTCTGGTTTGACGACGAGAAGGTTGAAAGCTGCGAGTTCTTCCCCCACAAAATAGAGCGTGTATTCGGCCCCCGGGACTCTCTCACAGATTTTTTCAAAAAACAAACGGTTATGCGCGCCAAACGCCATGGGACTGCGCTCTACGGTTTCAAGATAAAGATGGTAGATCCGGTCCAAAAAGGGGGAAATGTTGCGGCTTCGAATCACGCGGACTTCGGGCGCAACCCTCATTTTGCGGCGCAGGCCTTTTCTCGCCGCCTTTGAAAGCCGGGCCAGGAATTCCTCCAGGCTGTTAAAATTGATCGGCATTCGGGCGCAAGATTGACATTTCACCCGGTTGAATTTATTGACCACCTCCACGGGAAGTTTCCCGTAATCACTAAAGTTGTAAAGTGCCGTGATGTCGCATTTAAGTTCGGCCGCGAGCGCCTGCAAAGCGTCAAAGGCCATTTTGAAAGCCGCTTCAAGGGTGCCCGCGTCGATTTGAGGATCAATCCCAATCTCGCTCCATTCCCCGACCAGCAACCCCACCCCCAAAATGCGGGGTTGAAAAACCGACGGCATGAGGCGGCCTGCCACTTTCAGGGATTTCTTGATCCATCCCTCCACAAAAGTGGACAAATCAAAACGGGTTTCAAACAACGGCAGGAAGAGAATGGGAACATCATCTTTCAACACCACGAGGCTCCGCAGTTTAAAACCGTCAATCCCCGATTCCTGCAAGAGAGAAAGCAGGGGAGCAGTGTTAGAAGGCTCCGGAAAAAGCCGTCCCAGTTCTACCGCCGGCACTCCGTCTAACTGCGCTACGCACCTGCAAGTAAGGTTATTCATGACGTGCCGGTCTTCCCCTGGCAAGGCCTTCGCGGAGCGCCTCGCCGATGAGCTTAAGGAAGACCACTTCGAGGTTGGGCTTGCGATTTCCATGACGTTTCGTCAGCGTCTCGACCAAAACTGCGTGTTCAGGGCGGTTCGACATGGGGCGGCGGCTCATTTCTATTTTGCTGCAGTTTGGCCAGTTCGTCCGCCGTGGCGTCCACCGTGGCGCGGATCTGTTCCTGGCTGTGATGGGTGGTGATGAAGAAGCGGAGGCGGGCAGAGTGGTCGGGCACAGCAGGGGGCAAAATAGGTTGGACGTTAATTCCGCGCTCGAACAAGGCGTTCGCCAGGCGCAGGCTCTTGACCGAGCTGCCGACGATCACGGGAATCACGGGCGTGCCGGCGGCCGAGCCGGTGTTGAGGCCGCGTTGGCGGGCCAGCTTCAGAAACAGCGCCGCCAACTCGCGCAGCCGGGCCACCCGCCGCGGCTCGCGCTGGAGGACCGTCAGGGCAGCCAGGGCCGCAGCGGCGTTGGGCGGGGAGAGGCCCACGCTGTAAACGAACCCAGGGGCGGTGTACTTGAGGTATTCGACAAGCTCGGTCGAGCCGGCGATGTATCCGCCGCAACTGGCTAGCGACTTGGACAGCGTGCCCATCCATAGGTCAACTTCGGAGCGGGCCACGCCCCAGTGCTCGCCGAGGCCCCGGCCGGTCGTCCCCATAGTGCCCAGCGAGTGCGCTTCATCGACCAGCAGCAGCGTCTTGTGCTTCTTCCTGAGTTCGAGGAAGCGTGGCAGTTCGGGGAAATTGCCATCCATGCTGTACACGCCTTCGATGGCGATTAGCACGCGGCGATAGCGATGGCGCACTTCGGACAACTGGGTGTCTAGGGCCTGCCAGTCGTTATGGGCAAAGGCGCGACGCGTAGCGCCGGCCAGTATGGCGCCCTGGACGATCGAGTTATGGGCCAAAATGTCGTGGAGGATCAGATCCTCCGGTCCGAACAGGTGGCCGATCGTCGTGACGTTGGTGGCATGGCCGGAGACGAAGACGATCGCGGCCGGAGTGGCCAGGAAGGTGGCCAGGGCTTGCTCCAGATCACGATGGACTTGCTTCTCGCCGGAGATCAGGCGACTCGCGCCGGCGCTGGTGCCATAGCGGTCCACCGCGGCCTTGGCGGCATTGGCGACCTCCGGATCGTGGGCCAGGCCGATGTAGTCATAAACGCTGAAGTTAATGGGCGGGCGTCCCTTGATGCAAGGTGCGCTCCCGGCAGCGCCTTGATCAACGCGGAAATACGGGTTGTCGCCGGCCGTCAGTAGCAGGCGTTCCTGACGCTTCAACTCGCCGTACTCGGGGAAGCGAGTCAAATCGTAGTGTTCGGGCGGGATCTGGCCAACGGGAACTTCGGGCTTGCGATTATCGCTCAGATACGCCTGAACCACCCGGGCCAGTTCCCCCAACGTCGGAGCCTGGTAGAAAACCGCCTCGGGCAAATGGCGGGCGAAGGTCTTGTCCAGCGCGGCCATGAATTCCACCCGCTGCAGCGAATCCAGGCCGAGGGCGGCGAGGGGCGTGTCGGGGGTCAGGTCCCGCAGAGTCGCGCCCGTCAAGGCGCAGGCCTGCAGGCAGACGGCCGCAAAAACCCTTGATTGTGGCGATTGAGGGGCGGAATCCGGAATTGAACGATCCATGCCTGGCACGCTGGGAGTGCCAGGGCTGAGGCCGGCATGATTGACCGTTCGCTCGTGGCGTTTGGCAAAGGCTTTGAGGTCGTCGGCCAGGAACGCCATGCGACAGGCATTACGCT
This sequence comes from Verrucomicrobiota bacterium, assembly GCA_038228235.1. Lineage (GTDB taxonomy): Bacteria > Verrucomicrobiota > Verrucomicrobiia > Limisphaerales > JBBRPK01 > JBBRPK01. The sequence goes on from JBBRPK010000017.1 coordinate 61,696, forward strand.
GTACCTTGCCGCTGGAGGTTCTGGGTATGGTTCCGGAGCGCACCAGCACGATCGCATCCAAGGCCAGCCCCTGATCATCCAGCACCGCTCGGTGGATCGCATCCACGACCGCCGTTAAATCCTTCTCACCATTACGAGCAGCCTCTTGCACCAGAACAACGCGTTGCGAGCCCTGGTCGCCTACAGCAAAAGCGGCCCCAATGCCCCTTCCCAGCATTGGATGACTCTGGCGGGCGGTGGCCTCGATATCATTAGGATAGCGGTTTAATCCGCGGACGATGATCAGGTCGTCCAGCCGGCCCGTGACGTAAAGTTGGCCCTCGCGCATGAAGCCCAGGTCGCCGGTGCGCAGGAACGGGCCTTCGCCCGTGTCGCTCAGGTGGGCGTCGAAGCAACGGCGGGTCTGGCCGGGTCTCTGCCAGTACCCCTGACCGACCGACGCGCCGGCAACCCAGATTTCGCCCTCGCGCCCAGGGGCGACCTCCACCTGGTCTTGCGGTTCGACGATCACCACGCGCAGACCGCCGATGGGTAATCCACAGCCTACAACGCGACGAGCCTGCGGCCCATCGTTGGGCACGGGCTCGACCGTCGCGCCGCTGTTGCGCCCCGGGCCACTGACCATGAGCGTCGCCTCCGCCAAACCGTAACAGGGATAAAACGCCCCCGGTTTGAAGCCACAGGGGGCGAAGGCGGCGGCAAAACGTTCGAGCGTTCCGGGTTCAACGGGTTCGGCGCCAACGAAGGCCAGAGCCCAGGAGGAAAGGTCGAGGCTGGCACGCTGCTCGTCAGTGATCTTGCGAATACAAAGATCGTAGGCAAAGTTGGGCCCACCGGAGATCGTCGCCCGGTACTTGCTAATGGCGGCCAGCCAGGTGAAGGGGCTCTGGAGGAACGTGGCTGGCGATATGGAAATGGTTGTCGCACCGCTGAACACTGGGACCAGGACGCCGCCCACCAACCCCATGTCATGGTACATGGGCAGCCAGAACACGCTGCTGTCATCCTCCTGGACCCGGAAAGCCTGATGGATGGCGCGGATGTTGGCCATGAGGTTCGCGTGGCTGAGCACGACGCCCTTGGGCCGGCTGGTCGAGCCAGAGGTATACTGGAGCATGGCCAGCGTGTCAGGGGCGATGGCCGGTTCTTGCCAGCGCTCGGCCAAGGCATCGGGAATTTCATCGGTGGCGAGCCACGAGAGCTGGGAGAAAGCGGCAGCTTGACCGTTTTTTTGCGCTTCCATCATCGCCTGGAACTGAGCCGCGCCCGAAGCGTTGCTCAGGGCGATCCGCGCCCCGGCATCGACAGCGACAGCCCGGAAGCCCTCGAGCATGCGGTGGCGGTGAGGCGGATAGGTCGGCACCGCCACGCAACCCGCGTACAGGCAGCCGAAGAAAGCCGTAATGAAGTCCAGGCCGGGCGGATAGACCAGCAGCACACACTGGCCGGAACAGTCCATGTCCTGCAAGCGAGCGGCGATGGCTCGGGCTCGCCGATCGATCTGGGCGTAGGTCAGGCTGGGATGATCGGCTTGACCATTGAGCAGGTGGACGCAGGCCGGTTGCCGCGGGCGTTCGTCCGCGTGGCGGCGCAGCACGCGGATCAGGTGGCCGGGAAGCTGGTGCGGACTAATGGGGGTTTGGGCGTTAACCGACATGCTTCGGGGTCCCTCAGATTTCCAGCATCATCCGATGGGCAATTTTCTGCGGGATGGAGCGATCGTGTCCGTTGTCAGTATTTGTCATAATGTAACCCTCTTGAGAATAATCCGTTGTGATTTCCTGGTCAATCCATCCCTGCTCCTCCGCTCCTCCTTCCCCAGATGGTTTGGGCTGCGAAATAAATCCGAAGATCCGCGAAGGTTTTCTCGGTTCATTCCATAGCCAGCAGCAACCATGCAATGCCGATCGACGAATCAACCGCGAAATACCCGAAATACGCGTAAGAAGTATCTCAACCCGGCAGATTGAGGCACGCCGGTAACGGAGTATTCACCAAAAGCCGGGTGTTCACCGTACCGGAGCAGTCCTCTATTCTTCCTTTGAATTCGTGTTGATTGGTGTTCATTCGTGGTTGCCAACGCGCGGTCGGAAGTATGTCGGAGGAGGCGTGGAAACTGTCCTCCTTTGTTTCCTTCGTTCTCTTAATCCCCGCCCCCGCCACTCCTTTTCGCGTATTCAGCGTATTTTTCGGTTAAACCCCGTTCCTCTGGCCCAAATCCATCCCCCTCTCCGAGATCACCCGCCCGCAGAAGAGGCCCGCAACGGGAATGCGGCCGGTCAGCCCTGGTTGCGCAATACTTGCTTTTTCGCAGCCATCGTTTCGTCACCTATCTGTAACAATACCTTCCAGTCACTGTCCACTTTCCGAACTGTAGCCGAGACGAGGAAAAGTCGGCCCACTCTCTTATTTCCTCCGAACCAACAGAAAGCCCGCGTACCAGCGTAACATCCCACACTTGGCTGAACACTCGCGCCACTCCGTGTTGCCCGTATTTCTGGCGCGGTTTATGCAAGTGAATAAAACGGAACTCCGGTGGAGAATCCGGTGAGTGTCGAAGCCGAGTACTAAAATCGTCTCGGGGATGGCGTGACGGAACCGTACAACCGGGGACCAGAAAGGCTTAATTATGGTTGCAGAGTTTTGGCTGATGGCACCGCCG
>JBBRPK010000018.1:0-59160 GCA_038228235.1 Verrucomicrobiota bacterium
GAGGAATTGGGCGAAACAGCCCAGGGTCTCAATGCCGGGAGCCTCACCAAATGGGTCCAAAGCGGCTACGAGGATTATCTCAAGAAAGGTGCCACCATCGACGAGGCCAAAACTCAGGCGGAATTCGCCGCCGACCTCCTCAAAGCCCTTGGAGACATCGATCCCAGTGTGATCCATCGAGCCTCCCTCCAACTCGCCGCCATCCAAATCTTCAACGCCATCGGCGAATACGGCGTCGAGGCCCTGCGGACAATGCTGCAAAGCAAGCCAGCCAGTTACATCAGCCTGCTCAACACCGTTTGTAACCGGAGTAACGCAAGCCTCAAGCAGGAGGAACACAGGCAGAAGGTGGGGAATGAGTAGAAGAAGGCTTGCATATCACGGTGAATCGCGATGGCATCATCTCCGGTTATGAAGCGCTGGCGAAAGTGAACAAGGTTTATCGAAGGAATTGAGGCATGGCTAAAGATCCCATCTGTGGAATGACGGTGGACAAAGCGACGGCTCTTACAGCCGAGCGCGACGGTCGGACCTTCTACTTTTGCAGCGAACACTGCCGGCAAACGTTTCTGGCACAGGCTCAACCCGCCAGGGGCGGCGGCGATTCATGTTGCGGCGGCAAGGAAACCCACGCGGCACACGACCATGCCTCCGTAAGGCCGTCCTCGGCGGCGAAATATTTCTGCCCGATGTGCGCCGGCGTGGAGTCGGATAAACCGGGCGAGTGCCCAAAATGCGGCATGGCGTTGGAGCGCAATCCGGCCTGGGTCGCGCCTGCGGGGGGCAAACCGATTTATACCTGCCCGATGCATCCCGAAGTTCAGCAGGATCATCCTGGCAATTGCCCGAAGTGCGGCATGACTCTGGAACTGAAAACGCCGGCGGCTGCCACGGGCGAGGAGGAGAACACGGAACTTCGCGACATGACGCGACGCTTTTGGATCGGCGGCGCGCTCGCGCTGCCCGTCTTCCTGCTCGCGATGGCACACCTGATTCCAGCGCTGGGCCACGAAAGCTGGGTGATGAGCGATGCGTCGCGCTGGATTCAATTCATTCTCTCCACGCCTGTCGTGGTATGGGCTGGTTGGCCGCTTTTGCGACGCGGCTGGCGTTCGCTGGTGACGTGGAATTTGAACATGTTCACGCTGATTGGCATCGGCGTCGGCACGGCCTTCGTTTACAGCGCAGTCGCAATGCTTGCGCCCGGCATTTTTCCGCCCGCCATGCGACCCCACGGCTCCGTGGACATTTACTTTGAAGCGGCGGCTGTGATTGTGGTGCTCATCATCATGGGCCAGGTGCTCGAACTCCGCGCCCGCAGCCGCACGGGCAGCGCCATCAAAGCCTTGCTCAACCTCGCGCCACCGGTAGCGCGGCGCGTTGGGAGCATTGGCGATGAGGAGATTCCTCTTGAACACGTTCACGTTGGTGATTTGCTTCGTGTTCGTCCCGGCGACAAAGTTCCGGTGGATGGCGCTATCACCGAAGGGCACTCCAGTGTCGAGGAATCCATGCTTACTGGCGAACCGTTGCCGGTGGAAAAGAGCGTCGGTGACAAAGTGACGGGCGGCACGGTGAACGGCCCGGGCGGATTCGTCATGCGCGCGGAGCGAGTCGGTCGCGACACGCTGCTCGCTCAGATCGTGAATCTCGTCGCGGAAGCGCAACGCAGTCGCGCGCCGATTCAAGGCCTGGCGGACAAGGTTGCCGCCGTCTTCGTTCCAACGGTCCTGGCCGGGGCGGTGCTGACCTTCGCGCTTTGGATGTGGCTCGGACCAGAGCCCCGCCTTGCTTATGCCATCGTAAACGCGGTGGCCGTGCTTATCATCGCTTGTCCGTGCGCGCTGGGTCTGGCGACGCCCATGTCCATCATGGTCGGGGTTGGGCGCGGCGCGCAGGAAGGTGTGCTCGTGAAAAACGCGGAGGCCCTCGAACGATTGGAAAAAATCACCACGCTCGTCGTGGACAAAACGGGCACTCTTACCGAAGGGAAACCACGCCTGATGGAGGCAGTGACGGTCCCAGGCTTCGACCAGCACGAACTTCTTGCTCTGGCAGCTTCGTTGGAGCAGAGCAGCGAACACCCGCTGGCTGCCGCCATCGTGAACGGCGCGAAAGCAGAGAACCTCACCCTTACACCGGTCGCCGATTTCCGTTCCGTCACGGGCGGCGGCGTCTTCGGTCGTGTGGCAAACAAGAGTGTCCTCGTCGGCCAACCCGGTTTCCTTCGGGCCGAAGGGGTGACGGACCTTGACCCATTGGCGAGGAAGGCAGAGCTCCAGCAAGCCGGACAAACTGTCGTCTTCGTGGCACTGGACAAGAAAGCCGCGGGTTTGCTCGCGGTTATTGACCCTGTGAAGTCCACCACCCCGGATGCGATTCGTGAGATGCACGCGCTAGGGCTTCAAATCGTCATGGTCACCGGCGACAATCGGCGCACCGCCGAAGCCGTGGCGAAGACGCTCGGCATCGACGCGGTGGAAGCCGAGGTCGAGCCGCAAACCAAGAGCGCGCGCGTCCACAAACTCCGGCAGGAAGGAAAAGTCGTGGCCATGGCAGGCGATGGGATCAACGACGCGCCTGCGTTGGCGGCCGCGGACGTGGGCATTGCCATGGGCACTGGCACAGACGTGGCGATGCAGAGCGCGGGAATAATACTGGTCAAAGGGGATCTCCGCGGCATCACCAAGGCCATCAAGCTGAGCCGGGTGACGATGCGCAACATCCGGCAAAACCTTTTCTTCGCGTTTATCTATAACGCGCTCGGCATTCCTGTCGCGGCGGGGTTGCTCTATCCGTTCTTCGGCGTCCTGCTCAGCCCCATGATCGCGGGTGCAGCCATGAGTCTAAGTTCGGTTTCCGTAATCATGAATGCGTTACGATTGAGAAAGGCACAGATTTGAGGGTTGAGCTGCCTCATGGCACTCCATCCTATTTTTCATCCGCTTTGTTTACTTCGATTTGATTCTGTGCCGCCAAAATTAACCTCGCCTCGCGCATCCTTCCAGGACACATTCTTTCTAATGAGCACGAACATTCGTCGGAATGGATTTTTCCGCCTCGTCCTTATCAGTTTGCTTTCACTGCGCGTTCTTTCGGCATCCTCGGCCGAACGCGTCCGGGCCGTGAGCACCCCCGGCGGCGGCCAGGTGCCGGACGCCGAAATTGATCAACTCGGCACGGTGCATGTGGCCTATGTTTCGGGCCAGGATGCCTACTACACCAAGTCGGGCGACAGTGGCCAAACTTTCAGCGCGCCGCTTAGGATCAATTCCGAGCCCGGCAGTGTTCACCCTCCGAACATGTATCGTGGCCCCGACCTCGCCATCGGCGCAGCCGGCCGTGTGCATGTCATCTGGTACGCCAACGCTTACCAGCGCAAACTTCCGCCGGATCAGTGGGGCGTGTTCTATTCGAAGCTCGATCCCGCGCAGCCTGCTTTCGCCGCAAGCCAAAACCTCAATCATAAACCGAGTGACAATTACTCGCTGGCCGCGGATGGGAAAGGGAATGTGGCCGTAGTTTGGATGGCCGGCAAAGTGTTCGTGAATCGGTCGCGCGATAATGGCGATACCTTTGGAGAAGCGGAACCCATTCAGGCTGCTGACCCGTGCGAATGCTGCGCGTCACGCGCCTTCCTCACGAAGGATGCGACCCTCTGCATCGCCTATCGGGAGAAGGCCAACAACCTTCGCGATATGCACCTGCTCACCCGCTCAGACAACCAGACCACTTTCGCCAGGCAGAGAATCAGTTCCACGCCATGGCCCGTCAACGCCTGCCCCATGACAGGCACGTTCCTAAGCGGCGCGAAAAATGGCCTTGTGATGGCATGGGAAACCAAAGGCCAGGTCTTTTACTCTCGGGTGGACTCCACTCGGGATCTTTTGCCGCCGACGGAAATCAGGGCAGCCTCCAGAGGCAAATGGCCGCTCGCCCTCGCCGCGCCAGACGGCTCCGTGCTGGTAAGCTGGAAAGACGGTTCCAATCTCTTTTGGCAACTCCACGATGCCGCAGACAAACCGCAAGGCAAGCTAACATCCCGCCCCAGTCGCAACTCCCATCGTCAGGCAGGCGTGGTGACTGCGGACGGCAATTTCGTTTTGCTGGATTGATAAGAGCGTCGAGACCGCCAGGCCCATTCCTTCATTATTGAAAAAGGATGAAACCAAAGGGCACAGTTTATTTGGTCGGGGCGGGTCCAGGAGATGCGGGGCTGCTGACTCTTCGCGGCGCTGAGTTACTCGCGCGCGCGGAAGTAGTCGTTTATGATGGGCTGGTCAACCTGGAGTTGCTGCGCCTGGCTCCACAATCCGCAGAGATGGTCTTTGGCGGAAAGCGTCCCCTGGATCGTGCCCTCCCACAGGAGCAACTTAACGCCCTCTTGATAGCCCGCGCGAGGGAAGGAAAATGCGTGGTCCGGCTCAAAGGTGGCGACCCTTACATTTTCGGGCGGGGCGGCGAAGAAGCTGAGGAGTTGGCCAATGCCCAAATACCCTTCGAAGTGGTTCCGGGAATTTCGTCGGTCGTGGCTGCGCCGAACTATGCGGGCATCCCGCTCACTCATCGGGACTATTGCTCCAGCTTTACGGTCCTCACTGGGCATGAAGATGCCTCCAAACCAGAAACCGATTTGGATCTCGATCTGATCGCTAAAATTCCCGGCACCAAGGTCATCCTCATGGGGGTGCAGCGCATCCGGTCGATCGCGGAATCGCTGATCTCTCATGGCATGCCGGCCGAAACGCCCGTTGGCATGGTGCGATGGGGCACCACCGGCCAGCAACAATCCATTCAAGGAACTCTGGCCACCATCGCCGAGGTGGTGGCGGAAACGAAATTCAAACCGCCGGCCGTGACCGTGATTGGCGACGTGGTGAAGCTGCGGGATAAATTAAACTGGTTCGAGCATCGCCCGCTTTTTGGCCGGCGAATCGTGGTCACGCGCACTCGGGACCAAGCCAGCCAACTCTCGCGGCAATTGCTGGAATTAGGAGCGGAGGTCCTCGAAGTGCCCACCATAAAGATAGTCCGCCCGGATCGGCATGAGGGTCTGGTCGATGCCATCCTCGGACTAAACGCCTACGATTGGATCGTGTTTACCAGCGCCAACGGCGTCACCATGTTCTTTGATCTTTTTTTTAAAACCTTCGAAGACTTGCGAGACATCGGCGGGGTTCGCATCGCGGCCGTCGGACCAGGCACGGCGGCGAAGCTGAAGGAGGTTCATCTGAAAGTGGATTTAATGCCGGAGGAGTATTTGGCTCCAAAAATTGCCAGCGCCTTCGCGAAATTTGAAAGCCTCGATAACTTGAGAATCCTTCTGCTCCGCGCGCAGGTCGCCAACCCTGAGCTGCCAGCGGTCCTCGAGGCCATGGGGGCCATCGTGGATGATGTGCCGTGCTACAAAACAGCGCCCGAAACCGAGGACCGAAACGGCGCCTCCGCCCGGATGCTCGAATTGGGCGCCGACTGGGTCACATTCACCAGCGCTTCAACGGTGGAGAATTTTCACGCGCGATTTAATCTGCCGGAATTGGTGGCGCGATTCCCCAACCTCAAGCTGGCCTCCATCGGCCCTGAGACGACGAAGGCCATTGCGGCTCTAGGCCTGAAGCCCGCCATTGAGGCCAAGGAACACACCATTGAAGGTTTGGTTCGGGCGATACAAGCGGTACTGGCTAAGTAACTTACTGGTCCGCTGCCTACGCTCCCCGCTGGCATTCCCAGGGGATCGGCACAATTTTCGGAAGGACGAGTTCCACGAGTCCCCATTTTCTTAAGAGATCAGGGACTCGTGGAACTCGTTCATGTCGTCCTACATTGCCAGAATGAGCAGAAATTAGGTCTCGCGGCGGCAATTTGCGCTTTTCTGTTTTTTCCGCTTAACAACGCGCCGAAGTTGTGGTATGAGTATAAATCATCGACCTGACATGAGAAGTTTGAGTTATATCGTCATCCTCCTGGCTACCATCACCGTTTCACATGCCGAGATGATCGTCACTCCCTTTTCTCCCCTGTTCAAGGGAGTCGAACATGCTGTGGGAACGAATTTCCCTACCACTACAGTCACCAATAACGGAGTCGTGTTCTCAGATTATGCGCTTCAAGTGGTTCACTGTCTGAAAGTGGATTTGGCGGAGCCGACCTTGCAGTTGTTTGCAACGCCGCGCGCCACCAACTACTCTTCCCCGGGGCGAGAGACTCTTTCATTGACTGTTAGCAATTTTGTCAAAAAGTTTGGCGTGTCCGTGGCCACGGACGCTAATTTTTACGACGTGGGGGGCGTATCGGATCCCGGTTCGGAAGGGATTGGCGCCACAGTCCATGGTTTGCTGATTTGCACTGGCCAGGTAGTTTCCGCATCCGATAATTCCGGACGGTATGCCTCACTGTTGTTTACCACGAACAAGACCCCTATCATTGATCTCCACAACCTGCCTCCGGGAACCAATACGAGTGGAATCTTTACCGCCGTGACGGGCTTTTACCCGGTCCTGACCAACGGGGTAAATGTATGGGCGCTTTACTACAACGATTTTTCCAACCTCTACCCCGATGGAAGCATCCATGATTTTCAGCCCCGCACCGCTTTTGGCGTTTCTCAGGACCGGCGTTTTCTTTTTATGATGACCATCGATGGAAGGCAGTTTGGTTACAGTGATGGCGCGCTGGATGCAGAAACGGCGATGTGGATGCTCCGTTTTGGGGCTTGGGATGCAATTAACATGGACGGAGGGGGTTCGACCGCTATGTATATGGCCGATTGCCGGGGCGACCCGGTGCCGCTGAATCATTCCAGTTATCCTCTCACTATTTCTCCTCCCCGGGAGCGCATTATTGGCGCGCACTTCGGCGTTCACGCACAACCTTTGCCAAGTTTCATCCACAACCTAGACGCGATTCCCGCCATGACCACCGCCAATATCACCTGGACAACGGATGGTCCCGCCAGCAGCCAGGTCGAGTATGGGACGAATCGCAGCTACGGCACCCTCTCCGTCGATGATCCGACGCCGGTCACCAGCCACAGGCTGACCTTGACCGGGCTGAAGCCAGGAACACGATACTTTTATCGGGTGCTCTCGTCGGATGGAACCAGCCAGTACAGCTCGGACTGTACTGGGCCATTTGTCACTACCAATAACCAGGCCGTCGGACTTATTTTCGACCTGACGAAAGCTTGGAAATACAGCACTGCGAAGCTGGATGGAACCAATTGGCAGGCGCCGGACTACCAGGACTCGGGTTGGAGCAATGGGCTTGGGGTGCTTTGGACCGATAGTTCGAACCCCAGTGGCAATCCCGCCATCACCAATCTTCCCTTGAACACACAAATGTCTCTTGATCCGAGCACGACTTACCCTTTCATCACTTATTATTTCCGAACCCATTTCACTTTCACGAACAGTTTGGCTGGAGTAACCCTGACGTTTTCCAACTACATCGATGATGGAGCGGCGTTCTATCTGAATGGCGTGGAAATCGATCGGTTTTTGCTCGCGTCCGGGGCGCTCAATGCCACATTGGCCAGCGGATTTCCTTGCGCCGGAAACGCTACCTGTCCACATGTCTTCACCATCTCCGGGACGAATTTGCAATCGGGCGACAATGTGGTGGCGGTGGAAGTGCATAATGTTGGGGCGCACAGTCCTGACATCACCTTTGGGCAGGCCTTGCTCTACACCGGGCCTCCGCCGCCCGCGCCCCCGTTCATCAATAATCTCACCGTGATTCCAGGCGAGGACAGCGCGACCTTCACATGGATGACGATTTCCAACTCCACGTCACGCGTCGCATACAGTCCGACCACGAACATTAACAAAGCGACCCCAGTGGATACGAATTTGGTGACAAGCCACTCCGTGACCGTGACGGGGCTCTCGAATTTGACGTTCTACTATTTCCGCGTGATTTCCTCATGGACCAATGCCATGCAGTTTGCCTCCAACGGGACTGTTTCGACCGTTCCCTTTTATGCCGGCCTCGTCGCCCTCACCAACACCTGGTCCTACACCACCAATAACGAGAACGGGATAAAGTGGCAGGCGCGCAATTACGACGAATCGCTTTTCCTGGCCCAGGGGCGGGCCCTTCTTTATATCGAGAACAATCCGGCGGTGTCTCCTCTCGGCGCCCTATTGCCGGCGGCGAGCGGAGGAGAGCCCTTTCCGACCTATTACTTCCGCACTCACTTTTCCTTCGATACCAATCTGCCTGGTTTCGCGCTGGTATTTACCAATTACATTGATGATGGCGCCATTTTCTATCTGAATGGAACCGAAATCCAGCGGGTGCGCATGCCGCCCGCCCCACAGCCAGTCCTGTACAACACTTTTGCGACCGACTGTCCGCACCCGATCGATTGTGACGCGGTGACCAATGCTCCGGATGTTTTCCGGATTAGCGGGGACATGATGACCAACTTGCTGATGGGAGTAGAAAACGTTCTGGCAGTTGAAGTCCATCAACGCAACCCGAGTGGTTCGGACGTTGTGTTCGGCTCGGGCATGGGCCTGGTCCGCGCTTTGGTCTCCGAGACCAGGCTTCGAGTGGCGTTTTCCGGCAACATCGCGACCGTTTCCTGGGATGGCGCTGGATTCAGCCTCCAACAAGCCCAGGCTTTGGCGGGCAGCAATTCGTGGAGCGATGTAACGGGCCCGATCAGGACCAGCCCCTATTCGGTCACCAATCCTTTAGCGACCACGTTTTTTCGGCTGAAGAATTAATTCTTCCCGTGGGGCACTGGAGTTTTGAAAAGCTCTCCGCAACGGCGGCGCGAGGTTTCTTAGTTTCTTAAGTCGCCGAGAATTGTTCCTGCTCTCGGGAGTCGAATTTGTTATAATCTTTTCCAACGAACAAATCCCCCTGTCCAAGCCATGAGCCGACCATTCTCGCTCAGGAATGTTTTCGTTGTGCCACTGTGCGCGTTGCTCAGCAGCGCGCCGGGTTTGGCACAGACACGCTATGTTTGGCAGCACAGCCCTAATCCCGTGTCCCCCTTCTACAACTGGGCGACCGTCGCCCAGGATATTCGAGCCGCCATGGACGCAGCATTGGATGCTGAGACAGTGCTGGTGACCAACGGCGTGTACGCTTCAGGCGGCACAGCTCTATTTGGGACGATGACGAACCGGGTGGCGTCGCGCGACTCGACCCCTGCCAACGCGTTTCTCAAGTCTGGCTGAGGCGCTTCTGCGGCGATTCAAACAGCAACTCATGCGCCTCCTGCAATAGGGCCGGGATTTTCGCAGCGAAGGGGCTTCGCCGGAGACAACGGGTTAAATCTTGTTTGCGCGCTTCGCCCGCGTGCGCGCCAGGAAACCAGTGGTCTCCCTGACCCAGCAAATTGTAGCGCATCTTCCCCCACCCGATCAAATCCAGGGACTTGGCATAGGTCCATAGCCGAAGGATTTCGAGCAGGTTGATCTCTCCAGGAACCTCGAGGTACTGAGGTATCCCTTCAAACCAGCGGGCACACCATTCAGCGCCCAGGAGTTTTTCCATTTCACGGCGAAGACGCTTTTCTATGGGGCCGATCGTTTCCTGGATTTTATCGTAATAAGCCAGAGCGCGAATGTGTTCGTCGAAATCCGCGGGCAGAGCGGCCCCGCAACTGAGGGTGTGCACCTCCGGACGCGCCAGGCAGTAAAGGTCATTGAATTGCATCGGCGTCAATGGCGCGCACAAATCCACCAGCTTTTTGGGCGGGTCATATAATTTTCCACCCTTGTCATTTGGGCTAATAATAAACACCCCCATGTCGCGCCGGCGCGCTTCCTGGATGGCGGACCAGTTCAAATGATTTACAAAATACCAATGGAGGTTCACATAATCGAACTCGTCGCTGGTAATGGCCTCCATAATCACGTCGGTGGTGGCGTGCGTCGAAAATCCCAGAAAACGGATGCGGCCTTCTTTCTGCAATTGCCGGGCGGCCGCCACGCAGCCATTCTTTTGCAGGGACCAGCCCAGGAGTTCCCGATGGTTGATCCCATGGAGAGCGAATAGATCGACATAATCCAAGCCCAGGTATTTCATCGAGCAGTCGAAAGTCTTAAGAAATTCTTTGGCGCTGGCCATGGGTGAAACTTTGGTTTGGACGATTATTTTGTTCCGAGGCAGGGTAGGCAATAGACGGCCCAGTTGCATTTCAGAGGAACCATAACCGCGCGCACTCTCAATATGGTTAATCCCTAGATCCAGCGCACGATGGATGATCGCTTCCAGGTTGTCCTGATTCTCGACAGGAATGTCTTGCGGTGAGACATCCTGCCATTTGAACTGGTAGCGCATGCCCCCGCAGGAAAAGACCGGCATGGACAGTTCTGTCCGGCCGAAGCGTCGGTATTTCATGGCAGAATGGTATGCCATTCTATTCTCTCTGGCAATTTCCCACGGTTCCTCGCCCCGGAATCCGAAGCGGCAAGGGAATTGCATGCAGCGTTGCCAGAATGGCTTTCCGGAGAAAATCCGTGGCCAAATCCAAATTTGATGCGTATGAAAAGTGTTGCTCGATTTTGTCTCAGTGTCAGCGCCCTCGGCGCCCTTCTGCTTTCTGCCTCATTGCTGGGTGCGGAGGCTCCCGAAGCGGCGCCCTACGACACCGGGTTCGAAACCATCGCGAGCATCACCGCCGCTCTCCACCATACCTTAGAACTAAGTCAACGAAGCGGACTGAGGCCCTCACCGATCCTGCTTGAGAATTTCCCTATTCCCTATCTCCAGACGCAGAAATCCGGAGCGCCCCATCCCATCCGAACGGTTTATATTTCGAGCGGGTTCGTTAACCTGCTGAATTTCATATCTCACGCCAAGGCCATCGATGGCCTGAGCCGGGGCTTCTTAACCAAATCCCTGCGTAACCTCTCGACTGACGTCCAGGACGGCAGACTGCCTGAGCTGCATGCCGAGGCTGCCCGGAATGTCCGATCCTTTGAGACGATGAACCGCCAGGCGAGCTATTTTAACCAAATGGCCGGCGCGCTGGTTGCGGTTGATATGGCTCATTTCTCTTTAGGCCATTATCAAAAATATGCCGGACAGTTAACGGGGAATCATTCCGCTCCCATCAACAGCTTGGTTTCACTCGCAGAATGGCGGGAGGCCGTCATGCTCGGGGCGAGCCGGGCCTTGGATTGCGGTCTGGCAGTCGATGGGCTGAAACTTATTTTTGAGAGCATCCTCAAGATACCGGGCCGCCAGTCCTGGAGCCTTTTTTTCATGCCCGAAGAGGCCGACGCAAGGGAGATAAGCAGAATGAGCCGGGAATTGGATCAGATGCAAAACAGGGCGCTGCTCTCTTCCGTTCACTGAAGTTGGCACGGGCGTCCTTTATCGCTCGCTTTTCAGGTCTGCGAGCGATTCGGGCGGCCCAGTTCCGATTCTTGCCGCCCCGACAAAGATTGCTCCTTCCTCCATTACCAGGGCCCCGGCCTGCATGTTGCCGAAGAATCGCGCCGAAGTCTTGAGCACAATCGTGCCCTGAGCTTGCAGGTTTGCTACCAACTCTCCGGCTATGTCTGCCCCGATCAACTGGATCGTTTCGGGCCAACGGAATCGATTACCTGCTGGAATGATCAGTTGCGCCGTTTTAAAACTGCCTTTGATTTCAGCGCTGGTGTGGATAGCCAGCGAACGTTCAGCCGTCAGTTTGCCCAGGAGACGGCCTTTGAGAATGGCTTCGCCCACAATCGACTCGGTGTTGAAAAGAAATCCACTCTCCTCGATGATGAAGCGCCCCTTGGTTTTGAAATTCTTGGAAGCCGCATTGGCCACCTGATAATCACGCAGATCCACATGGCTGCTACACCGCTTGCACATGGTGGTTTGGGCGGCGGGCGCCACGGACAATTCCTCCCCGCATTTAAAACACGCGACCTGTCGTTGGTCTTTGCGGATTTCCTCGACTTTGGCGGCAGGATGGAGCGCGTCCTGGACGCGAAAATACTGCGAACATTTTTTGCAAACGGTAGAGTAAGCGGCTGGAGGCTCCGGTTGCCGGTGCCCGCATTTTGGGCAGGTCAGGAGAACCTTGTCGGGTTTCATGCTGGCCTGAGGTCGCGCCGCAAGGAGGGGGTCGGCGAGAGGCCTGCCCCGCTAACTGGCGCCGTCAGCGGCTCAGCGTCCCACGCCTAATTTAACTGGTTCAGGCTGCTTGACCGCTTCGGAGCCGGGCGTTCGAGGCGGCGGCGGCGTTGTGGGCGCGACCTTGTTGGGATTGACTTCAGTCTTGCCAACAAATGTGACCCCTTCCTCGATGACCAGCTTGGCGGCGCGAACATCTCCGAATACTTCCGCCTTGGACTTGATTTCAATTTTGTCCTTGGCAATGATGTTGCCGGTAATTTTGCCGCGGACCACGACTGAATTCACATTCAGGTTGCCGTTGATGGCCCCGGTTTCGCCCAGATGGAGGATGCCATCAGTGGTGATTTCCCCTTCGAGTTTGCCTTCCAAGGTCAACTCGCCGGAAAACTTGAGGTTTCCTTTGATCTCCACGTCGGAGCTCAACACGTTCTTCGAATTATTGGGCGTTACATTCATAAAACTTGCTCAGATACTTTCTGTGAGCCTCCTTGTTACTACGAGGGCCTTGCCCCTGTCAACGGCTTTATTGACGGTTTCGCTGGATTTTTGCCCGCTGGAATTGCAGGATGAGCCATGAAGTTTATTCTTTCGACGCACAACGTGACCCTCACCAAGGCCATTGAAGACCATATCCTGTCAAGGATTTGGCAATTAGAACACCTTGATCGCTTTGCTGTGGATGTACGCGTCATTCTCGAACACAACACGAACAAAGCCACCGAACGCCAATTCAAATGTTCCATGCGCCTGGCCGTGCCGGGCCCAGACCTCTACGCCGAAGATTACGAAACAGATCTTTATAGCGCCATCGACCTCGTCGCCAAAAAGATCGAACAGCAAATCCGGAAGCGCCATAGCAAATACAAAGCGCGCAAACATACTGAAGCCTCCAAGAGCAAGCGCCGTCGTCAGGAATCGGGATTCTGATGTGGCAGGCCCGTCGCGGGAAAACCTTCAGATTTATCACCAATCTACCCCCGGCCCCTGGCATGATTCTACGCGCCCGGATTGTTCTCCCTGTCTGCCGGCCACCCATTGAGGATGGGGCCGTAGCCATTGAAGGTGACCGCATCGTTTGGGTTGGCCGGTGGACCGATTTAGCCGCTTCGGAACGAATCAACGTCAGGGATCTGGGGGAAACCATTCTTTTGCCTGGCTTGATTAATGCCCATTGCCATTTGGATTACACCGATATGGCGGGCCACATTTCACCTCCGAAGGTGTTCAGCGATTGGATCAAATCGATCCTGGCCCTCAAAGCGGGTTGGAGCTACGCCGATTTCGCCCAGTCCTGGCTGCATGGGGCGCAAATGCTGTTGCGCACCGGCACCACGACCGTGGCGGACGTTGAGGCTGTGCCTGAACTTATCCCCGAAATATGGAACGCCACTCCGCTGCGGGTCCTCTCCTTCCGCGAGATGATTAGTCTGAGAAACCATGCGGCGGCGGCGCAACAGGTAGAAGCGGCCGCCAGGGAATGGGGGAATTTGCCCGATGCAGCCGGGCGGATCGGCCTTTCACCTCATGCGCCCTACTCCACAACGGCCGATTTGCTCCGCTTGGCTGCCCACACCGCAAAGGAACGCCATTGGCCGCTTACCACCCATGTCGCGGAGTCCGAGACGGAATTTGAAATGTTCATGCACCGCCGCGGCGCCCTTTATGACTGGCTGCAAAGCCAGCGCGACATGTCCGATTGTGGAGGAAGTTCCCCAGTTCAGTATCTGGAGCGCAATGGCTACTTGTCTGAGAATCTCCTCGCCGTGCACGTGAATTATCTTGGGGATGGCGACGCCGCCACGTTGAGCAAACGGAAAGTCAGCATCGCGCATTGCCCGCGCAGCCACGCCTATTTTGCGCACACGCCATTTCCCTACACCGAACTGGCCTTAGCAGGGATCAACGTCTGCCTGGGCACGGACAGCCTGGCCAGCACCCTTAAAACCCGCGCGCAACCTGTTCATCTGAACTTATTCGCCGAAGCACAGGGCCTGGCCGCTCGGCAACCGGAATTACGGGCCGCGACCCTTCTCCGGATGATGACGATCAACGGCGCCACCGCTTTGGGCCGCCGGGGGGAATTGGGCGAATTGTCCCCAAACAGTTTGGCCGATCTCATCGTCCTGCCATTCTCCGGCAAAATGGCGCAGGCGGAGGAAGCGGTCGTGCATTTCGAGGGAGAGGTGGCCGGTTCCATGATCGAGGGCGCGTGGGTGGGGTCAATCCCGAGTGGCGCGGGGGAGAAATTTGGAAATAAAATCATTGCTTAGGCTATATTAAGTATGGCTTATTCACACGCAGCAGAAGCCGAAGATAATTGAGCGCCACACTGAACATGGAGCGACAGCAGGTACATGTTTTTTACTCCGGCCATGTGCAAGGTGTTGGGTTCCGTTACACGGTCAAATCGCTGGCCCGGGGCTTCGAGGTCACGGGCACTGTGCGCAACCTGCCCGATGGCCGAGTCGAGTTGGTGGCCCAGAGTCAACGGGCGGAGTTGGATGCGTTCCGCAAGGCGATTCAGGATTCTGAGTTGGGACATTTCGTGCGTCGGGAAGAAATCAGTTGGAGCGAAGCTCAAAATGAGTTTCGCGGATTTGAAATTGTGCCTTAGAATGGCACAGATAAAAAGATGAAGTACGCGGTCATTGCAGATATTCATGCCAATTTGGAAGCCTTTGAAGTGGTGTTGCAGGACATCAAAGACCAGAAATGCACCCATTATTGCTGCGTGGGCGACGTGGTCGGCTATAACGCCAACCCCAAGGAATGCCTCGACATCGTCCGCACCATGGGGATGCCCTGCGTCAAAGGCAATCACGATGAATACTGCTCGACCGATGAGCCGTTGGACGGATTTAATCCCCATGCTGCCGATGCGGTCAATTGGACGCGCAAACAGTTGCCCGAAGCAGATAAGCAATGGCTCCGCGAACTAAAATACATCCGCTTGGTGGCCAGCTTTTCCATGGTCCATGCCACCCTGGATGGCCCACAACGATGGGGATATGTCTTCGACCGGCTGGCCGCCGCCGCCAGCTTCACTTACCAAAATACCAGCGTCTGCTTTTTTGGGCATACCCATGTCCCCGTGGCCTTCATCAGGGACAGCCAGATTCGTGGCGGGACCTATTCTAAATTCAAAGTCGAGTCGGGTCGAAAATACTTCGTCAACGTCGGCAGCGTCGGCCAGCCCCGCGACGGCAATCCGAAGGCGGCCTACGTCATCTACGATTTGGAAGAAGGCTCCATTGAATTGCGCCGGCTCGATTACGACATTCCAAAAGCGCAGAAAAAGATTTTGGAAGCCGGTTTGCCGCCCCGTTTGGCGGATCGGCTGGCCGGCGGCAAGTAATCCCGGCTGGTCTCGGATCGGCAGGCAGCCTTGAAAATCTTGATTTTAAAGCCAAGCTCTTTGGGTGACGTCATCCACGCCTTGCCCGTCCTTCGTCTCCTTAAAAAGCACCTGCCTGAAAGCGAAATTTTCTGGTGGCTCGATTCCCGCTATGCTCCTTTGCTCGAGGGCGATCCTGATTTAGCAGGGGTCATCCTTTTCCAGCGTGAACGCTGGCGCTCTGCCTGGCGTTGGATGGAAGCCTGGAACAGCTTGCGCCACATTCGCCTGGCAACTTTTGACTGGGTCATTGACTTGCAAAGCCTGATGCGCACCGGCGTCGTCGCCTGGCTGGCTAATGGGAAACTGACCATCGGGTTGGATGATCCTCGAGAAGGGGCGTGCGCTTTTTATGACATCATCGTGCCGCGTCCCTCCGCGCAAACGCACGCCGTCGATTGGTATTTGAGAGTGCTCCCACCGCTTGGCGTTCCAATTCATCGAGATTTCCACTGGCTGCCCGACCGGCCCGCTGTGGCTGCGGCTGTGCAGGAGAAATGGCGGCCCGCCGCCTCGCGCTGGCTCATTTTGCAACCCGGCGCGCGCTGGCCCAACAAACGATGGCCGGTGGAATATTTCGGCGAACTGGTGCGGCTGCTCGCCAAAGCGCAACCCGAACTTCGCTTCGCCATCCTTGGCAGCAGCGCCGATGCGGAACTGGGCCAGGCCATCGCGCGCCTTCATCCCCAACGTTGTCTGGATTTAACCGGCCACGCATCGCTTCCAGAAATGATCGAATGGATCCGCCTCTCCGAATTGATGGTCAGCAACGATACGGGCCCCATGCACGTGGCGGCGGCTTTGAACAAACCAGTCGTCGCTATCTTCGGTCCCACCGATCCCCACCGCACCGGCCCGTATGGCCAAACCGAAGCCGTCCTCCAACTCAAACTGCCCTGCGTTCCCTGTCTGAAAGATTATTGCGGTTACGAAAAACCGTTGGAGTGTCTGCGCGCGATCTCCCCCCTGGCCATCCTCGCTCAGGTCGAGCAGCGGCTCTACGAAAATCGCTCGCGTCTTTCTGGGCTATCTGCGTAAACCAGCGGATTCGGCGGTTCGCGGCTCGAGTCATTGCGTGCATGAAGGAGCTTCGGCTGCTTCCTGCGGTTTTGCATGACACAGCGCAAGCGGCGCAGTGGTATGGAATTGTTATAGAGGCTGATCCATTCACGAGATTGCTGGAGGTAATGATTAAATCCTGGCTGGCTGATCTGGTCAGGGGTTCCGCAGTCGCGTTATCAAGTGCACTCAAGAGGATTCGTAAAGCCTCTTTTGTTAGGTTTTTGTCCGGGATTCTAGTAGCTTCACATTTGACTATGAAAACGCACAGAATTGGCATCATCGGCGGGAGCGGGCTCTATCATATCGAGGGTTTTACCAGGCAAAAATGGGTCAGCGTCAAAACCCCCTTCGGATCCCCCTCGGACCGCTTCCTCACGGGAGAGTTGGCCGGACGCAGTGTGGTATTTCTGCCCCGGCATGGGCGGGGACATCGGATTTCACCCAGCGAACTGAATCACCGCGCTAACATTTACGGAATGAAGAAATTGGACGTGGCCTGGGTCCTGAGCGTCAGCGCAGTGGGATCGCTTCAACTCCGCTATAAACCGTGCAGTATTGTGCTGCCGAATCAGTTTATTGATCGTACCAAAAAATCTGCCGACCACACCTTCTTCGGGCGGGGCATTGTCGCTCACATCGCTTTTGCCGATCCCATTTGTGAGGAGTTACGCCAACTGTTACTGCTGACCTGCCGCAAGGTAGGCGCCACCGTGCATGATGGGGGCACCTACGTGAACATGGAGGGGCCGGCCTTTAGCACCCGCGCCGAATCGCTCACGCATCACGCGCTCAACTACGACGTTATCGGCATGACCAATCTTGGCGAGGCCAAGTGCGCGCGCGAAGCTGAAATCGCCTATGCAACCGTGGCCATGGTCACCGATTATGATTGTTGGAAGGAGGACGAGGCCCATGTAACGGTCCAGTTTATCTTGCAAAACCTGCAGAAGAATGCGGCGCAAGCGCAGGCGATCGTAGCGCAGACCATCCCGCTGATTCCAAACCACCCCAATTGGCCGTGCCATCAAGCGCTGCAGAATGCCATCATGACCGATAAAAAATTCTGGCCGGCCAGGAAACGGTTGGCGCTCAGACCCCTCCTGGAGAAATATCTTTGAGCGGGTCATACCTCTCTGAAAAAGCCGAACGTGCTCCTGAAAATCCTCCAAAACTTTCGCTGTCGCTTCTCCATTTCCTCGGTCGCTTCCATCAACCAACCCATCGCCGACTAAATTTCAGCCGCGGAAAGTTGGTTCTCACTAGTCTCGGTGTTCACCGGGGATTTTTTCCGCAACCAAAGCGGTCATAGCGCAGCGAAAGCCTACATCGTGGCAGGTGGCTCCCAAGGCTTCGAAGCCTTGGTGCGAAGCTCGAGCTTCAGCTGAACTGTAATGGTAGGCGCCTCCGCGAATAATGCCGCGGCCATCTCCAGCTTTTCGCCGCCCAAGGAAATTCTTATCCACCCAGACATCGCTGACCCATTCCCAAACATTGCCGCTCATATCCTGACAGCCGTAAGGGCTTGCTCCCCCGGGGAAACTTCCGCCGGGGAGTTTTCGAGGGGACCCGGCCTCGGGGGAAGGTGATTTGCAAAGTGGCCCCTTGGCGGCAAAGGAATTGGTGGTTGCATTCACATTGCAATAGCCCGCCTTGAAGTCATTTCCCCAGGGATACACCCGCCCGTCAGTCCCCCGAGCGGCCTTTTCCCATTCCGCACTGCTGGGCAGGCGCTTGCCGGCAAAGCGGGCGTAGGCTTCTGCTTCACTCTTGAGAACAAAAGTCACGGGTAAATCATCGTCTCCTGCCGGAAACCGGTGGTCCTTCTTGAACTCGCGATACCGGCGATTTGTCACCTCGTATTGATCAATGTAAAAAGCAGGCACGAATATTTTTCTTAAAGGTTTCTCATCCTCATCCGCTGTCGGATCGTCGCTTCCCATGAGAAACTCGCCCGCAGGAACTAAGACCATGCCCCCGGGGGGCGGCGCATAAGCTTGCGAGCACATTCGCGCGTGCGTCCATTGACTCCTAATCTGATGTCCTCCCCAGACTGCCGCGCTCGCACAGGCCAGCATCGAAAGACAGAGCAGGATTTTCAGTTTCGGCATGAGATTCGGTTTGGCTACTATAGCCCGGCCCATGGGTAAAGTCCAAAAGCCCTTATTGGCTTTTGTCCTGACTTGAATTTTGCCGGCGTTCTTCTACTCTGCGGGGTCATGGCTCGGAAAGATTCGCAAAAGAGCGCCCACGCTCGCGGCTATAGCGACATCATCGGCATCGCGCTGATGGCGCTGGCGTTGTTGTTGTTCGTGGCGCAACTGACGTTTCATCCCCGCGATGTCGCGTCCAATCAAGTCCCCCCTAACGAATCAATTCATAATTGGATCGGTACTTTCGGGGCGTGGACCGCCAACGGCTTCTTCAGGCTCTTTGGGGCTGGGGCCTTTGCCTTGCCCGTGCTGCTCGTGGTGATTGGGCTGGGGCATTTGTTCGAGTTTTTTTCGTATTTGAAACGGCGCTGGGCCTGGGCACTGGTGGCTTTCGTCTGTTGTATCGGATTCCTGGATTTATGTACCGATCGGGCATTGCTCGATAGATTGGCGATGAATCCCAAGCTCGCCGAGGGCGGCTTTTTGGAAAAGATGACTCTGAATATTAATGCGCCTGGCGCCGGAGGGTGGATTGGCTCTGCGCTAAACCAGATTTTCTTTGTGCATTTCGGGAAAGTCGGCGCCACGATCGTTTTTTTCACCCTGTATCTGATCAGCCTCGTTTACCTTACGAATTTTCATTTGGGCGTTTGGTTGCGCGGGGTCTGGTCAAGGGAGCCGAGGCCCAAAGAGGATAAAAATTGGACCCCCGAAGAGAAGGTTCTCGCCCGCCGGGCCAGGGAGCTGCAAAAGCAAACCCGTAAATTGGAAGAAGAGGCCGAGAAGTCCGTGGCTGTTCCGCCTGAAAAGTCTGGGATTGGCGCGGATCTAAAACCAGTCCCTGCTCCGACCGTGCGGGATTTGAGTGTGCCTCCCATACGCTCCTCCACCAAAGCGGCCAAAGCCAAACTTCCCGAGCCTGATATCGATAAAGACGGCTTGGCCGGAGAAGTGATTTCGGCGAAGGAGATCGTAGCGGCAACAACCGAACAGGTCCTGGGCAAACCGGCAAAGCAAAAAGAAGAACCAAAAGCGGGACACGAGGGACAGGATGAAAAAATGCAGCCCGTGGCTGATGGGACTGCTCTGCCCGACTCGGTAAACATCACTGACAACACCGTAGCCAAAGGCAAACGGTCCCTGCGCAAAAAGCCTATTGCGGTCGCCTCCACCCCTGCCATTGGCAATTATCAGTTGCCGCCGTTCGATTTCCTCCAATTTTCAGATCAAACTCTCAAGCCCACTGAAACCAAAGAAGAATTGATGGCCAATGCTCGGCTGATGCAAAACACGCTGGCGCAGTTCGCCATCGAAGTGTCGCTGGGCGATATCACCAAAGGGCCGACCATCACGCGCTATGAGTTGCATCCGGCGCCCGGAGTGAAGATGGAAAAGATCACGGCCCTGACCAACAATATCGCCGCGGCTTTGAAGGCCGAGCGCATTCACATCCTGGCGCCGGTGCCGGGCAAGAGCTCCGTTGGGGTGGAAGTGCCAAACCTGATCAAGACCAAGGTCATCATCCGCGAATTGCTTGAGTCGGAGGAATGGCAGAAAAGCAAGGCCCGCATCCCGCTGGCTCTCGGCAAGGATGTTTATGGCCATCCCATTATTGCCGACCTGGCGGAGATGCCGCATTTGCTGATCGCCGGCAGCACCGGCTCCGGCAAATCGGTCTGCATCAACGCCATCATTGCGTCCCTGCTTTACCGGTTTCCCCCCGATCAACTTCGCTTCGTCATGATCGATCCGAAGGTAGTTGAGCTACAACAGTATAACGCGTTGCCGCACCTCGTGGTCCCCGTCGTCAATGATCCCAAGAAGGTCATTCTGGCCTTGCGCTGGGTGGTGAACGAGATGGAAAAGCGTTACCAAATTTTTGCCAGAGTAGGTGTCCGCAATATCAAATCATTCAACGAAAGGCCCAAAAACAAACCCTTGGATCCCGTCGAACTGGAATTGCCGCTTGTCGCTAGAAAAGAAAAGGTGGAAGCGGGCACGGATGGCTTCGCCGTCGAGGTGGACGAGGAAATCGTGGTGCCGCGGGAGGACGATATCGTCATTCCGGACAAGCTCAGCTACATCGTGGTAATCATCGATGAGTTGGCAGATCTGATGTTGGTAGCGCCCGCCGATGTGGAAATGGCCATTGCCCGTATTACCCAGATGGCTCGAGCGGCCGGCATCCATTGTATTGTGGCCACGCAAAGGCCCAGCGTGGATGTTATCACTGGCGTGATTAAGGCCAACATCCCCGCCCGGATTGCTTTCCAGGTCGCCGCCCGAGTGGACTCGCGCACGATCCTCGATGCCATGGGGGCGGACAAATTACTGGGCAAAGGGGACATGCTTTATCTGCCTCCGGGTTCCGCCAGGCTCATCCGCGCGCAAGGGGCCCTCATTACCGACCAGGAGATCCAGGACATTGTGGACTTCATCGCCAAACAGGGCAAACCGAGTTACGAGTTGGAAATCCACCAGCAGCTTTCAAAACCAGCCAGCCCGATCGGCGAGGAAAACGGCAATGATGAGGATGAGGAACTCATTGAACAATGCATCGAAGTAATCCGGAGCGAGCAGAAAGCGAGTGTGTCGTTGCTCCAGCGCCGTCTTCGCCTCGGTTACACCCGGGCGGCGCGCATCATGGACGAGTTGGAAAATCGGGGTCTTGTGGGTCCCAATAAAGGCGCTGAACCTCGCGATATCTTGATTGATCTTGATGGCACAGGAGCGGATGGGCAGGGGCAGACCGGCTAACCCATTTTAGAATTCCGAGCCGGCTTCAGCAACTCTTTATGGCGCCCGCTCGGTGCAACGCCAGGAAGGATGAGTTTCACGAGTCCCTGGTCTCTGAGCAAATAGGACTCGTGGAACTCGTCCTTCCCGCTCAGCAGGGTGTCCGGGGGGACTGAGGCTACCAAATCACCGACACAGCCAGTTTTTTTCCGAAGCGGTTCTTGTAAAACAGTTGGCGATTGGCCACGCCGTATTCGTGGACGAGCCGCGTGATTTTCACGTCGTAACAGCAGTATTCGGCTATATCCGCCAGCCGCCCCTCTCTGAACCAGCGAATGGCCTGCATTCCCTCCGCGGTTTTTTCCACCCCTAGAGTGGCTGAGGCCACCGAATCCAGCGAGAGCCGGTGCTGCAACGTTTTCTGCAATTCCACCAGTACGTCCAGGGTGGGAATCTGGCGCAAGTCCAGAACGGTATAATAATGGAGCACCTCGTAATCGAATCTCAGATTATTGAAACCAATCACCAAGTCGGCCCTCTGCAACTCGGTCAGCAGATCGTCCACCTGCTTTTCCCCATAAATTCTATATTCCTGCCGCGCCGTGCTGTAGGTCACCCCAATGCTCATCCGCATCTCACGAATCTTGTCCCAGCCCCCGACCTCTTCGGCGGACTTTTGTGTTTCTAAATCGAAATAAACAATGTTTTTGACCACAGGACCGAGTGTCAGGACCGTTGAGTGATTGCTGCGGGTTTGATTACGCCACAACCGGGCGGCGCCGGCAAGATTTTTAAATCGGCCATGATTTCATCAGTGGATAATTTGCAGCTTGCCGTCCATATCAAGGGCAATCTCGCTGGCCTGCTTTGGAATTGGCGCCGTCGCGGTTTTTCCGCCGGGCCAGCGAACCGTGATTTGAGTTGCCTCCTCCGGATTGGCGAACACTTGCACCGCGCTGTCCTGTGACCAATATCCTGAACCGGCGTGAATTTCCCGCGCTGGTCCCATTTTGTCGCCATAACCGGCGCGCAAGACCGCGCCGATCCCGGTTGGATTTCCCGGCGGTCCTTTCAGCCGCACCCTCAAGCCGGCCTTGGCGGTCTCGTTGTGGTAGAGTTTTGTGGCCGCGCCGTTCTGCGATACCGCCAGGTCCACGCGGCCATCTCCATCATAGTCACACAGGGCAGCGCCACGTTGTTCGCCATAAATCTTCACCCCGCTTTCCTGCCCGCTCAGGGCCTTGAAATTGCCCTGGCCATCCCCCTTCAGCCACAATCCTCGACCGGCGTCATACCGCGAGGTTCGTTCTTCCACCGCAAAAAAATTCTGGCTTAAGAAAATGTCCTCGAAGCCATCGCCATCCAAATCCCCCACGCACACCCCGAACGCCGGAGCAAACTGCGCCTCCACCGGCAGACTCCGAACTTCAAAATGGTCCCCGCGATTCAGAAACAACGTCGTATCCAACCAGCTTGCCCGAAGCTGTTTCGCGCTTTTCGGTCTTTCGCCAAGAATCTGTTCCAAGCTGGCGTCGCCATAGGCTTGAGAAGTCGCAACCCGCTCGCGAATCCACGGTATGGCTTTGGAAAGTGTCTCGAGATCCCGCCACGGCACTTCCCGCGCGTGTTTAGGCTCAAAAAAGGCCTCCACCATCTCTACCGAGCCGCTCCCCGCCAAATCTCCATAGTATAAACGGAGATCATCCTTCACATACTCGTTATAAGGCGTATTACGCCCCCAATTGGATGCGATGATGTCAAGCCGGCCATCCCCATCGAAGTCACCGGTGGCGACCCCGTTCCACCAGCCCGTTAGCTGGCTGATAGTTGAGGGCTGATGGTTGGTGGTAAGGAGGGGCGCATCCCACGGCGTCAGTTTGCCATGATTATTTTGAAAGATTTTTAGCGGACCCCATTCACAGGCCAGGATTAATTCCGGGAACCCATCCCCATCCAAGTCACTGAATACAGCGCCGCTAACCAGCCCCAATTGGGGCCATTCCTGGAGCGATTGAAATTTGGTTCCACTGCGGCGGTAAAGCCTGGAGGAGGCGGCCTCTGGGTAACGACCGGGAACGACTCGCCCCCCTGCGAACAATCCTAAACTTCCATCCCCAGCGATGTCCCCCATCGTCATGGGACCCAGACTGGATTCCTGCCCGGAAAGGCTGTCCTTCAGATCAATTCCGCCCGCCCAAATTTCATAACGCTGCACGGAGGCGCGGTTCGTTTGACTCGTTTCGTAATTCGCAGTCCCGATCAGTAAAGCGCCGCTCCCCGGCCCGGTCGACCAACCAAGCACCGTCGTTTGATCATCCGTTGTTTTGCCTAACAGACTTCCCATTCCTAACTGCTCGAAAGCCCCATTCCCTTTATTGCGGAAAATGGCCAGCGCTCCGCCCCGCCCGGCCCCGATGATCAGATCATCACGTCCATCGCCGTCGAAGTCGAACCACGAAACGCCCGGCCCCAATTGGCTTAGCCGTTTGGACAATAAACTCTGCCGGCCAAAATCATCGAAGAGCTGTTCATAATGCGTGTGGTGAATCAATTCACTGACATCGCGGAAAAACGGAGGTTGGGCTCTCACTGGATTTTTCCCCTTATCAGAGGGAGGAATCGCTCCGGCTTCGTCTATCTCATAGATGCGGTTGGGTTTGGCATCCTCCACCACGCTCCGGGTTCCGTTGCGCCAGGTCACCTGGATACTCAAACCGTTGGTCCCTTCGCTGGCCGCGAAAACCCGTTCCGCCTCGTCACCCGACAAATAACGCCCCCCGCAGATCATCTCTTGGCTTTGCGGGACAGGCCCGCCCAGGAATTTTATCTTTGCGCCGATCCCGTGTGTGTTCGGCGCTTTGCCCCTCAATCGCACCGCCACCCGCGGCGCGATGCCCTCGTTTCGATAAATTCCAGCGGCTCCGTTCAGGTTGTTCACCACCACGTCCAGGTCGCCGTCATTGTCCAAATCCGCCAGGGCCATGCCATGTGACACGCCCACGGCGTCAAAGCCCCATTGCGCGCCCACTTCTTCAAAGGTCAGGTCATGTCGGTTGCGGAAGGCTTGCTTGGAAACACTGAGTCGCGGGTACATCAGCAATTTGCGGGAAATTTTGTCCGTCGGGAGGGGCCCCATGGCGTCGATCCTGGCTTCCGTATCCGAATCCTGGGTATCAAACGCATGACCCGTTGTAACCAAAAAATCTTCATAGCCATCCAGATCGACATCCAGAAAGACAATGCCCCACGACCATTCAGAAGCCTCTACTCCGCTCAGTTGGGCGATCTCGGCATAGGTCTCGTCCCCGCGATTCAAAAAGAGAGTGTTATGTTCCATTTGGGGCCGGTCCTCGATTTTACCGATGTTATTGAAGGTCTGGCCCAGCATGGCCCGTTGGCGCATGCGCCGCCCGTGGTCGCGGCTGAGCATATCCAGCACGAGGAAATCGTCATACCCGTCCCGATTGATGTCGGCAAAATCCACCCCCATGGAAAAAGTGCTGGTATGCCGCAACGTCAGAGGAGGCGCGGCTCGAAAGTGCCCTCGGCCATCGTTCATCCAAATGCGATCCGGACTCCAAAAGTCATTGCAGATGTACATATCGGGAGCGCCATCCCCATTCAGATCGCGAAACATGATCGATAATCCCCAATCCTTCGGGCCCGCCGTCAACGGCTTCCCACTTTCGTCCAGAAAATTTCCACTCGTCCAAGGGACTGCAGAAAAGTGTCCTTTGCCATCATTGAGATAAAGCGCATCGATCTCGCCGTGCTCCAGGATAAACCCCTCCGGGGTGAACGCGTACTGCTCGCGATCTTCGGGCCGAAGAACGCGCTTTCCGTTCACGTTGAGCACCGTCAAGCCGGTGCTGCGAATGGTGTTAGTCCTATAATTGGTCACATAGAGATCCAGGTCGCCATCGCCGTCCACGTCGGCCAGCGCCATCGAAGTGGCGCCAAACTTTTTGAACAACCCGGAATTGGTGGCCTCGGTGAAGTGGCCTTTCCCGTCATTCAGGAATAGCCTCGTGCCCCCGCCCAACGCGTTGACAAGCAAATCCAGATCCCCATCTCCATCCACGTCCGCCAAGACCGCCCCGGTGGAATATTGATCCGGACAAGCTACGCCCGCGCGCGCGGTGATGTCCTCAAACTTCCAGCCGCCCAGGTTGCGGTAGAGCGCGTTCGGCCCTTCCAGGCGGCACAAATAAATATCACACCACCCGTCCCCATCGACGTCGCCTAAAGCCACCCCGGACCCGAGCAGTCGAATTTGATTCTCGGCTGCTTTCTCATCAGACAGAACATTGGTAAAGGAGATCCCCGTTTGGGCCGCGGGCAATTGGGTAAAACCGGTTTTGCCGGTTTTGGGAACGGTTAACGGGGCGCTCCGAAAACCGGCGCCGGTTTCCCATTCCAGGGCAGTCAGCGGGTGCAGGCAGAGAGACAAGCTTAATCCACAGCCCCACCCGAGAAGCCTTTTTTGGAGGCGAGGACAATTATAACTGGTCATTGAAAGTTTACGCAGACTTCCTAAAGCGTTCGAGGAGGTTGCGCGTGATTTGTTGAACGCGTGGGTCCGGGCCGCGAGGGGTCGTATAAACTGATGGGCGCACATAACCGGGAGGTTCGGCGAGCCCATCCGCCCACCAGCAAGTGGCTGCGTTGAACACGACGTTGTCTTTCAGGCCGGGATAAATGGTGGCGGTATAAATGCCGCCATTCGGTTTGCCGGGAGCCGATTGCGTTGGCCCCGTGGCCACGATTTCCAGGCCGGGGATGGGAGCGGGGTCGCCATGCCACTCCCAACCTATCAATCCGGGAATGCCATCACCCCTTTTCATTTCGGTGCCAGCGAATAGCCAATGGCCCGGGGTGGCGCAGATCCAATCTGCCCCGCCAGTGACCGGGCCCGTGCTGTGAGCGCCGACGAGTTCATTGGCATAGGGCCGGATATGCGGCAGTGTTTTCATGGCCGTGAATTCCTGCGTGCCTCCAGGCGGACCGAAAACGCCGACCCGCTCGAAGACGCGGTTCAGGCGCCCTTTGGCGTCCGGCGAGAAACGGATGCGACCGCAACAGGTGTTCCCGGAAAGGAAGCCGAGGTTAAGTCCATCGTGCATCGCTGCTTGAAGATGATTGAACATCTCAAGGGAGTAATACTCGTCGTGGCCGACGGAGAGAAAACCCTTTGCCCGGCGCAGCCCCTGGGGGGTTATCAGCGTGTCCAAGTTGGAGATGTAGGTCACATCGAAACCGTGCTGCTCCAGCCAATAAGCCAGCGGGAACTCCCACAGAAACCATTCCCCCGAGCCGGTCGAGAGCGGCGCATCCACAATCTGACAATACTTGCCATAAGGCCGGTTAAAACTGACCGAAACCTTCGGCCCCCAGTACCACGGGTCCTTGCCATCATCATAAAGAGCGAACTGACTGGGCCAGCGATTGTAAGCCTGCCATGTCGTGTCGGAACATTGGAAGATAAAGTCGGCGGCGCGGTCGTCGCGGACAACGAAAATGAGATAGCTCTGCCAGCCTTCGCGTTGCGCAGTCAGCTTGCCGAGATAAACACCGCTCAACCAGTCCGGCGGAATTCTTAATGTCGCGCAGGCTTGCCAGTCGCAATCGCGGACGCGCTGTCCCCCAATAGGCGGGTCGGGCTGTGTCGAGCCTTCGAAGGGGCCGAGACTAACAATATGCCGCCCCCCGTCGCCGTCATAGAAACCCATTCGATAGAGATCCACGGTGAACCTCGAGGGCGGATTAGTGCTGACATGGAAGCTGATGGATTCTCCCGCCTGCGCGCTGGTGCGGGAGCAATAGCCTTCAATCCACGGACATCTGTATTTGACCTTGGCATCTATGCCCGTTTTGCTCAACAGCCAATCCCGCGATCCCCCACGCTCATTCTCCCTTTGAACCAGGTCGCTTTTCGCTGACGCGGCTTGGCTGCCGGATCGGCGTGGGGAGGAGCAGTTTGAGAGCAACGTCATCGTGCTCACCCCGAGCGCACCCTTCAGCAACTCGCGCCGCGTAAAGACGCGCGCCCTCTGGCCTGGCCTGGCCGCCCCCGAAGATTTGCGGTGACTGGTCTTCATTGTTTTGTCGCGAGACTTATTGGAGCACGTTGCGCTAAAGTTGACAACTGCCACAAATAATCATTTCGGTGGTTCTTCGCCCGGACAGTCCAGGAGAAGTGGCACGTCGGCCCTGCGTGACAACGCATGAGCAGTGTGGTGAACAGGAGCAAACAGGAGGAAGCGGAGAAAGAAATCTCTGTTCTCTCCGTTGGATTTCAAAGGGTGCGGAGATGATCTTGCTGAACATTGCTTTTGCTTCAGGGTTGCGGCAGAGAATCTGATTATGACTACGAAAGAAATCTTGCTGGAGGAGGCGCAGAAGCTCCCATCAGATGCGACTCTCATTGACCCTATTTACGAATTGGAATTCCGCCATGAGAAGCCATGAGAAGCCATGAGAAGGCTATTGCCAGGGGGACGTTTATCCGCTAATCTCAAGAATAAATGTTCTCCCAACGTCACAAAAAAACTGGACCCCGCGAAGAATATCATCAACAGGAAGGCCAGCGGATCAAGGAATCGATCACTTTGTCTGAGAAGTTTCGGAATCTAAGTTCTTTAACGGCGGAACTCGCTTTCTACGATGCCGAAGCTCTCTCCAAGAAGAGTGAACTTAAATGCACCTTTAACCTCGATCACGCGAAATCGGTCTTTTATTTCAAATGCCCAAATGATGAGTGCATCCGCGGTGATTTCGATTTAAGCGAGGATCTCGCCAAAGCTGTTGCCGCCCATCGCACAACCGTGACGGGCAAGGCCTGCTGTCAGGGTTGGTTAAGCAAGACCACCATCGACAGGGTTCATTGCCACAACGTGCTAAAGTACACGCTGGGTCTGGGCTACCATCCGGGATAGCTTCTTCGCGCGGCCGAATTCCCACCGATGATGCCGACTCGAAGCCGTGTTCCTCCTGACCCGATCACAGACTGAACCCAAACCAAGTTACAAGGAGGGGGCACCGATCCAGGCTGGCTTTTTCGCATGGACTGAACAATAAAGGGGTGTGGAATTAGCCTGTGAAATCGACCGTGCAGCAAATTAGGGAGCGTTTCGACAATGACGTCGAGCGGTTTACTCACCTCGAAACCGGCAATGCCGCCCAAGTAGATTCGGTTCTGAGTCTGGAATTGATTGCCGAAGCAGCGGCCAGCACAAATCCCGACGCACGGTCCCTGCTCGATATAGGCTGTGGCGCTGGCAATTACTCCCTTAAAATCTTGGAACGCCTTCCCACCCTTGACGTAACTCTGCTGGATCTTAGCCGGCCGATGTTAGATCGCGCCCAAGAGCGCGTTTCAGCCTTGACGCGAGGGCGCGTGCGCACCCTCCAGGGAGACATCAGGGAAGCTCGGTTGGGAGAAGCGCAGTTTGACATCATCGTGGCGGCGGCTGTGCTGCATCATTTGCGCGCGCAGGAGGAATGGCAGGAGGTGTTCGACAAATTGCACGGCGCACTCAAACCCGCTGGCACACTTTGGATATTCGATCTAGTGCAGCATACCATGCCTGAAATCGAGCGACAGATGTGGCATCGCTACGGTCGGCACCTTACGACGATGAAGGGCGAATCGTATCGCGATCATGTCTTCGGCTACATCGAGCAAGAAGACACACCTCGCCCGCTCGCGTTTCAACTGGACCGCCTTTGCGCCAGCGGCTTCCACGAAGTCGAATTACTACACAAAAACATGTGTTTTGCAGCCTTTGGCGCCCGCAAATGAATGCGGCAAATTGGACCCTAAAATCTTCCCGAGCGAAAACGAGAGCGGACCGTCCTAAGCTTAATTTGTACGCGATCCAACACGGGTTCCCCCCCCAGCGGGATTGGAAAATCCTCCACCGCATTTCTTGACTACTCCACGCCTTCATATGATCGGTGTGCAGAAGAGTTTCGGAGCGACTTGCGCCCTAAAAAATGTCTCTTTCACGGTTAGTCCTGGCGAGGTCCATGCCTTGATCGGGGAAAATGGGGCTGGGAAAAGCACATTGATGCGCGTCCTCAGTGGGGCCTGCCAACCCGACGGAGGCTCAATCGAGCTTGATGGCCTGAAGTTTGCGCCGACAAACCCACTGCGCGCGAGGCGCTGCGGCATCGCCATGATTTATCAGGAATTGAACTTGGCTCCCCATCTGTCTGTGGAGGAAAATATTTTGCTGGGAACGGAGCCGTCCACGTGCGGCTGGCTTCACCGTTCGCAGCGGCGCGAAATGGCGGGCCGGGCGCTGGCCGAACTGCATCGCGGCTCCATCCCCCTGGAAGCCCCTGTAAATTCACTGCTCATCGCGGATCAGCAAGTGGTCGAGATTGCCCGGGCCCTCGTCGGACATCCCAAAGTGATCATTATGGACGAGCCCACCAGCAGTCTCACGACCACCGATGCGGAGAATCTTTTCGCCGTCATACGGAAATTGAGCGAGCGGGGCGTGAGCGTGATTTATATCAGCCATTTTTTGGAGGAATGCCAGCGCATTTGCCACGGTTACACCGTGCTCCGAGATGGAGAAAGCATCAAAAGCGGCCAGATGACTGACACAAATTTTTCTGAGATAATCCGGCTCATGGTGGGTCGTGAAATCAAAGAGATTTATCCGCGCAATCCTCATGCGGTGGGGGAGCCGGTGTTGGAGTTGCGCGCATTGCGGGGGCGAAACAAACCGCGCTGCGTGAGTCTTGCGTTGCGGACCGGCGAGATTCTTGGCATCGCCGGACTGGTGGGCGCCGGTCGCACGGAGACATTGCGAACCTGTTTCGGCCTGGACGTGTTAGAAAGTGGCCGGGTCATGGTTTTTAATCAGGACCGCAGCAAAGCGACTCCCGCCTCTCGTCTGGCCCAAGGTATTGGATTGTTGAGTGAAAATCGCAAAGAGGAAGGGCTGATGCTGGGGTTGAGTCTGGCGGACAATCTGACGATGACGCGTTTTAAACCGATCTCGCGCTGGGGCCTCATCGATAAGCATCGTCAGGAGCAATGTGCTCTGGGCTGGATGAACCGACTCGTTGTCCGGGCCCGGGGACCCAGGCAAACGATGGGCGAGTTATCCGGTGGGAACCAACAGAAAGTCGCTGTGGCGCGTTTGCTCCATCATGATGCCAAAATTTTTTTGCTGGATGAACCGACGCGCGGCATCGATGTGGGAAGCAAAGCGCAGATTTACCGATTGATGGACAAGCTGGCGTCGGAGGGCAGGGCGATTGTTTTCGTGAGTTCCTATTTGCCCGAATTGCTCGGGGTATGCGATACCATCGGGGTGATGTCCCGTGGCATGTTGAGCGAGGTTCGCCCAGTTGCAAGCTGGACCGAGCACAGCCTGATGAGCGCTGCCATTGGGAAGGCCGAAAATGGAACTTCAAACTGAAACCGTCCCATCCCGCACGGCAGGAACTTCGAGCCGGCTCCGTCCAGTTTTCAGCCGCCTGGGGCCGTTTTTTGGCCTGGTGCTGGTCATGTCCTTGTTTGCTGCTTTACTCGGGATAAAGGACCTTTCAGACCAATTGGGAAAACAGGCGGCCGAACACCGGGTGGATCCGCACTCTGCAAGTGGGTGGGCAGCGGCGCAAGCTTGTCCTTTTGAAGGATTGAATGCTTTCATAAGCGTCGCAAATATTAAGACCGTCTTATCGCAGACCGTCATTGTTGCCATTGGCGCGTTGGGCATGACGATGATCATCGTCAGTGGGGGAATCGACCTGAGTGTGGGTTCGGCAGTGGCGCTTACGAGTGTTCTCGGAGCGACCTTGCTTGCTGGAGGTTGGCCTTCCGCGGTTGTAGTTCTAATGACGATTCTAGCTGGCGGGCTAGTCGGTTTGATCAATGGCGCCCTCATATCCAGTCTGCGAATGATGCCCTTCATTGTCACTCTGGGAATGATGGGGATGGGGCGGGGTTTGTCGAAATGGATCGCAGGCAACCAGACCGTGAACGTGCCGCCGGGCTCAAAGATCAACAACCTGATGAAAATGGAGGACCTCGATCATTTTCTACCGCTGCCGCAGGGGGTATGGATTGCTCTGGTCCTGGCCGTGATCATGACGGTAGTGATGCGGCAAACGGTATTCGGGCGCTACATTTTTGCGATTGGCTCCAACGAGGCGACGGCTCGGCTCTGCGGTATCCGGGTGCCACTGCAAAAGATGTTCATTTATTCGCTGGCAGGATTATTTTTCGGCTGCTCGGGCTTAATGCAACTGACACGTTTGACCCAGGGAGATCCTTCCGGAGCGGTGGGCTTGGAATTGGATATCATCGCCGCCGTGGTCATTGGCGGCGCAAGCCTGAGTGGTGGCACAGGAAGCATTTTGGGATCTGTCCTCGGGGCGCTCATCATTCAGGTGCTGCGTAACGGGTCGAGCTTGATGAATTGGCCAACATTCACCCAGGAAATTATCATCGGCGCCGTCATTATCCTGGCGGTAGGACTAGACAAGCTCCGCCAGAGCCGGAGAAATACTGCGGGCTAGGTCTCAAACGCTGCGAAAAAAGTTTCTTGGATACGCGCGGACCATCGGAGGCATTTTCCGGAACTCTGTGGGTGCGCATTAGCCTGCGGGGAGCGGCTCAATATTCCATTATCTGGTAAAATCTTTGCGACTGTCCATTCGCAACATCTTCGATGCGGGCAATGGAATTGTTCACCACAACGGCGGTGCCGAGCGCCTTCCAGGCTGTATCAAGAAGGGTGTCCTTGTAGAAAACTTGATAGCTTTTCCCTGGATTAGCTGGCCAAGTCAAAACCACGTTGTTGGTAGAGAGCGTAACATTGACCACAATTGGAGTTGTAACCACGATGGGAACGAAGGCGCTGCCAGGAAATAGGATCTGGTCCACCCAGGCGGCGTCTCCCGTGCCGGTGCTGCTTTTGGAATATCTCCATTTTAAAAGCGTCGTTCCCGATGGCACGCTAAACGAGACTTGCTGCCAATCAACTTCCCCGGAGATTTGTGCCAATACCGTGCTGCCGAGGGTAAAGCTCAACACGTCGCTATTGGTTACGGAAGAAACTTTCCACCAGAAACTCATATTGGTGGGGCCAGTCACATGGGTCTCAAATTTAGTAAAGGCCCCGGCTGGAATGGCTCCGCTTTGGGCTGCGGCCACTCCATCGTGAGTGACACTGGTTTCGGGGAACCACGTTGGAGAGCCTGTCTGGGCAAAAACCAGTGTCGGAGCATTCACGGCGTCAGCGAAAGTCAACGGCCCCGTCCCCGCCACCGTCAAGATGGCGATGGAACTGGTGACCACGCCGTCGAGATCACTTACGCGCACCGAATAGGGGCCGGCTTGGGAGGGCAACGCGTTGGACAGAAGCAAAATGGCGGCGTTAGCGCCGCTCAAGTTGGTGCTGTTGGCAAGGTTGGCGCCGTTGAACAGCCACTGATAATTCAACGAGTTCGAACTTGTGGCCGCCACCGTGAGAGTAACAAGAGCGCCTTGCGTGACAGTCTGACTGAGCGGTTGACCGGTAATGACGGGACCAGGCGGTGGGTTGGTTGGAATAAATTGCACTTGATCGACCCAGGCGCGATCCTGCCCGCTACTCACACTGCCATTCTTTGCATAGCTCCACTGCAGGATCTGGCTGCCGGATAAAATGCTAAAAGTCTTCGATTGCCAATCGACTTCTCCCGAGATGCGGGCCTGCTCCACGCCCCCAATGAAAAAGCGCAAAGTGTCGTTATTGGTCTCTGAGGAAACCTTCCACCAAAACCTTAGGGTGCCAGGTCCGCTGAGGATGGTTTGCATGGAATTGAAGGCGCTGTTGCCCAGCACCCCACTCCGCGCCGCGTTAGCTCCATCATAGCTGACGGCGGTTTGGCCGACCCAACCTGAGGTGCCGTTGGTTGTCCAGGTCCAGGTGGGAGTGTCGAGAGCCTGGGCCAGCGGTAGCAGGGAAGTAACCGCTAAGAGCGCTGGGGAACTTATTATGGTTGTGGCGGTATTGCTTACTATCACTGAATAAGTCCCTGCTTGGGAGGGCTGAACGTTGGCCAGGATCAGAGTCGGCGTGGTAGCGCCACTGATCCCGGCGCCATTTGCGAGGTTGCCACCATTCAATTGCCACTGATAACTCAAGGCCCCGCCGCTGGCGCCGACATTGAAAGTCACCGTAGTGCCCATGTCAACGGTTTGGCTGGCAGGCTGGTTCGTAATTACCGGAGCGGTAGGCCCGAATTGGACCAAGTCCACCCATGCCCGATCCTGCCCGTTGCTCAAACTGCTGTTTTTCGAATACGTCCATTTTAAGATCTGCGTGCCGGAGGGGAGGTTGAAGGTGCGCGGCTGCCAATCAACTTCTCCAGAGATGCGCGCCTGCTCGGTACTTCCGGAGCTGCCGGCGAAAAAAATCAACGTATCGTTGTTGGTTTCCGAAGAGACCTTCCACCAAAAAGTTACTGCTCCAGGCCCATTGACGGTAGTCTGCATTGAGGAAGTGCCCTTATCGCCAATCAATCCGCTTCGGGCTGCGGCCCCGTCCCGGCTCACGACTGACTGGCCCACCCACGGGGCTGAGCCACTGGTTGACCAAATCAAAGCCGGGTTCAGAGAATCGGCCAAGGGAAGGATCGGGGTAACCACTAACGATGCGGGCAAACTGGTAACGCTGCCGACTGCATTGTTCACGATTACCGAGTAGTTCCCGGATTGGGCCAATTGCACCATCGGGAGAGCCAAGGTGGCGTTCGTAGCGCCGCTCACATTGCTTCCATTCAACTGCCATTGGTAATTAAGTGGGGGAGTTCCTGAGACGCCCGCGTTGAAGTTAACGGTCGTGCCCTCATCCACGGTTTGGCTAACCGGCTGAGTGGTGATCGTAGGAGGTACACCGGTGAATTGAACCTGGTCAACCCAACCTAAATCCTGACCCATGGCAAGGCTGCTGTTTTTGGTATAAGTCCACTTCAGTACCTGGGTCCCGGAGGGCACCGCGAAAGAAATTTGATACCAATCCACTTCTCCGGAGATCTGTCCTGCCAGAGAGCTGCCGATGGAAAATTGCAAGAAATCCCGATTGGTTTCGGAGGAAACTTTCCACCAGAAAGTTACTGTGCCAGGTCCCGTGAGAGTGGTTTGCATCGAACTGGAAGCGCTGTCGCCAATGATTCCATTTCGCGCCGCGCCGACACCGTCCTCACTAACAGTGGTTTGCCCGAGCCAGGGAGGGGAGCCGGCCGTAGTCCATGTCCAATTCGGAGTATCCAGGGCAATGGCCAAAGGGATCGTGGGAGTAAGTCCGAGGACCGCAGGAAAACTGGTCACGATGGCCGCGGCATTGCTCACAACCACTGAGTAGGTTCCCGCCTGATCGGGACCCACACTGGATAGCCTGAGTGCTGGCGTCGTCGCACCGATCACGCCAGCGCCATCAACTAGCAGAAGCCCATTGTGTCGCCATTGATACGCGAATGGGGGCGAGCCCACTGCTGTGACGTTGAAGCCAACACTTGAACCTGGGTCCACCGTCAGGCTGGCGGGCTGGCTAGTGAGAATCGGCGGCAAGACCTGCGCATACTGCACCTGGTCCACCCAGGCGCGATCCTGTCCGCCCGCCAGAGCCCCATCCTTCTGATATCGCCATTCAAGGGTTTGGATGCCGTTGGTCACGTCAAAAAGCTGCAACTGCCAGTTTACTTCCCCCGAGATGTGGGCCTGTTCAACTCCGCCGATAAAGAACCTCAAGCGATCACCTGAGACCAGCGTTCCGGGAGAATTGGTTTGGGAAGAGACTTTCCAGTAAAAACTCACCTTGCCAGGGCCGGTGACGGTGGTCTGGAGTGAGCTTCGCTGGGTGTCCCCAATAGCCCCGCTTTGAGCAGCGGAGATGCCATCATGTGTGACTAGACTTTCCGTGAGCCAGGGAAGGTCCCCTCCTGTGGTCCAACCCGAGTGCGAAACATTGGTGGCGGGATCCAAGGCTTGAGCGAAGGGTTGGCCGAAAAGTACGCTCAAGAACACATTGGTGCTGAGGACACGGCCTCCGCCGTTCATGGCGATCACATTATAGAAACCGGATTGCGCTGGTTGAACGTTGGACAGAATGACTTTGCTCAAGGAGGTTCCAACTACATCGGGGCTGCCGGAGAGATTATTACCATTAAAATGCCATTGATAATTGATCGGCTGCGTGCCACTCGTGGCGACGTTGAAACTAACCATGGCGCCAGAGTCTGCTGTCTGGGCCACTGGTTCCCGCGTGATGGTCGGGGCGAGCGGGCCGAATTGCACTTGGTCCACCCAGCCGCGGTCTAGTCCGGCGGTCCCAGTGGTGTCTTTCGTATAAGCCCAATGCACCACCTGATTGGCATTGGTCAGATCGAAAGTGCGCCATTGCCAATTTACCTCGCCCGAAATATTGGCCTGCTCGATCCCGTTGATGGAAAACCGCAAACGATCGTGATTGGTTTCGGAAGAGACCTTCCACCAAAATGTAATGGCACTCGGCCCGGGCACAGCCGTTTCGATCCAGTTGGTCTGGTTGGGTGGGAGAGGCCCGCTTTGGGCGGCGTCCACCCAGTCATGATTAACAGTGGTTTCTCCCAACCACGGAGAGTAGCCGCCACTGAGCCAGACCCGATTGGTTGTGTCCAACGCTTCTGCTAAAGGGATGGGGGAAACCACGGTCAGAAATGCTTTGGAGCTGTTGGCCAGCCCATAGTCATTTCTCACCACCACGTTGTAAGTTCCCTGCTGGGATCGTTGCACGTTGGCGATACTCAGAGTAGCAGAAGCGGCGCCCATGATGCTGTCGCCATCGATCAACTCGGCTCCGTTAAAGTGCCATTGGTAGCTGAGGGGGGCTGTCCCGGCGGCAGCGACCTTGAAGGCCACCGCGCCGCCGGGGGCGATGCTCTGCGCCAGAGGTTGGCTCAGGAGCACTGGCACAACCGGTCCAATGGTGGGGGTAAACTCGACCTGATCCAGCCAGCCTCGATCTTGTCCGGTGCTCGCGTTGCCATCCTTCGAATACACCCATTGCAATAGCTGGGTACCCGCCTGGAGATTGAAGGCCTGCTCCTGCCAATCCACCTCGCCGGAGATGGCGGCCAATGCCACCTCGCTCGCAAGAAACGATAATTGATCCCGATTTGTTTCCGAGGAGACTCTCCACCAGAACCGGATTGTTCCCGGCCCTTCGACCGTGATTTGTAACCAAGTGTTTTGGCTGTTAGTTACGGCGCCGCTCTGCGCTGCGCCCAGCCCGTCGTGTGTCATGTTCGTCTGAGCTACCCAGGGTGCGGACACTCCAGTGTCCCAGGTCAAATAGGGAGCATTTACCGCGTCCGCCAAAGTCATGCCTGCCATGACGCCTAAGAGCGCATTGGAACTGAGAGTCAGACCTGCCAAATTGCTAACCAGCACGGAATAATTCCCTGCATGGGTGGGATGGACGCCAGCCAGAGTCAAACTGGGCGTGGCAGCTCCACTGATGCTGCCGCCGTTGACCAGATTGCTTCCGTTGAACCTCCAGGTATAACTCAGAGGACCTGACCCACTGGCTGCCGCAATAAAGGTCACGGTCGTGCCCTCCGCTACGGTCCGAGCGAAGGGTTGGCTGGTGATCACAGGGGGGGAAATCACGGTCAAAAGCGCATTCGAACTGACAGTGCCGCCCAGGGCATTGCTGATGACCACCGAGTAACGGCCGGCTTGGGGGGGTTGCGCGTGGCTCAAAAGCAGAGTGCTCGTCGTGGCGCCGGCCACGTTGCTGCCATCGAGCAGATTTGTGCCGTTGATCCGCCAATGGTAACTCAAGGGAGTGGTGCCCACGACGCTCACGTTGAAAGTGGCATCGGCGCCGACGCCAACAGTCTGATCCAGCGGTTGGCTCAGTACCACAGGAGGGCTAATTACGGCCAGAAAAGCATTGGAACTGGCAGCATTGCCAGCAGAATTGCTGACCAGCACCGAATAAGCGCCGGACTGCCCTGCTTGAACGCCGGAGAGCTTCAGGGTCGCTGTGTTGGCGCCGCTAACATTGCCAGCAGTGACCAGATTCACGCCATTAAACTGCCATTGATATTGCAGAGTAGCCAGACCGACGGCGCCGACACTGAAGGTCACGGTGCTGCCCCCGGCCACGTTTTGGCTGGCCGGTTGATTTGTGATCACCGGGGCCGTAACGACGGAGAGGAGCGCGTTGGAACTGGTCACGCTGCCATCCACATTGGTGACGATAACTGAGTAAAATCCACCCTGCGCAGCCCCGACACTTGACAAGGTCAGGTTGGTACTGGCCGCCCCACTCACATTGCCCCCATTGGCCAGATTGGTCCCGTTGAATTGCCACTGATAACTCAAGGGAGACGACCCGATGGCGGC
Source organism: Verrucomicrobiota bacterium (assembly GCA_038228235.1). GTDB lineage: Bacteria > Verrucomicrobiota > Verrucomicrobiia > Limisphaerales > JBBRPK01 > JBBRPK01. The sequence continues at coordinate 37,829 of JBBRPK010000018.1, forward strand.
GACGTTGAACTTAACGGACGCGGGGGCCACCACGCTGAAACCGACCGGCTGGATGACGATCAGCGGAGCGGTCGGCACCGAGTTTGGGATATAGATAACTTGATCGACCCAGCCGCGATCCTGGCCTGCCGAGATGCTGCTGTTCTTGGTGTATCTCCATTCCAGGTTTTGGCTGCCAGAAGGAATGGCATAGGTTTGCCATGTCCAGTCCACCTCTCCTGAAATGGAAGCTTGAGAGCTTCCCGCAAGATAGAACCTCAATCTATCATTGCTGGGCTCAGAGGAAACCTTCCACCAGAAGCCAAGCACCCCCGGCCCGTTGACGGTGGTTTGGAGGGAGGTCGTGCCGCTATCCGAAATCGCGCCGCTCCGAGCAGCACTCACTCCATCATGAGTCACAATCGACTGACCAACCCAAGGGAAAGAGGCGGTCGTAGTCCAGATCAGATTTGTGGCGTCCAAAGCTTGCGGCAAGGGTGAGACTGGAGTGACGACCAGGAAGGCGCTGGAACTGGCCACGGTCTCCGCCGTGCTGCTCACTATCACCGCGTACCCTCCCGCCTGCGCAGGTTGAACGTTGGACAAGGTCAGAGAAGTAGTGGCAGCGCCCCGAACGCTGCCGCCATCGACAAGATTGGTCCCGTTGAATCGCCATTGATACGCAAGCGGCGGCGTGCCAGAAGCGACGACGGTGAAGGTGGCGATCCCTCCTCCATCGATCTTCGTGCTCACCGGTTGGGTAGTGATGGAGAGGGCAACGGGCGTAAATTGGACCTGATCGACCCAGGCACGATCTTGGCCGCCGGCGATGCTGCTGTTCTTGGTGTATCTCCATTCCAAAGTTTGGCTGCCGGACGGAATGTTATAGGTCTGCTGTGTCCAGTCCACCTCCCCGGAAATCGAAGCCTGGGAAGTTCCTGCGAGATAAAATCTCAGTTTATCATTGCTGGGCTCCGAGGAAACCTTCCACCAGAAGCTGAGCACACCGGGTCCGTTAATAGTGGTTTGGAGGGACGTCGTGCCACTATCAGGGATGGGCGCGCTGCGCGCCGCGGCTACCCCATCATGCGTCACCACCCCTTGCCCGACCCACGAGAAAGAAGCGGTGGTGGTCCAGAGCAGATTGGCGTCCAAGGCTTCGGCCAGGGGCACTAGGGCCAGAACGGTCAATAAAGCATTAGAACTTGCTAAAACGCCCATGGCGTCGCTCACCACAACTGAGTAATTACCCGATTGCGCGGGTTGCAGGTTGGACAGCGTCAGGGTCGGGGTCCTGGAGCCACTGACCGACACTCCATCCAACATGCTAGTGCCGTTGAACTGCCACTGGTAACTCAAAGGAGGGGTGCCCGCAGCCGCCACACTGAGGGTGGCCACAGATCCGGCATCTACACTCTTTCCCGTTGGTTGAGTGGTGATAGCCAGGGGCGCTGGCACGAATTGCACTTGATCCAACCAGCCGCAATCCTGTCCGGCGGAAATCAAGTTGCTATTCTTTGAATATTTCCACTGCAGAACCTGGTTCTGTTGAGATGGAACGTTGAAGGACTGCTGTTGCCAATCGGCTTCTCCGGAGATTCGTGCTTGCTCGACGCCGCTGATATAAAATCGCAAGGTATCATTGTTCGTTTCAGAAGACGCCTTCCACCAGAAACTGATCGTTCCTGGACCCGTGACGGTGGTTTGCAATGCGGAGGACCCGCCATCCGCGACGGCGCCGCTTTGAGCAGCATCGCCTCCGGAATGAGTCACGTTCGTTTGGCAAAACCAAGGCACGCTCACGTCGGTGCTCCAGCCCAGGGTCAGCGCATCGACTGATTCTCCCAAAGTGCAGAGTCCGATGAGGGTAACGGTGGCATTCGAATAGGTGGCTGAAAGTGGTTGCCCGAGGACATCCGTCAACCGACGGGGAACCGGCTGGTCGCAGATCGTCACCGCGGTCGTCACATTCCCTGTCACCATCACCCCGCGAAAGCACACCTGCACCAGTGTTTGTGTGCCTGCGCTCATCCCCCAGCCTGGAGGGGAGGCTACCGTTAGTCCCACGTGGCCGGCGGCCGACTGGCTGGTGTTGACGACCAACGTTTCTGAAGAGGCGCCGTCGCTCAACTGGGCGGAGGCAAATGTCAGCAAGGTCGGATCGTAGCATAGGCTGAAGCTGAGGGCATTCTCATTGCCATGTGTTTCCAACGACAAGGGAATGCAGTTGGCTTGTCCGCTGCCCACGACCAGGTCGCCTAGAGCGACCAGTCGAGCTCCTCGGTCCTGGTTTACCAGAAACGGAAAACCCGCGATCATCAAGGTGCCATTTCGGGCCGGACCCGTGTTGGCATCAACCGTGTAAATGACGCTGCCGCTCCCGCTTTGGTTCGGGCTGGAGATAAGCGATATCCAGGCGTTCGTGTTGCGAACACTCCATGGGCAATCGGGAGCGGCGGCCGTAACGTCCACCTCGCCAGCCTCATACCCTTCGCCATGGTCCCATTGGGTGTCAGAGAGCTCGTAGGCGCAAGGAATTCCTTGCTGGGTGATTGTAAAAGGCTGGCCGGCAATCGTCAGCACGCCCGTGCGGTCCTTGCCGAACGGATTGGGCTCGACTGAATAAGTGACGGTGCCGCTGCCCAGGTTCTCCCCCCCGGAGGAGGCCAGGGCCAAACGATAGAATTGGCTCCCATTGGGGGCCGGCAGAGTGACCGCCAAGCGGCCCTGATTCAGCGTTGGCACGTTAGTGGTGGTAGTCCAGGCGACCGGTTCCTTGAGGCTTGCGGTCCGTTGCAGGACGAAGACGGCGGTACTTGGCGTCCACCCAAGCGTTAAAAATCCAAGCGCCTTGCTGTCAATGGCCAGAATCGGGGAAGGCGTCACGATAGCTGAGCCGACCGTGATCCACGGATTCGGGTTGAATATATTCCAGGAGCAATTAGTACTGCCGGTGACGGTGACCAGTCCGGATTCAAGGCCGGAACCGTGCAGTCGTTCTGTGGGCAAAAGTGTGAAAGCGCAAGCCGCCTGATTGATGAGAAAGCTCTGACCCGCAATATTCAGAATCCCACTTCGCGCGTTCCGGCCCAAATTAGGAGAGACAGTGTAGCCGACGGATCCAATCCCTATGCCGTTCGTATTGTCGTTGAGCGTAATCCAATCGTTGGTCTTGTCCACCGTCCAGGGGCACCCGCCATTGGAAGCCACGCTCACCAGCCCGGTTTCCATTCCCGCGCCGTGAAGCCAAGTGACCGGTGAGAGCACGTATTCGCAGGCCGTTCCCCACTGAATAATGGTGTAGATTTGATCGGCAATCGCCAGCATACCTGTGCGTGAATGGTGGCTGGTCTTATTGGAGGTGAGTGAATAACTGATAAGATTGCTGCCGCTGCCGTTTGTGATTGGGACGGTAATCCAATCAGTATTGGTATTAATCACAGTCCATACACATTGCGGGTGAGTTGTTAGCCTTGCCGAGTTGGTGGTTGGACTGCTGCCGTGGAATCGATTGGTCGGCGAAAGAGTATATTTGCAGTTGAATCCGTTTTGGAAGATGGTGAAGGCTTGATCCGCAATAACGACCGTTCCCGTCCGAGGTGCCAGCATGGGATTCTCTGCGAGGGTGTAACTCACTTTCGCGCTGCCAACAAAATTGGTAGTCGCATTGATGGTAATCCAATCGTTAAGGCTGGCCGCCGTCCAGTTGCAACGGTCGCCTGTGGTCACCCTGTTCGTGCCTGTGCTTGCTCCAGGACCGTGCGTTTTGGCGGCAAATTCGAGTATGGCGGGACAAAGCGTGACGTTGACAGCCAGCGGAGTTGACAGCGATTCGGCTCCCGCCGCGTCGGAGATACGCGCTCGAACGAGCCGAGTGCCGAGACTGAGGTATTGATTGGTGAACAGAAGCGACGTTGAGGGCAACGTATCAAAGACCCCATCCCCATTGAGGTCCCACTCCACTTCCAACGAAGAACCGTTTTGGTGGGCGTCGAACGTAGCCGAGGCGTCCAACACCACGTCCTCTCCCAACCCGACCGTGGCGGGAGTGACGGTGATGAAGGGCTGGGAAGCCTGATTCAGCCCCGCCAAGGGAACGAGAGTCGTGCTGACACTTTGTTCGTTCCCCTGCAGGTCGAATACGCTGATGGTGTAGACATTGGTCTGTCCGGGATCATAATAGGCGGTCGCAAAGGTCTGGTTCAGATCCATTCCAAACAGGCTCATTTCATCCACCAGAACCGTATCAGCATCTTTTTTCCAGGAAAGCAACGCGAGCGAAAGCCCTCCAGCATCCGAGGCCGAGAAGTTGATGTGCAACACTCCATTTAAGGGCACACTGGAGCCGGAGGTGCTAATGGTCACGTTGGGTTTGATGGAGTCAGTGACAGGGGTCCCAACATTGAAGAAAGGACTGACATTTAAGGCCAGGGCGGAGCCATAGGAAAGCCGAGTGTCATTGTAAGGATACAGCTTCGGAAAGGTGGCGCCCCGGATGCCGCTGAAACCGTAGCCCATCAGGTTACCGCTGAAGTTTTCATCATTTCGAAAATCGTGGTCCAGCCCCAGGGCTTCACCGATTTGGCGCAGGCCCGCTCCGAAAGAGGAGGAGCTCACGCTGCTGAGGGTCCTGCCCTCAAACCAAGGAAATGAAATATCCTGCTGCAGTGGATAGGGGCCTATTTGAGGCATTATCAGGCTGTCATAAGGGGCGTCGTTGGTGAGGAAAGAACTTTGCCAGAGAGCCAACGAATCGCTGCCGCTTATCGCCCAGCCGGGATCATTCCCCGCCCCCCCGTAAGTGTGGCTCAAGTGCGCCCCCCCCTGGATCGAACCATCAGCATTCTCTAAATGGGTTTCCGGAACCAGCCACCAGATTTGTCCGGGGGCGCCGCTCAACACGCCCGTGGCGCGTGCCGCCTCAATGATTCGCCCGCCCCTCAGGTCAGCCCTCAAATAACTGTCCGATTGGGCAAGGGCCAGGGTGTAAATCTTAGGCGTCACGCCGTCTCCTTCGGTCTCGACTGCGAAAGTTTTTGGGCCAAAGCCGTTTCGCTCCATCTGGTGACGAAACCAGCTTTGATAGAGCAGGACCGCATTTTTTAAATTGCTCACGCCGCTGTTTTGGGCCACTCGATTAGTTGGTATAAGGTACGCCACATGGATCAATGCGTTATTCAAGGCCGCCGTTACATTGATGCGCGCGACACGGCTGACGGAGGTGTACTTAGTGGTGTCGTCGGGGATGAAGGTAACTGACAGCACTTGGTTGTTGCCCAGGTTCAGCACCGTTCCAGCAGGCGGCGTGTAGAGAAAAGTTCCGGGAACGTCGGCCGCGGCATTGAGTTGCGCGCCCAGCAAAGGAGTCCCAAAGCTAATATCGCCTGGATTAGCCCACGAAATATTAGGCAGCAATTTGCCACCGCTGGTCACATTGATGACGACAGTCTGGGTAGCGGAAAGGTAGTTCCCAACCGCGGCCGGTAAAAAAGTGGCAGAGAGGGTCTGGCCACTACCCGCGCTCAGCACCGTGCCGGGCGGGGGCGAATAAATGAATGTTCCCGGCACATTGGCCGTGGCATTGAGTTGGGCCGCGCTCAGGACGGTTCCGTTATCAATGGGGGCCGGATTGTGCCAACTGATGATTGGGGTGGCCCTTGACACATCAATCGAAACAAGTTTGGTAACCGTCGAATAGTTGGCCGTATCCGCCGGCGTAAAGGTGGCCGAAAGCGCCTGCCCGTTACCCGCGTCCACCAAGGTGCCAACTGGCGGGTTGTAGCTGAAGGTACCCTGCACATTGGCCAAAGCAGAAAGCTGCGTATCACTCAAGGCGGTTCCATACACAATATTCGTCGGCTTCGGCCAGACAATCACAGGTGCCGCCTGGGCCACGTCAATTGTCACGCTCTGCGTGGCCGCACTGTATGTGCTGGGATCGCGAGGCGTGAAAACCACCGATAAAGTTTGGCCAAGGCTCGCGTTCAGCAGCGTGCCGAACGGCGGTGAATAATCAAATGTTCCAGGCACATTTGCGGTTGCGTCGAGTTGCGCCAATCCCAAAGCTTTTCCATAGGTGATATTAGTTGGATTTGCCCAGGTCAGGATTGTGCTTCCCGGATGCATCCACACTGGTCCGACATCGAAAGCGGTCATCGGGGGCTGGGTCACGGGCGCAGTGGACAATTGGTCACAGCCGACATCCTTGGCTCCGGAACGTGATTGTCCTTCGATATCTTCGGTCACAAAATCGTACGATCCTTGCGCTGCGCCCAAGGCCGGGCTGCCGGAGCCAGGACGCCACAATCCATCCGCCCCAAGGCCCAACTTCGGATTAGTCTCGGTGAGGCCGCCATTGCTCGGGATGCCAAGCGCGGCGCCATAGAAGATGTTACCCAACCAAGTCAGATTCACGGGGTCGATGCGTTGATCAATAAGAGGTCCACTGCTGCTCAGCACCAGATTATTTGCGATGGTGCAATCCAGCGGCGGCAACGTCGTGGTGAGTGTGCTGCCCGACAATGTGCCTGCCAGGCCGACGATGAAACTGTTGGTGCAGTTGACGAAAGTATTAAACGCCACAGTCGCCCGTTTGACTTGAAAATAACCATTAAGAGGGCTGTTGACCAAGCCTTGCATGATGCTCAGGGCGGCGCGGGCTTGTGTCCCCGCCAAGCCGTCAAAATAGTTATTAAAAACGGTGTGGTCTTCGGCGGTGATTCGCACACCGCCGGTCAAGGGTTTGCCATGGCCAAAGAAATAATTGCCCTCCACAACAGAGCGCGAGCCGTGCCGTAGCGATAAAGCCCCTTCACAATCTACGAAGGTATTGTGACGAAAAATATTCTCACACGATTTGCTGGAGATAATCTCGGCATCCCCATTGCATTGTTCAAAGTAGTTGTTCTGGACAATCGTCCGGGAGTTGTTGGTAGAAACATCCGAGTTGCCTACCCGGATGGTTTCCCCACCGTTGACTCCCAAAGGAGTGCGAAACGCGAAGTAATTATGGTCAATGCTATGGTAATTGGGGCGTTGAGGACTCTCCACCCACACGACCATTGTGCTGCCGAAGTCGTCCTTGCCCTTGAGATAGCAGTTATCCACCCGGTTACTGACCCCGTAGAGGGAAACCCAGATATTCGTAAAGCCGTCCGGAATGTCCGGATTATAATCGATGATTGCGCAATTTGTTACACGACAATTTTTGGCTGGGGAGGAACTGGTGTTGCGGAAGGCGATCACATCGCCGGCGACCAGATAGCCATTGATGAATTTCAGGCCGTCCACGACTAGATACGCGCCGGAGATGCGCAAGCGCGACGCACCGCTGAGGATCACCTGGCCCGGAGTTTGTGCCCGCAGAGTAATGGGGCTAGTATCACTACCAGCGCCGGCGAACAGGATATCGGCGTCCGGCCAGAGCCCGTCCCTCATGGTCAGAGTATCCCCGGGTCTGGCCTGTGAAGCGGCAACCTGAATCTCAGGCGCGCTCGACACCAGGTAATCAGTGGCCCGTGCCTGATACTGAAGAACCAAGGCCACCAGAAAGGCCAGCGCCAGTACAGCAAGGCCCCTTGCTGCGGGATTTGCGGGTCGAGAGAAATTAATCGAGGATGTGGGCATTTGGGGTAATAGATTTACGATGCCGATCCTTACAGATGCATGATAACATACTCCACGGATCCAGTCTGCACCGCCAGATCCTGAAAAGTGACAAAACCGGAGCTGTCTGTAGTGACTCTCGTGAGCACTCCATTCTTAAGAAGATTGTAGATCGTATTAGGCATTAGGTCTCCCACTCGGTAAGAAATACTGCGGGTGGCGGAGCCAGCCTGGACAGTCCATCGCTTGCCCAAATCTCCGCTAGTATTCCAGATGCTGATGGCGACTAAGGCGATTCCGGCGTTGGGGAGCACTTGGAGGTTCCGCTGGAAGACGGTTGAGGTCTTCCCAATCTGGGCGGAGGTTAGCGAGAGTGTAGTCCCGGCGGGGGTGAGCGTGTTGTTGATTCCTCCCTCCTCGGGATCAAATACTAGTCCCTGGGGATCATCGAAGGCAACTGAACTATAGGCGTCCACCTGCACGCTCACCGCGGCCTGGTGTCGGATGAGTGTGGTCGCGGCAGCACTCGGGCTTCCCTGGCATTGGATTGTCACGCCCAGGGGAATGGAATTGCTATCCAGGATGTTGCGGAGGCCATTGACAAATAAAAGCGAACCCGCATTTGCCTGAAACCGATTGCCCATAAAGAGATTGTCATCGGCGGTCGTCACCAAAATCCCGTTCCCGGCATTGTCATGCACCAGGTTATTGAGGAAACGGTTCCGTCTGGGGTGCCCATCGTCGCCCGGCGCCGGCGGATCATCGCCCCTGTAGAGGTTGAAACCGAAAGCGGCGCCGTTGCCAAATTCGTTGTTCTCGATCAGGTTGTCGGAGGCTCCTACGCTGCACCGAATGCCGCTGGCAACATTGCCGAGGCAGATGTTGCTCCGAACTGTGTCCCGGCTGGTGGCGAAGAGAGCGATCCCTGAATCGCCATTATTCATACAACGGTTGCCCTCAATCAGAGAATCGGTGTCATAGCGGTGCAACATGATGCCACAACGCTGATTGCTCCAGGAGATGTTATTCCGGATAATAAGATGATCACAGCGCTGGGAGGCGATGATGCCATGGGTGCCGTTATGATGGACATTGTTGTTTTCGATTACAAGAGCATCTGAGTCGTCGTGCGGATCGAATCCATACCACACGTTATGATCGACCTCATTGTTGGCCATCTGCATCCCGTAGGCGCCAAACGTGTAAACCCCGAAAAAATTATTATGAATGTGGCTGTTCTTGATGTCCCCATAGACATTCACGAGATTGTAGAGGTTGGTGATGGGACTGTAGCCCGGATTGTTTTTGGGAGGATTCACCTTCCAAGTTAACCCGTAGGACTCCGCATTATGGGATCCCAAGTGGCTGATTTCGCTGTCCGTAATGTCCATCCGCGATTCGTAAGGCGTCGCCCCATCGTTACCAAGAAAGGAGCGCACTCTAATGAAAGCTCGTCTGTAAGTAGTGTATTCAGTGTCGGGGCCATTCACCTGATCGTCCCACGAAGTAATAAAGGTGCTCCGAATATCGATGGCGCCCCAATCCGCCGTGATGGAGACGACATCGTTCGGGTTCAGGGGATCGTTGTTGCTTTTCAGGCGCAGCTCGTTTACGTCGCCCCCAATTTTGGTGCCGTGCAGGACCAAGGTGGCGCCGTCATTCATCTCCAGATCCACTTTGAGATGCCAGATTGCCGGGGCGATCTCCGTCAAAGCGACCTTTGGTAAAGCTGTTTTGATGTCGCTCAAAGTTGCAGCGCCCGGCCCAGTGAGGTATATACGCGGAGCTTTGCCTGAGCTATCTCCCCCGGCGTAACGAAAGCTTGCGCCTAAGGCCGAGCCGGCGCAAAGCAGCAGAAGGCACAACAGGCAACTGCGCGCCCCCCACTGGATCGATGCTATTAAGCGAGAGTTGAGGCGCCAGCCGCCGAGAAACCCGAAAGCTCTCAGCGGCTGGCCGCGCCCAGTAATCATTCCTTGCATGCCGCTAGCTTTGCTTTGCCATTTCCCCCGTGTTCTTTTAGAGGAATCATCATGCGCCGAGCCATCGGCATAGACTCTTTGCCGTTGGCGGTGGCCTTGCTCCGCTTCTTTGCTTCCAGCATGCGCTTCACCAAATGGTTTTGTCCGCGCAAATCGACGATGGTGGGCCGTTTGCCCATTGCGACTACCCGTTCCAATAGTTGCTCGCCATCGCGGGTAATCAATAGCACGTCCGAATGTTCCACTAGCTCCTCCAGGCTATGCACGATACGGCTGGACAAATGCGGAATATGCCGCTCGATGTAATCGCGGTTGGTCCCGGTAATCATTGAGGTCTCAATGGCCGGGTCATGAATCTTCACGTCATAACCTTTTCCAATCAGGTGTTCCGCGATCAACACGATGGGGCTCTCCCGCAAGTCATCGGTCCCGGACTTGAAGGCCAAGCCGTTCAAGCCAATCTTGGGATGGCCGTTTTTGGGCACTGATTCAATGGCCCTCTTGAGGTGGGCCTCATTACTGGCCAGGATCCCGCGCATCAGGGGCAGATCGACGCCTCCCCGGTTCGCGATTTGGATCAGCATCCGCAAGTCTTTGGGCAAACAGGAACCCCCAAAAGGAAGTCCAGGACGCAAATAAGCTGCCGAAATGTTCAACTTGCTGTCCTTAACGAACTGAGCCATCAGCGACTGCCCGTCGATTGAGAGCGTCGAGCAGAGGGCGCCCACTTCGTTGCCAAAAGCGACTTTAAGCGCATGGAAGGCGTTACAAACGGCTTTCAACATCTCCGCCTCCCGGAACGGGACCCACTGCACGTGGCCGGTGATGTGGCCGAAAAGGGCCTCGACCACTTCCTTGTTTTCGTCCGGCTGGCCCGTGGCGCTGCCCACCAGAATGAAAGGCGGTTCATAATAATCAGCAATGGCTGTTCCTTCACGCAGAAACTCCGGCACCACCACTAAATCACTGTTTTGAAATAGAAAAGAAGCGGGACAATCTGGATGGAGGAGCGGAAAAATCACCGACTCCGCTGTGCCCGCCGGCACAGTGCTGCGCATCAGCACCACATGCCGCTCCATCTTGCCTTGCATGGATTGTCCGATTAGCGCCGCCGTTTCCTTCAGCGCGGTTAAATCCATGCTGCCATCCGGACCGGTCGGGGTGCCAACGCAGATAATGGAAGCATCGCTCGCCAGTACCGCTTCGCGACCATTGGTCGTGGCGGTGACCCGCCCTTGTTGGTAAGCCTCCCCAATTAACTCATCGAGGCCGGTCTCGACGACTGTGGGCTTGCCGGAGGCCAGCTTTTCAACCTTGGACGACACGACATCGACACCGATGACTTCGTGCCCATCTTTCACCAAACATGCGGCTGTCACACAGCCCACATATCCCAAACCAAATATGCTAACTTTCATACGTTTCTTTCTGATTCTTTCTGATCTTTCGTTTTTTAGAGTTGACTGACAAAATCCTGGAGGGCCGCTTTAAAATCAATGATCTCAGATTTGGAGCGCAGGAGCTAAATCCGCTCTGCTCACCAATAAGGATGGGTAGTAGTACCCAGATACGGTTGCGTCGCCCGGCGCGACGACAATCTGAGCAGTGCCATCGGGTTCTGATTAAATTTAAACATAGAGTTCCTGATTATCTGCGTTATCAATCTGTGTAATGACATCCTTGTCCCCAAATCACCGCCCGGCCTAAACCGTTCACACATCAGAACGAGGCATGATCGGGATTCCACTCCCGATCCCCGTATTCTATAAACTGCGGCCGCTTGGTTTTGTAGCCGACCGCACTCCCCAGAACAAGACGCGGTCGGATGGCTGACCGAACCATTCGGACAACTCATTCCCCGCATCGGCACACCGACTGGTGAGGTTGAAAACCCCTTGTTGTTGTGGACAAAAAGGACCGGTCGCTTTTTTCATTCTGACTCGTTCACCGGTAAGGAGACATTAACAAAGACAGGGGAGCGCCTTCAATCTGGGTAAAGTGCGCACCATTTTGTTGGGCTAAATTACGCATTGATTAGTTGCGTAATTATGCGTAATATTCAGGTGTTTTTGGGCTTCCGCACCCAAAAAGCGTCCGGGTTCCCGCTCCTCAGCTCAAAACAGATGCCCTTAGCCGTTGGATTTGTTCAAATAAAACTCCAGACCCCGCGCCACGCCGTGGCCGCATGGCTGATGACTTATGTAGCCATTCTGCCGGCGAACCAATTCCTTGACCAGAGGCACTGCGTTATCGGGGGCAACTACGCAAAGGGCAAATTCCCCGGAAAGCATGGGCAAATCATTCAGATGATCTCCAGCGGCGAAGGTCTCTTCGCGCCGAATCCCGAGTTGGCGCGCAATCTCGCCCAAGGCCGTCCCTTTGTTATAGCCGACATGGCTGAACCTCGCATAGACATCATTTCGCACCAACGTCAATTGGGGCACTTGCGAGCAGTAGCTTTCGAGGAAGACATGGATGGCGTCGGCGTCTTCATTGCTCTCCGCGATGAGACAGAACGGGGAAAAATCGTCTTTGTAAACAGTCGCCGAAAAACGCTTATTTACCCAATCGATTAGCCGGGGGATATCCCCTGCCACTCGCGAGAACAATTCCTCATGAGCCAGTTTGCAGCTTTCGTTCCATACTTTGGCCCCGACGTACTGCGGAGCCTCATGGCGATAAATCTCTCGTTCCACCACGACCAGGTAATCGGGCCGGATGGTTAGCCGGCAACGGGCGATGCCTTCCATGACACTGGAAAGGTCCCGCCCGGTATTGATTACCCATTTGGCGCCCTGACGTTGTAAATCCCCGATGAGGGTTTGCAAATCGTGGGGCACGGGCGGATCCTCCGATTCCCCGTGCAAAGTGCCATCGAAGTCGGTGGAAATAAGTTTCAGCGGTAATGACATTTAGCAGCACCTGGTGGGAACATGAGGCGAGAGTCCGGGATGATTCCGTTTTCACTCCCTTGGCACAACGCACCATCTCCCCATCTTCACTTGCGCGCCTCCATTTTCCTGCCATAACGTTAAATGTCAAAATCATTATGCCGACAGCCCAGGAAAAATACGACGATGCGATGTTCGAGTTTAGCACTGGCGATTACGATACCGCGATTGCCCGCCTCAAGGTATTACTGGAGGAGGATCCCGGCTATTTTGATGCGCAGCTTTCCCTGGGCATGGCCTATTACCGCTTGGGGGATTACGCCTCGGCAATCACCGAAGGTCTTAAAGCCGAGCAACTTCAGCCCAAAGACCAATTGGTCCATACAAATCTTTCGCTTTTTTATATGAAGGCGGGTGACAAAAAAACCGCTGAACATCATGGCTTGCAAGCCCGCATCGCGTCTTGGCGGGACAATCTTTCCCCGCCAATGGGAACGCCAGGCGACGAGGCGGAATTGCAAATGGCCAAACCCAAGCCTTCGCCCCTCAAGCCACCTGAAAAATTTCCGGACATGCCTTGGAAGAAAAAGCCCGCTACTTCCCTTGGTCAGCCAACGAGTCCATCTCCATCGGCGGCCAATCAGCCCGACGGCTTGGACAAAAAATCATGAGTGAATTCGTTCCGGTCGCGGATATGGCGAGCTTGCCTTCCGGACATGGTCGCACCGTCGATGTGCAAGGGCGGGAGTTTGCCCTATTTAACCTCGATGGGGAATTCTTTGCCATTGACAATACCTGTCCGCATAAAGGGGGCCCTTTGGGCACCGGCTCGCTGAAGGATGGCCGGGTATTTTGCCCGTTGCATGGCTGGGAATTTGCCGTCAAGACCGGCGCCTGCCTTACCCGCCCGGATCGCTCGGTCAAATCCTATCCGACTCAGGTCCGGAACGGCCAAGTGTGGATTGGCTTGGACGCAGAAGAGGAAAAGCCCTAATCCACCGGTCCATTGGGGAGCTAAAGCTGTTTAAACGGGCAGCAGGATGCGAATGGTGGTGCCCCGGCCAGGTTGGGATTTGATTTTGATGGTGCCATGGTGAGTCTCAACAACACGGCCCACAATCGCCAATCCCAGCCCGGTGCCCTTTCTTTTGGTCGTGCTCAGGAGGGAGGTGAATGCCCGCTGGCGCTGTTCCTTGCTCATGCCCTCTCCGGTATCTTTGAACTCGATAGCGACGTGCGCGCCTTTCCTGCTTCGTGGCTGCGCCTTAATTACGCCGGTTACAATCGTTAAGCGTCCGCCTTGTGGCATTGCTTCGACTGCATTGAGGATTAGGTTCAAGAAGGCCTGCTCGATTTGATTGGCATCCGCCATAATGGGGGGCAGGTCAGCGGCGAGTTGGCGAACCAGTTGCACATGTTGTTGTTGCAGCTTATGCCTCGTCAACAGGCCTAGGTCATCGAGCAAATCATTCAGGTTAACCGGTTCCAACTTCGGTTCGGCACTGCGGGCGAAATCCAGGATCTGTTCGACGATCTTGTTCAGCAAATCCATTTTCTGGCCCATGATTTCCACGTCCCTGGCGCGGGGATCTTCCGGCGCGAATTTCAAATCCAACGAATGATAGAGCATCTTCATCACCGTAAGGGGATTCCGGATTTCGTGCGCGACTTCTGCCGCCAGGAGGCCCAGGGCGGACAGTTTTTCATTTTGACGCAACTGCTCTTCCACATCGACTATCCGTTCGTAAAGTCGCGCCTTCTCGATGGCCAGCGCGGAGAGTTCAGCCAGCGCCAGCAGGATGCGAATCTCCTCGTTGGAAAAGCTGTGCAGTTCGGCGGTATAGACATTCAGTGCGCCAATGGCTTGTCCGCCGAAAAGCAAGGGCACACTTAGGAGGGAGACTAATCCCTCCTCTCGAGCCATTTCCACATTTTGGTAGCGGCTGGAGTTCTGGACGTTCTGCACCTGCAGTGGCTTTTTGCGGCGGACCACCACACCCACCAGGCTCTCCTCCAGGCTGAGGCGCGGCTTTTGGATGTAAGCTTTCCCCGCTCCAAAACTGGCCCGTAGATCAAGCCACTCTCGGCTTTCATCCAACAAAAGGGCCGAACACATTTTGGCCTCCATCAACTGAGTCGCTTCACGGGTGATGACTGTGAGCGCCTCATCGAGATTGAGAGTGGAATTGATGGTCTGCCCCACGCTGACCAGCGACTCGAATAAGCGCGCTTTAAGCCGTAACTGCTCATACAGCCACGTGTTGTGAATAACTTTGGCGGCCTCGACCGCTAGAGCCTCGAGGAGCTCCTGGTGGCTCGCGCTGAAAGCCTCAGGCCGATCGGAATCCACGTTCAGCACCCCTCGAACTTCTCCTTGGACCTCCAGGGGCACAGCCAGTTCCGAGCGCACATTCGGCTGGACGAGGATGTAACGCGAGTCTTTCTCCACATTATTAATCCTCGCCGCTTTGCCAGTTCGGGCCACCCAACCCGTGATGCCTTCGCCGACGCGCAGCCGCAACTCGGCCGCCTGGGGGGGGAGGCCCAGAGCCGCTTGGATCTCCAGAAAACCACTGGTAGGATTGATCAATACCGCCGAGCCACTGGAGGCCTCGGTCAGCCAAATGGCCTCCTTGAGGATGAGTTGCAGCGCTTCCTGCGGGTCGAGGGTGGAATGAATGACGTTGCTGACCTGGTAAAGCAGGCTCAGGCGGGCGTAGCGATCTTTGAGTTCGGCCAATTCGTCACTCACGCGACCCAGTTAAGCACACCATGACATCGCGCGCGAGAAGCGTATTCAGAGGGGTTGGGTAGCTCGGGATGTTTTCCTGCCGGTGAATATCCTGTGAATAACTTCCAATAACTCTGTTTTGACTCAGACGGTGCCGGAAGGATGATCAGCGCATGGCAAAGAATGCATCCTCGAAAATTGAAGTGCCGTCGCCGCATGATTGGCGGACCACCGACGAAGACGAAATTAACCGCCGTCGTGTGCGGGCGCAAACCGAAGAGTTCCGCATAGCCAACGCCGATCCGCGTCACCCCATTTTCTCCAACTTCCGCGTCCAATCGGGCAGTGGGTTGGCCTACTCGGTTGAAATCCGGCAGTTGAGTCAGCGTCAATTCGCTTGCGAGTGCGTGGATTTTCGGATCAACGGCCTTGGCACCTGCAAACATGTTGAGGCCGTATTGCTGCATCTCCAAGCCCGTTTCAAACGCTTGTTCCACACCGCCGCCCAAAGCCCGTCGCCCCGGCTGGATCTCGTGCCGGATTCGGCCAGCGATTCGATCCGGCTCCTCAACGGCAATGGCTCCTGCCCGCGAACGGTGAAAAAATGGTTCGATGGGGATGGACTTTTTCGAAAGGGTGTACTCGAAGAAATACTCGAAACACTCCAGAAACTCGGAGAGCACGAGGTGCCCGAATTGCGTTTATCCCAGGAACTTGGGCCTTGGCTTGAAGCCAGGCGCCGTGTTATCGAACGCAAGTCACTCCGTCGCGAATACGAACTCAAAGTGCAAAGTGGAGAATGGCCTGCCCACGAAACAAAGGTTCCCCTCTTCCCCTATCAGCGCGAAGGGATGCTGCACCTGGCTTTCACCGAACGCGCTTTGCTCGCGGACGAGATGGGCTTGGGTAAAACCATTCAAGCCATTGCCGCCTGTGCGTTGCTTCATCGGCTGGGCCAGGCACAACGGGTGTTGGTCGTCACTCCCGCCTCGTTGAAGACGGAATGGGAAGAGCAAATCCAGCGGTTCACAGAGCTTTCCTACCAACTCGTCTTTGGCTCCCGCTTCCAACGTCTCAAAGCTTACGACCTCGCGGGCCGGAGCGCAGGTGTCACGTCCCGGAACGGTCCCGCCCCTGGCCCCGGTGACAAACCCTCCACCCCGTTCTTCACCATCGTCAACTACGAGCAGATGTTAGCCGATGCGCTCGACGTCAATGAACACTTGCGTCCTGACATCGTGGTTCTGGACGAGGCGCAAAGAATCAAGAACTGGAGCGCCAAAACAACTCAGGCGATCAAGCGCCTGCGCAGCCGGTATGCGTTCGTGCTCACGGGCACCCCCATTGAAAACCGCCTCGATGAACTGTATTCATTGATGGATTTCCTGAACCCCTCATTGCTGGGGCCGCTTTTCCGTTTTAACCGCGAGTATTACGATCTGGACGAGCGCGGCCGCCCCTCCGGCTATCGCAATCTGGACAAGCTCCACGAACGCATTAAACCCCACATGCTCCGCCGGCGCAAAGCCGACGTAGAAACCGAATTGCCCGAGCGCACCGACCGGAACTTTTTCGTTCCGCTCAGCGGCGAGCAACAGGGCGAATATGAAGGCCACGAACAGGTGGTGGCGCAGTTGGCCGCCCTCGCCAAGCGCCGTCCGCTTAGCCAGCCGGAGCAGGACAAACTGCTGCGTCATCTCAATATGATGCGCATGGTTTGCGACACCAATTACATCCTCAATCCCAAACACCGCGCCTGCCCGAAACTAGTGGAACTGGAAAAAATTCTGGAAGAATGCCGGGACAATCAGGATGTTAAAGTCATCGTCTTTTCCGAATGGGAGCGAATGCTCGAACTGGCCCGGGACCTATGCCGCCGAATCAACCTGGGCTTCGCCTGGCACACTGGCACGGTGCCGCAAAAGCGCCGCCGCGCCGAGATCAACCTCTTCAAATCGGACCCGGACTGCCGGGTGTTTCTCAGCACCGATTCAGGGGCGGCGGGATTGAACCTGCAAAATGCCAGCGTGGTGATTAACTGCGATTTGCCTTGGAATCCCGCAAAACTTGAACAGCGCATCGCCCGTGCCTGGCGCAAGCATCAGACCCGGCCCGTCACCGTCATCAATCTTATTTCCGAAAAAACCATCGAGCAGAGAATGCTGGACACGCTCTCCAACAAACAAGCTCTCGCCGATGGTGTGCTCGACCGAATCGGGAACCTCAGTGAGATCAAACTCCGCAGCGGACGGCAGGCCTTTTTGGCGAAACTCCAGCAACTTGTCACGGCCGTCTCCGCCCATCCCCCAACTGAAATTCCCCAGGCGAAAGCCCCGCTGGCCGCGGATCGGCCCCGCGGTTTCGCTGCGGCCGCGCACCAACGAATTAATGGCGCGCTCCTCCGTTGTGAAGAAAGATACCCCAACGACGGGCCTCATTCGGTCCTCTACCTGGTCGTCGAGCGGGACGCCTCGCAGTGGCGCGCCCAACTTGGCTCCTTGCATGAAGAATACTTCGGTCCCGGCCAGTGCGATCCCCTCTCACCCGTGCGGTTGGAAGTAATCGACCGTGCCACCGACGAGGCGCTGCAACGTCTCATGGACGCCGGCCTGGTGGCTAAGACGACTCGGGCCAGCCGGCCCCTCTGGCCCCCCGAAAACACGGAGATGCCGCCACCCCCGCTTTCCGAGGCGGAACGCCAAAGAGCCGCGGCTCACCGGCAACAAGCGGCTCGCAAACTCAAAATGGCCTGCCTTCTCGGCCAGGGCGATTTGAGCGAGGAAGCCCGGACTGCTTTACTCGAAGCGGTCCTGCCGTTAGGCCGCGCCCTGGCTTTGGAAAACCGCTTGCCGGAACCCGCCAGCCTCGAAGAGACGCTTCTGGCGCCGCTCGCCCATACCTGGCGTGAAGCACTGGGGCCCTTGCGTCACTTTGCAGGCGATGCCGCCGCTCCCTGGCAACCAGTGGCGGCGCGCCTTTCCGCCATTTGAAAATCGCTTTTCAGGTTTTTTCTCGCAATTACAAACAGTTGATGACTGATACGGGTTATAGAACATTTGGTCCATCCCATGCGGAGGAAAAACCATCCTCCCGCCACTCTCTCCTCCTGCGTCGCTGAAACCCTAAACCGTAGCAGCCGATGTGAGTCGGCTCTGATCTGTCCGGGGAATAAAGTGAACAAAAAAAATGCGGAGAGCGAGGCCGCCCTGGCGGCATCTCAAACTCTTTCTCTGCGTTCTGTTCGTTCTTTTCGGTGATACCCTTCATGGAAATTCGTGGAATTTGTGTCTATTTCTTAAGAGCCTGTTTTAAAATTCCGTGTGGTGCTGTTTTCGCGGAAAAGGCTGGATGGCGAGGCGCGACGAGCGAGCATACCCGCCAGGGGTCTGTGACCGAGGAGCAACAAAGCCAGCGGGCGTACGAAAACCCTCCGGGCGGCGGGTCTTTTGTCTGCGCCCTGCGTTGACTCGGCCATCACAGCCCGCTGCGGGGATGCTCCGGCCTCGCCGCCTTGGCCACAGCCAAAATCACTCGGCGCAGGACCCCACGCAATTTTAAAACACGCTCTAAAGGGGTGTATCCCTTGGGGAAGTAATGCCGTTATCAGTCAGCAGTGGTCGAGCCTTTCCCCACCAATCCGAACCTACCCGAACCTTTCCGAGGCAACTAATTTATTTTTGGCAGCGTGCAGATGTTAGATCATATGTTCACCATACATTTACTTTCCGTTAACTCCGTTGCCTCATGTGCAGATTCTTTACCCCACCTCCGGCCTGGCGGCATCTCAAACTCTTTCTCTGCGTTCTGTTCGTTCTTTTCGGTGATACCAAAACGAGAGCTAGCGACATTATAAATATTGCTTCTACCCGGTCTCTGTTCCCTCCGTTTGCCTTCTGTTCAATCTTCCCTTTCCGAGCCTTCTTGCTGGTTGGACGCTTCAAGCGGCGAAATGTTGAATGGACAAAGCTGGCCCGAGGGTTTTAGTCTGAAACTCACACGCGAACAGCCAACTCATCAACAGGAAAATAGATCGATATGAATAACCCGAAACTCAATGTCAACGAAGCGAAGCTGAACGAATTCATGGGCAAGGCCCTGGGCGACATGGGAGCGGCCATCAACACCGCTCTCATTCTGATCGGAGACCGGCTCGGTCTGTACAAGGCCATGGCGGGGGCGGGTCCGATGACATCGCAGGAACTTGCGCAGAAGACGGGCACGGCTGAGCGGTATGTTCGGGAATGGCTATGCTCGCAGGCGGCCTCTGGATATGTGACCTATGATGCCACGGCCGGGAAATTCATTCTGCCCGATGAGCAGGCGCTGGCCCTGGCGGTGGAAAATAATCCAGCCTTCATCGTCGGGGCATACCAGATCATCGCCTCGACGATTCTCGATGAGCCGAAAGTGCGCGAGGCTTTCAAGACAGGAAAGGGCGTAGGCTGGCACGAGCATAACTGCAATCTGTTTGAAGGGACGGAGCGATTCTTTCGCCCCGGGTATTCGGCTCAACTCGTGGCGGAGTGGATTCCAGCGCTCGACGGCGTGCAGGCGAAGCTCGAGGTGGGCGGGACCCTCGCCGACGTCGGCTGCGGCTACGGCGTCTCGACCCTCCTCATGGCACAGGCTTATCCGCGCTCCCGCTTCGTGGGGTTCGATTACCACGCGCCGTCCATCGAATGGGCGCGTGCCTCGGCCGTCAAAGCCGGTGTGAGCGATCGAGTCAAATTTGAGGTCGCGTCCTCCAAAGCGTATCCCGGCAAGGATTATGACGTGGTGGCGTTTTTCGATTGCCTGCACGACATGGGCGACCCCAAGGGAGCGGCGGCCCACGTCCGGCAATCGTTGAAACCGGACGGCACGTGGATGATCGTCGAGCCGTATGCCAATGACCAGGTGGAGGACAACCTGAATCCAGTGGGGCGGGTCTATTACGCCGCCTCGACGATGATCTGCACGCCGGCATCCCTCTCCCAGGAAGTCGGGTTGGGCCTTGGCGCCCAGGCAGGCGAGGCGCGATTGAGAGAGGTGGTCACCGGGGGCGGGTTCACCCGATTCCGCCGCGCTGCTGAAACCCCCTTCAACCTCGTTCTGGAAGCAAAACCTTGATAGAGGCATGGCAACTGACTCAACGCGCTTTGAAGGAATCCTGGACCGGTATTTTGAAAGGCTGCTGGAAAAGAACCCTGCCTATGCCACGTTTGCAGGCCTCAAATCCGAGAGGGGAACCTAGGAAAGGCGACTCTTGCTTTTGTGCAAGATCAGGCACGAAAACGGAAAGAAGTGCTGCGCGCCCTGGAAGCGCTCTCCCCTCGCGAGCTTTCCAACGAACAACAGCTCGACCGCCTCGCGCTGCGCAGCCTTCTTTTAGGGTCACGGGGGCACATCTTGACTTATAACTTTTCAATTTGTCTCAATACTTCCTGGCTCTGGTCGCTCAGCTCGCGGTCCTTTGCCATTTTGACTTCAAACCTTCGGATGGCTGCGGCTACCGCCACATAATCCATCCTTCCGGCTGCGTCCCCCAATTCTCGCAATGTTAACCCCGTACAACGCCGCGCCACAGGCCAATACCCACTCCCCCGCTTGCACCAACACCGCCTTGAAGCGCCCTCCGAACGAATGTCCACTGCGTCCGTGACGCCGGTTCCACCAGATGCTGTAAGCGACATTAAGCCACTGCACGGCGGCGCTGAGGTTGGCTTCGGGCGTGCGGACTATCAAGTGATAATGGTTGTCCATTAAGACACAGGCAT
Source organism: Verrucomicrobiota bacterium (assembly GCA_038228235.1). GTDB lineage: Bacteria > Verrucomicrobiota > Verrucomicrobiia > Limisphaerales > JBBRPK01 > JBBRPK01. The sequence continues at coordinate 58,773 of JBBRPK010000018.1, forward strand.
GGACTTCCACCGAGTATCGCTCAATCATTCTGGGGAGCAAATCCAAAAAATGCTTTCGATCTCTTTCGCCCAGATAGATTGCCTGCCGGTTGTTGCCGCGATTGGCAACGTGATACGAGCCGTTCTTGAGATCGAGGCGCAACGGGCGAGCCAAGCCCGCGGATTCTGCGGCGGGCTCAACACGGAGGCAAATCCTAATTGTTATAAGTCAAGATGTGACCCCAAGATGGCCATTACGGTCGGGGATCGGTGCGAGCCGGTGATGGGTAACAAACTATCCGGGATGATAGGTAACACTTTCAGTATGAATTATTTGTTGGTTTTAGCAAGGGGATCATGGTTCGGAGGGGCGATGTAGGCCGAAGGCCGGAATCGCCCCTCCGAACCA
>JBBRPK010000019.1:0-59084 GCA_038228235.1 Verrucomicrobiota bacterium
CCTTGCGGTGCCTCACCGAACTTGCCGCGCTGGGAAACGTCAAAACCGAAACCATGCAAGTCTTCGATGCGAAGGAGTTCAGCGCTATCCTTGGCCGGCCATAAGTTCTGCGCGGAGCAGCGCCGCACAATCCACGACCGAGTCCCTGCTTAGCAAGGACAGCTACGATTGGCTCGTCAGAAAGTCATGCTCATGCTCACGCACCACAAACACGGGGCACGAGGCGTGGCGCACGACCTTTTCAGTTGTGCTGCCTAAAAGCAGATGCCTCAATGCGCCATGTCCATGGGTTGAAATGACGATGAGGTCCGAATTTTGCCTTCTGGCCTCTTCGATGATTTCCTGAGAAGGATTTCCCACTCGGGCCACTCTTGACTTTATCAAGCGCGCACTCGCCCCCAATTCTACATCTGCCACTTCCAACGTCTCAAGCGCGGCCTTTTTCTGTTCCGCTTCCTTCATCGGCACATGAGCATAGCCTAACTCGGGATACGCCGGCAGTTCGACAACATGCAGGAGCGTTATTTCCGCGCCACATTCTTCAGCAAAGGCAGTGGCATAAAACAGGGCCTTGTGGCTGGCCTCGGAAAAATCTATCGGCACCAATATTCTCTTAAATCCGCAAGGGGCGTCGCCTGGGAATTTAACTCGCAAAGGCTGTTCTCGGATCGTCAGCACCGGGCAAGGTGCATGGCGCACGACCCGTTCGGCCGTGCTCCCAAGGAAAAAGTGCTTCAGCCCAGTGCGGCCATGCGTAGAAAGGATGATTAAATCGATGCCGAGGCTTTGGGCTGCATCGTTGATCTCGGCAAAAGGAGCGCCTGTGAGCAACTGCGTCTCGACTAGCGAATTCTCCGCAAATTCTTTTGCACGGAATTCTCTCAAGGATTCCTGCGCTTTTTCCAATGCGAGTTTTTCCTCCAAAACAATTCCAACCCGGCTAAACTCGGCCGCCGCTCGCGCCGACGCCACATAGACCAGAGTAATGCGGGCGCCGAACTTCTTGGCAAAGCCTACTGCATAAGGCAACGATTGCTTCGACGCCTCCGAAAAATCAGTCGGGACCATTATCTTGTTCAGCTTCAGTTTCATGCACAGCTTGTTCGATGGCATCCTCGAGTGAATCAACGCGAACTCATCTAAAATCAATTTGCCTTCATGCAAGGATTTCGTCTGTCCGAAATTTGTCAAACCCTCACCTTTTTTTGGCGGTCGATAAATGGAAACTCCGCATCATGTTTCTCCTGGGGCCAAGCAGCTCCCAGAGCACTTCGTCGCGAGCTTGCCGCGCTGAGGGACGTAAAAACTGAAACCATGCAAGTCTTCGAAGGAGCTTGGTGCCATCCTTGAGCCAGCCATAAGGTTTGAGGAACCGGTTGGCCTACATGTCCGGATCGATAAGTCTTAGCGGCACACGGATGGCCTTGGGGCGGTAATGATCGGGAATGCCCCTGCCGTTCACGCAGGAACTGATACAGGGTTCATATCCGTTAATGGAGTACGTGATCAGCAATTCGTCTTTGTCATTGGTGAATTCCGGGTGGGCCATCGGCAGATAAAAAAAGGGATGGTGGCCCTGCACAGTGTCGTCGATTGTGAAAATCCTTTTTCGGGCCGAGAAAGGTCCCGTGGGACTGCGGCTGGTTGAGACATAGATCTCCTTGCCCTGATCGCATCCCACACTGAATTCAGAGGTGGTCAGCAGGTATTTGGCTTTGATCTTGGACACGCTCACCGACGTGGACGCAGCTCGGGTGACGACGGCGGCTTTGCTGACATCCGCCTGCCACGCTTTGCCGTCCCAGAAATTCCAATTGCTCTGCGGATTTGTGGCCCTGAATCGGGCGACATAGACATCGCTTTCAATGGAGGCTTGCTTGTTCCCGAAGGCGTACACATAGCCGCTCTTGGGGTCGTTCACGAAACCGCACCCGAAGTTGATCTTGTTGAAGTCAGGCAGGGACATATAGCTTTCGACCTCGATCTGCGGAAAGCGAGTTTTTCCCAGGTAATCATTTCCAGCTCTGTCGAAACCCCAAGCCCCTCCCGAGCCTGTTTTCTTTAAGGAGTTGAGGTAAATATAAATCGCATCCCCCCCTTGAAAACCGGCGCCGGGCCACAGCCAATAATCGCCATCCGAAATGTTCTTAAAAAGAGATTTGAATCCAGGTCCCTGGCCAATCAGTGTCCGCGGATGTTGCAAGTCCTTCTTCTCCTGCAGCAGCGCGCAGTTGCGCACCTGGAAAAGACAAGGGACTGTTTCGGTGGCCGGGTCGTAATCGTCGATATGGCTGTCGCCGAAAAGCCAAACTACTCGACCGTCGGACAGCGGGATGGAAATCGCCCCGTCGCCCGCAACCCATCCGGAGGTCCGTTTGAAAAAATCAGTGAACGCCTCGTCTTTATAAACAGGTTGCTCGGAATGTTCCGGAGGATTTGTTGCGCTGATTTTACAACCCAGAGCAGCCGAGAGGATTCCCAATCCCATCCAGGTTTGATTTGTCAGAATGGCGCGCAAAATCCGCTGAACTATTGCCAGTTTGCTCAGTCCAGTCGAGCGATCTTCTTTCCCCGGACGAGTCTGTGGCAATCCACACAACCCATCGTCACACGAAAATAGGCCAGCGTGGCTCCGTCGAGGTTCTTCTCTCGGGCCGCCTTGCTGAGGGACTCGACATTTCGACGGAAGTTAGCGCTCTGCTGAGTGTAATCGGGGTTTCCAAATACCTGCCAACTCGCAGCCTGGCTCATGGCGCTTAATTTCTGAGATTTTGCGATGATTAAATCGTAATCTTCCAAAGCAATCCCCTCCAGAATCTTTTGGGAATGCTCCAGCTTCTCACGCATAAATTCTTTCGTGCCAAGGGGCACCCTGGGTTGCCCAAAAACAATGACAATTCCCGCTGCCAGAGAAGCAGCGCCTAGAATTATTTTCGATGTCCATTCCATAAGTTTATTTGACTTTCCCGGTTGGCCCACGCCGGGGGGGGGGCTGGCCAGGGTTTCAGTTTTTCTTCCGCACTTCAACGTCCATCTGGCTCAGCTTCTCGTAAATTTGCCCGCGGCGACGAAGCGGCCACCAGGAGTAAAGATAAATTTCCATCGGGCGCCACATCGCCACCGTGCCGCCGATCATCAGGCTCTCGCGGAGCAGACGATTTAAGGTCCCGCCACCCAAACCACTTAGCAGCTCGCTGGCCAACAAACAAACCGCCAAAAACACGAAGCCGATTATCAGGCTCATCCGCCCCTGCTTCATTAAGTGTTTGAACTCCATGTGATTCAGTTGAGCGAGGTGAGCAAAATAATGATGCACCGCCTTCTCAATGATCTCCTGGGGATGCGGGCCTTCGGGAAATTGATTCAGGTGAACCACCAGCGTCACAGGGTCGTGCCGGTGATACTCGTTTACCCACCTTACAATAAACTCCTCGGCGTTCTCATCGAGGTCCTTCTCGTGGAAGGGGATGGATCCATGGAATTGAAAAGCTGGTTGAAGTCCCGCAAGTTTAACTCGATTCGGTGGTGGGGCAACGTTATGCGCTTGCGACGTTTAGCCACCGCCACCAATGAGAAGGGGCCGATGAATGTCTGCGCGACGTCCACCGGCCGAGTATTTAATATGGCATTTTCCTTTTTCACGAGGCGGAGCTATTGCACTTTCACATCGACGGCCTTGGGTTTGGCTTTTTCCCCCTTCGGCAGATGCACTTTCAATACTCCCTCTTTGAACTCCGCGTTCACTTTCGAGGCGTCCGCGCCGTCAGGCAGCGTGAAGCTACGGAAGAAGTTTCCGTATGATCGCTCGATGCGATGATACTTTTTGTCCTTTTCCTCCTTCTCGAACTTGCGCTCCCCCGTAACAGTAAGCACGCCGTCCTCGACGGTGACCTTAACGTCGTCTTTCTTCACTTCCGGCAGATCTGTCTTTACGAGCCATTCCTTGTCATCCTCGACGATGTCGACAGACGGCGCCCATTGCGTCACGGTCATCGATTCTTCTCCGCCGTTGCCGGCGCGCGCCGGTGTCAAGCCAAGGATATTGGCGAACCGGCCTTGCAGATCTTCCATTTCTTTGAACGGATCCCAACGAGTCAATGCATTCATAGTTTCTTCTTTCCTGGTGGCGTTTCGTTGCCGGCGCTGGTCGGTTCCACCGAGTATCCGGCTGGTGCCGTGGGATTGGGCGGTACTTATTAAACCGTTCCCTCTCCACTCCAAGCCTGCTCTGAGAACAGAGCGGACGCTCTCCGCTCTTTGTCAGGAAGCATCCGTTTTTTGCACATAGCTCACAGCACATGGCCCTCTTCCTTTGCAGTGTGGTTGCTCCGATTCGCCACTAAGGAATTTCCCTATCCCCCCTACGCCACATCTCTATCGAGATGCAGCCGTGCCCCCAATTTTCAAAGGGCACGAGTCCTCCTATATTGTCATCAGCAAAACAAATTGCGTTCAGCAAAATAGAAAGAGACGAGAGCATGAATGGAAAAACGACTCTGATTAAAACCCTGGCGAACTCGGAGCTTTACCAGGATTACGAACGCGCCTTTACCGAGGCGACGGGCCTGCCGATTGCGCTCCGCCCCATCGAAAGCTGGCAGTTACCCTTGCACGGCAAGCGAAAGGAAAACCCTTTCTGCGCTCTGATCGCCTCCAGGAGCAGGGCTTGCGCCGCTTGTTTGCAGATGCAGGAAAAGCTCGCTCAGAGTGCCCGCGAAAAAACGGGCAGCATGACTTGCTCCTATGGGCTTTCCGAGACTGCGGTTCCCGTGCGAGTCGGCCAGGAAACCATCGGTTATCTCCAAACCGGCCAGATCATGCAGCAGAAGCCCACCAATGCCCAATGTAGCCACGTCGCAAAGCTGCTCGCTGAACAAGGGCTGGATTTCGATCCACAGTCAGTCAAAAAAGCCTATTTTAAAACCCCGGTCGTTTCGGAAAAGAAAATGCGAGCAACCGCCCATCTTCTTTCCGTTTTTGCCGATCACCTGAGAACGAAAGGCAATCAAATCGCGTTGCAAGCGTCCAATTCTGAACCCCCTGTCATCGCCAAAGCCAAGCAATATATCGAAGCGCATTACACCGAGGAACTCTCGTTAGGACAAGTGGCAGCGGCGGTGCACATGAGCCTATTTTACTTCTGCAAAGTGTTTAAGAAAGCGACCGGCATCAACTTCACCGAATTTGTCTCCCGCACCCGGACGGAGAAAGCCAAGAATCTCTTGCTCAATCCAAACTTGCGCGTCAGCGAGATTGCTTATGAAGTGGGGTTCCAGTCGCTGACGCACTTTAACCGCATTTTCAAGAAAGTTGTCGGCCAGTCGCCGACGGAATATCGGGAGCAATTACCTGCAACCTAAATTGGTTCGGATTCGCCGTTGGCGCGGACAGCGTGTCCGGGCGTCCAGAAGCACTTGGTTAGGCCAACCTGCGGACAAGCTGTGCGCGCTCGTTCCCCGTGTTGCGCTCTCATCTTTGCGCGTGATCCGCAGCGCGACTTCGCTATCATTGAGGGGTATGAACGATTACTCCCGGCTGACCAAAGCGGAGTTGATTGAGCAGCTTAACCTTTTGGAAGCCAGCACGGCAGCTTCCATCCATCCGGTTGGCGAGGAGCGCGTCGTTCCGCAGCCCCTAACTCCGCTGAAAGAACTCCAGGACCTGAGGGCCGCCCTGGATGCGCATTCCATTGTCGCCATTACTGACCCGCGCGGACGCATCACTTTCGTCAACGAAAAGTTTTGCCAAATTTCCAAGTATTCCCGCGACGAGTTGATGGGGCAAGATCATCGCATCATCAATTCCGGTTACCATTCCAAAGAGTTTTTCAAAAACCTCTGGAGCACTATTGGCGGGGGCCAGGTTTGGAAAGGGGAGATCCGCAATCGCGCCAAGGACGGCAGTATTTATTGGGTAGCCACGACCATTTTCCCGTTCTTGAATCCGGAGGGCAAAACCACCCAGTTCATCGCCATCCGAACGGACATCACCGAGCGCAAACGTGACGAGGAACGGCTTGCCGAACTGGCCAGAAACCTCGCCGAGACTAGCGACCGCGAGCAGCGGCGCATCGGCCAGGACTTGCATGACGGCCTTGGCCAGCAACTCACCGCCATCGAGCTCATGTGCGAATCGCTCAGAAGCGATCTGGCGCCGGTGCATCCTGAGATGGAAAAGCAGGCGGCACAAATTGGCCGGTTTCTTCGCGAAGCGATTGGCCAAACGCGGTCGCTGGCTCATGGTCTTGCCCCATTCAAAGTAGAGGCGGGATTGGAAGCGGCATTGGCTGACCTTGCCCAAACCACTTCCTCACTGGGTCGAATGAAGTGCCATGTTCACTGTCCGTCACCGATGCTGCTGGAAGAAAGTGAAATCGCTGCCCAACTCTACCGGATCGCTCAGGAAGCGGTCAATAATGCGGTAAAATACAGCCGGGCGAGCGAAGTGATCATCCATCTCTCAGAGCAACCTGGCGTGTTAGTCCTCAAGGTCTCCGATAACGGCAGGGGACTGCAGGGAAAAGAAAAAGGTCGGGGAATGGGCTTGCAGGTAATGAAACATCGCGCCAGCGTCGTTGGCGGGGAGTTGACCCTGGAATCCAAGCCAGGCAAAGGCCTGACCGTCACCTGCACCGTGCGAAGGACTAAATGATGAGTGCCAAGAAATCCGCGAAACAAAAGGATTCCATGAAGGTGGTGATCAGCGAACCAGCCTTGCCGCCTCGGAGGCGAATTTTGCTCGTGGATGACCACCCGATGACGCGAGCCGGCTTGGCTCATCTTATAAACAAACAGCCCGACATGCAGGTTTCGTGCGAAGCCAGTCAGCCTGCGGAAGTGCTCGACGCATTGGCAAAGTCCGTGCCGGACCTTCTGATCTCGGACATGACCATGCCAGGACGCAGCGGCCTCGAGTTCATCAAGGACCTACAGGCGCTCCGGCCGGCTTTGCCCATCCTGGTGCTCTCCATGCACGACGAGATGCTTTATGCCGAACGAGTGCTGCGCGCTGGCGCGCGCGGTTATATCATGAAAGAGGCGGGAGGTGAAAAGTTGCTCGCAGCCATTCGCCGGGTGTTGCTTGGGGAGGTTTATGTCAGCGAGAAAATGTCGTCAAAAATCCTCGACGGTTTATCCACTCGGAGGCCGCGTCGGTCCAGTTCTCCCATCGAAAAGCTGAGTGACCGCGAATTTGAGATATTTCAACTTATTGGCCGGGGGAAAAGCACTCGTGAGATCGCAAAACAACTTCATCTCAGCCCCAAGACAGTGGATGTGCATCGCAGCCACCTCAAAGCAAAACTGGAACAGCCGGATGCGATTTCGCTCGTCTGCCACGCCGTTCGCTGGGTCGAGTCCCAAAACACCGGCAATTAGAGTAGTAAATAAATGGCTCCAGTGTTGGTAGGTAGCACCACAGCGCTCCGCCGCGCAATCCGCGGTTCAAAAGTCTGCATTCTTTGCCCTCTTTGCGTAAATCTGGGCGCAAAAATAACTTCATTTATTTTCAACCTGCCCCCGTAGATATCCAATTGTCCCATCCCCCCTAGCAGAATAAATGAAAAAGGAAATTGGACTGCGATTTCGCCAGTCCAATTCGCCGCCCTGCAAGCCTGCGACCCGCCCATGCCGCCGACAGCCTACAACCGCGTGGCCGACAACTGGCGTCCCTTATTCGCCATCGCCCACATCGCCGGCGCCGACTGGCCCCGCCTCGCCCTCGAAGCCTACAACCACCTCGCCAATCACGGTGCAAAGGCAGCCCCGCGCCATTCCCTCTCCGTAGGGGGAGAGGGCCAGGGTGAGGTGGCTTGTTCTCCCCATTCTGCAATATCCAATCCGCAATCAGGAATTGTCCCGCCTTCCCAATCGCAAATCGCGCTCCTCGCGGCGATCCGCCAAATCTTCACAGAAGCCGCCGTCACCCGAATCTCCTCCAAACAACTCGTGGCCTCCCTCCGGGCCTTGCCCGACCCTTTCATCGTTCATCAGCCCTCGGTCATCGGTCCTCTCCTCCCGCTCCTTTTCGCGTCTTTCCGCACAAGCATTTATTTTCGGCATGTGCGCCAACACGAAGCGATTGTCCACTTATTCGTCCCCTTCCCGGTTTAGGTCTCGAGTCGGGAGGTTATAGCGAGGCAAAAAAAGGCCAGCGAAGGACAATGGGCGTGGAGCGATGGCGACTCGATGGAATAGATTAGTAAAGTGAAAAGAACAATGAAGAGATTGGTTCCGCTCTCCCGCCCCCGACGCGCGAGGGCAACGCTGCGAAAAAGAATTCTCGTTCCGGTCGATTTCTCAAATTGCTCCCGGGCGGCCTTGCAGTACGCCGTCTCCCTCGCGGGTCCGCTCAAGGCCAGCCTCATCCTCCTCTATGTGGCAGAAACAAGTCCGGCGGGATCCGAATTAGGCCCCTGCCATTTGCCCGATTTGGAAGCGGACTTGCGCCGCATGGCTGCGCAGAAACTGCGCCAGCTAACGAAACAGGAGGTCAGCCACGGCATTATGTCACAATCGATGATTCGCGCGGGAAGAGCCGAAGCTAAGATTCTGGAAATTGCAGCGGGCTTGAATGTGGACCTTGTCGTCATGGCCTCGCACAGCAAGGATAGCTGTCAAGGTCAACTCGGGACCACCGCTGGCCGCGTGGCCAGCCTTGCCACCTGCCCTGTGCTGCTGGTGCCGGTGAAAGAAGTCTCAGTGCCGTTTTTCCTTTAGACAGTTTGGCATGAAACCACGAACTGAAAGAACCCAACTGATACGCTGCTTGTTCAAATCCTGCTTAAGTCGTTCGCCTCACCAACCCAGGCTCGCGTTTCTTTTCCTGGCGTTGAATCTTAGCCTGCCCTGGCAATTGCAGGCGGATTTTCAGGGCGCAACTCACATGATGCCCTTCGATGAGGACACCATCGCTTACAACAAGACTAAAGCGGATGGACGCGTGGCCCGCTTGCAGGAACGCCTGGATCGCGGCGAGGTCCGGCTCAAATACGACGTGGCATATGGGTATTTGCTTTCGTTCCTGGAAGCAATGAAGGTTTCGACCAACTCGCAGATGCTTGTCTTCTCCAAGACTTCATTCCAACGCGAGCGCATTTCCCCTGCAAGCCCACGCTCGGTTTTCTTCAACGATGATGTTTATGTCGGTTTCATCCCCGGAGCCCCCTTGCTCGAAGTATCCATGGCCGACCCGAAACTAGGGGCGGTCTTCTACACCTTGCAACAAACCCGAACTGAGAGGCCGCGTTTAACTCGGACCGATCAATGTCTCGAGTGCCACGCCTCAGCCAAAACAATGGGCGTGCCGGGCCATCTCGTGCGCTCCTTCATCACCGACGAAAGCGGCGCAGTGGATCTGGCCAGCGGAATCTCGATGGTCAACCATCGCACGCCGATTGAGGAACGATGGGGAGGCTGGTACGTTACCGGCACCCATGGCTCGCAAACACATCGAGGCAATTTGATCGGCCAGATGGCCTTCGATCGCCAGGAGAAGGAACCAAACTATTTTGGAAATCTTTCCGATTTGGGCCGCTTCTTCAATGTGACCGCCTATGCCACTCCCCATAGTGATATCGTGGCCTTGATGGTTTTGGAGCATCAGACTCATATGCACAACTTCATCACCCGGCTGAATTATGAAGCCACCTTGGCCATTCATCAGTATGGCCACGTCAATTACCTGAACAAGATCAGTGACGCTTTCCTAAAATACCTGCTTTTTGCCGAGGAAGCGCCCATACGCGCGCGGATCAAAGGGGATTCCGAATTCAGCGAGACCTTCCCCGCCGTAGGTCCAAGGGACAAGCAGGCCCGCTCGCTCCGCGACTTCGACCTTGAAACGCGTCTCTTTAAGTATCCGTGCAGCTACCTTATTTACTCCGAGTCGTTTGATGCTCTGCCTGCCATGATCAAGGAATATCTGTACCAGCGGCTTTATGAGATTCTGAGTGGCAAAGACAGCAGCAGCGATTTCGAAAAGATTTCACCAGCCACCAAACGGGCCATCCTGGAAATTCTTCGTGAGACGAAGCTTGGGCTGCCGGATTACTGGAAAGATGGCTTCCAACCTGTCAGGTCAAAAAAGGATGTAATCTCACCAAAATCGGAGAAGCCGGAGAATTCAAACTAAGTCAAATTCCTCTTGTGTAGATAAACAAATTAAACGGAGTAAATTAGACTATGACAACATTTTTAAAAATCCTATTGGCGGTCTCGGCGGCGCTATTCCTTGCCAGCCTAACCGAGGCAGGGAGCGCAATCCTTTGGGGCTTTCTGAAGCCTTTGAGTGCGATTCTTTTCATCGTGTTCTTCATCGGCCAGCTCTTGCACAAAGAAGTGGTGAAATATGACGAGGAATGCCGCGTGCGATTGGCGGATCTGAACGCGCCCGAGTCGCGCGTCCCGCAAAGGTCCACCACATCCCGTCCAGACCAACAGCAAATCCAGGCGATCTCGGCCCCGGCACGCTGAAAACGTAGGCGAGAACTGTTGGCCATGGCTGCGGAAACCGTAAAGCGGATACAGTTGAAAAATCTAGGGGAGGAACCGTTTCGGTTTTTTTTTCCACAGGGAGTGCTGGCTGGAATTCTGGGGGTGGCCCTATGGCCGTTCTACTTCGGAGGTCTAACCAGCTTCTACCCCGGCCAAGCGCATGCGCGGTTGATGGCTTACGGCATGTTTGGCTCGTTTATCCTTGGCTTCCTGGGCACGGCCTTGCCACGCCTGCTTTCAGCGCCGCCGCTGGGCGTGGCAAACGTGCTCCTGCTTATTGGCATCCATTTGGCGATGGTGATTGTCCTGCTGGCGCAGCAAATTCTTTTGGGGGATAGCCTGTTCTTAACGCTGCTGTTGGTGTTTGGAGTATTGATGGCGCGACGGGCCCGGCGCCGACAGGACACCCCGCCCCCGGGCTTCGCCCTGGTTGGGCTGGCGCTGCTATCCGCGCTTGTCGGGACGGTCATGGCGTTATTCCAGCCTTGGAATGAGGAAACGGGCATGCGTTGGGTGGTCTTGCAGCAACTCTTTTCGTATCAAGGCTTCATCCTATTTCCGATCTTGGGGATCGGACCATTTATTCTGCCTCGGTTTTTTGGTTTGCCCAGCCCGCATGATTTTCCAGAAACACGCCTGCCGTCATTGGAATGGAAGAAGAAGGCCCTCCTGGCCGCAGGATCGGGTGTTTTGATTATGGCCTCATTTTTCATTGAAGCAGAAGGATGGTCCCGCACGGCCTACGCAATTCGTTTTGTGGTGACGCTGGTTTACCTCGTGTTCGAATTTCCTTTTCATCGCGCGCCGAACGCAACGAATGAGCTTGGCGCTTCGCTGCGCATTGCTTTCACGGCGCTGGTTGCCGGGTTCTTTTTCATCACGGTCTTTCCGGCATTTCGAGTCAGTTTATTGCACCTGACGTTGATTGGCGGGTTCGCCGTTATCACCTTCACCGTTGCCACGCGGGTGGTTTTCGGGCACAGTGGCAATCTGGAAAAGCTCAAAACCCCTAATCGTTGGTTGCTGGTCGCCCTGAGCCTGATGCTCTTTGGGATGGCCACACGAATCAGCGGAGATTTTTGGCCAAAAATCATGGCTTCGCACTACTCATACGGAGCGGTCATTTGGATCTCTGGCGTGCTGCTGTGGTCGTTCTACGTGTTGCCCAAGGTGATGAGCAACCCATCGAACCACTGAGGCACAAATCGCCATCCATTTTGACCAAAGGAGAAGTGGAGTGGTGGAACTCGCACAAACCAATTTCTGCTCAGTTATTAGCAAGGGATGGTTAGTTCAGAAACCGATTCTTTCCAAACGTAAGAACATGAAACGAAATAACTGCAAACCGTTCCCCAGAATGGCAACCTTAGTCTTCCTCATTTCTCTCGCCTTGAAGCCGATCATGGCCGCCGATACCAGTGCGGGGCCTCCTCAAGCCAGAGGGACCAGCCCGGGTGTCATCGGTGAAGAGGTAGCGGTGCCCACACAGGCGCCGCATGTGCCTCCTCCCATAAAGCGCAACCACGCCGCTAAAGTCACCGTCAGCCTGGAAGTCCGGGAACTCACCAAGCGCCTGGCTGACGGCGTTGAGTATGTCTTTTGGACCTTCGGCGGCGACGTGCCCGGAAGCTTTATTCGGATTCGTGAAGGCGACCAAGTCGAGTTTCACTTGAACAATCATCAGAACAACAAAATGCCACACAACATAGATCTGCACGCGGTCACCGGGCCGGGCGGGGGCGCGGCGTCCTCGTTCACCGCGCCGGGCCATTCATCGCAGTTCTCGTTCAAGGCCCTGAATCCCGGGCTTTTCGTTTATCACTGCGCGACCGCGCCGGTGGGCATGCACATCGGTAATGGAATGTATGGCCTGATTCTCGTAGAGCCGAAGGAAGGGCTGCCGCCGGTGGACCGGGAATACTATCTCATGCAGGGTGAATTCTACACCATCGGCCAATATGGGGAAGAAGGGCTGCAACAATTTGACATGATCAAAGCGGTTGACGAACGCCCGCCGTATGTCGTGTTCAACGGGGCAGTAGGTTCGCTCATCGGCGATAGAGCGATCACGGCGAAGGTGGGCGAGAAAGTCCGTTTGTTTGTCGGCAACGGCGGGCCGAATCTGGTTTGCTCGTTCCACGTCATCGGCGAAATCTTCGATGCGGTTTATCAGGAAGGCGGCACGACGCCCAATCAGCATAATGTGCAAACGACCCTCATTCCGGCGGGCGGGGCGGCGATCGTAGAATTCCGCGTAGATGTGCCGGGCACGTACGTGATGGTGGACCATTCCATCTTCCGGGCGTTCAACAAAGGCGCCCTCGGAATGTTGAAAGTGGACGGACCCCAGAACCTGCTGGTCTACTCCGGCAAGGAAGTAGACGCTTCTTATCTCGGTAAAGCCGCGGAAGCGGGAGGCGAGAGCGAAAAGAAACTCGCATCCTTGAAAGCTGCCGTTGCCCAGGAAATCAGGAGCAATCCTAAAATCGCCGACTTAAATAAAGAGATCCAGGTTCAAAAGGGCAAAGGGGTGTTCCTGCAAACGTGCTTTGTCTGTCACCAGCCGAATGGGCAAGGCGTGCCAGACCAGATTCCTCCGCTCGCTGGCTCGGATTTTCTTTTGGACAAGGCCAACCGGGAACGGATCATTCGCGGCATCCTGGTGGGGCAATCCGACGAGATGGTGGTGAACGGGAAGACCTACAAAAATCCGATGATCCCACTGAACTACCTGTCCGACGAACAAATAGCGAATGTGCTAACTTATGTGCGCAACAGTTGGGGCAATTCCAGCGACACGGTGGCGGCGGAGGAAGTGAGCAGGATTCGCAGAGAAACTCCTGCACCCAAGGCCAACCCTTACGAATAAACGTGGGAAAAACCCGTAGACTGCGAGCCGCACTCTACTGACCCTTGGAAGGTGAATCTTGAACACGAATCGAATTCCCATGGCCGCCCTGATTCTGTTAGTCAGTGCGGCAGTCGCAAACGCAGGACAAACACCGGCAGGCATGGCGGCGATTCCCGCGGGTCTGTATCGGCCGTTTTTCCGCACTGAAGCGGACCCCAGGGAAGTTCCGGTCCGGACATTTTGTCTGGATATTTTGCCGGTCACGAACCGGGACTTTCTCGAATTCGTACGCAAGAACTCGCGCTGGCGGCGCTCGCAAGCAAAAAGAATGTTTGCGGACGAATCGTATCTCAAAAACTGGGCGGGCGATCTCGCCCTCGACACGAACTCGCCTGCCAACGCTCCGGTGACTTACCTTTCCTGGTTCGCCGCCAAGGCCTACGCGCAGTGGAAGGGCAAACGATTGCCGACCGTAGCTGAATGGGAGTACGCCGCGTCCGCCAGTCCGACGCGAGCAGACGGCGAGAACGACGCCGAGTTTAAACGCCAGGTCCTCGAATGGTACGCCAGACCCGCGGCGGTGACACTTTCCGCGGTTGGTTCAGGCCGAAGAAACCTCTGGGGTATTCACGATCTGCACGGACTCGTTTGGGAATGGGTCTCTGATTTCAACACTGCGATGGTCACTGGCGACGCGCGAGCTGACACCGGCCTGGATCGTCAGCTTTTTTGTGGCAACGGCACGCAAGGGGCCAAGGACCTGGGCAACTATCCGGCTTTTATGCGCTACGGTTTTCGCAGCAGCCTTAAAGCGAGTTACTGTGTACACAATCTTGGCTTCCGCTGCGCAAAAGATTTATGATCCGTCATCCAACAATGTTTCTGCTCATGCTCGGCGCCGCCGTGCTTCTCGGATGTGCCGCAGCTTCGCCCAAACCCCGCTGCTGCATGAAGCCTGGAGTATCAGGCGCGTTCACTGGGTTCACGGACAAATCAATTTACCAGGTTGACTCCGTGTGGACGAACGACCAAAGCCAGCAGATCAAATTAAGTGAACTGAGGGGCCGGCCCCAAGTTGTCGCGATGTTTTTCGCCAATTGCCAGTTCGCCTGCCCAATTATTGTGAACGATATGAAACGGCTCGAAGACGCGTTGGCTCCCGGGCTGCGGGCGCACGTCGGCTTCACGCTCGTTTCGTTTGACGCCAGGCGCGACACGCCGGCAGCGCTGGCTGAATATCGTCGTCTCCACCAGTTGTCCCTGGGTCGCTGGCTATTGTTGCAGGGCCAACCGGACGACGTGCTGGAGTTAGCCGCGTTGCTCGGTATCAAGTTCAAACCTCAGGCGAACGGCCAGTTCGTCCACTCGAACGTGATCACGCTGCTTAATTCACAAGGTGAAATCGTTCACCAACAAACCGGGTTGAATCAGGATATCGGCGAAATTGTCCACCTCCTTCAACAATTGAAATCGGAGAAGCAAGAACCTGCGAACTGATCCAGATTCATCATGTGCTGACAACCTCAACCGAAATAAACTCGTGTAAAAGTCCACCGCCATCGTGTCCAGACCAGCCGCAAATCAAGGAGATCTCCCCCAGATTGCAAAGGCCGGCGGCAACTGTTCGCGCCGCCCTTGGGATTCGGAGCACGGATTCCGCAAATGGGTTAGCGGCCCCGCCCGACGGAGACAAAATGGGTGATGCGACCGTGGTCATCCTTGATTGGGGTGATGGTTTTCTCCTCGACGTACAACTCGCCATTTTTCTTCCGGTTTGTGAACTCGGCCCGAAACACTTGCCCATCTAAAATTGTACTCCAGAGGCTTTGGAAAAACTCGGGAGGGTGCTGTCCGGACTTCACGATGCGCGGAGTCTTGCCTACTGTCTCCTGGTTGGTGAGGCCGGTTAATTTTTCAAAGGCTGGGTTGACATACTCGATCATGCCGCTCTTGTCGGTTATAATTACGTGATCGGCGGTTTGCTCGACGGCGCTGGAAAGTTTCTTCAGGGCGGCGGCAGAGCGCTTGCACTCATCAATGTAACTCCGCAGGGACATATTGGCCCTGCCTAGCTCGTCAGTGCGTTCCCCAACTTGAGCTTCAAGATCCTGGCGAGTTTGCCTCAAGAGCTTTGCCAAACTCATCTCCGGAGTAATATCGAGCAGGACAACCAGCATGCCCAAATCATTGCCCGGTTGCCGGCTGAGCTTTTTCACCATGACCTTAAGCCAACGAACGGGATGCATGTGAATGAATTCCTTCTCGAAGCTGTATTCCAATCCACTCAAGCTGGCGAATTTGGTCAATTCCCCCTCTAGCCAACCCGGCAGCTTTGCTGTTTTGGGGGAGAGATGTTCTTTCATTAGGTCGGCCGAAACGATTTTCAACATCGCTACCGCGCTGGAGTTTAGCCGCTCGATTTGCCAACCCTTGCAATTGACCCGGAGGGCAGGCACGGGCAATTGGTCAGACAAGGCCATCTCATCATCTTCCGAGAGCATGTGCCCAAGGTAGAGTTCACCAGACTAACTGGCGAGCATCGGTTTGCCGATTCCTCACCCTTTTTTGCCTCCGCTCCGGCTCATGCTGGAACTCGGCTTTCCGAGCGGAGCAATTTATGCAAGGTTTTGGACAATCCTCGTGGAGTATTTCTCCGGCACAAGAGCGAAACTGGACCATGGAAAACGAATTTGCATTAATTACAGAAGCTCAGGCGCCGTCGAGACCAGCGCGTAGGTCGGTTCGTCCAGCGCCCGCCCTTCTGAAAAGGACTGGCGCCATGACCACCCACTCTCGAAAGTTTTTTGGCAACCGATTTGTGTATGCAGTCATTTCTCAGCGGGCGCATGGCCTGTCCATCGGGGTGAACATGAACCCGGACAAGTTCTGCAATTTCGATTGCGTCTATTGCGAGGTGGACCGCCACGAAATCCGCTCTCACGCGCAGGTAAATCTCGATCTCCTCTCCGCTGAATTGCGGGCCATGCTCAATCTCGCGCGCGAGAAGAGGATTCGAGAACTCCCAGGCTATGAATCGGCGCCCGAACATCTTCTGCAGTTGAAGGAACTGGCTCTGAGCGGGGACGGCGAGCCGACACTTTGCCCCAATTTCGCCGAGGTGGTGGGGACGATCGTTCATCTTCGCGCTCAAGGGACTTTTCCCTTTTTCAAAATCGTGCTCATCACCAATGCGACCGGGTTGCATTTGAGCCAGGTGCAACAGGGATTGGATCTTTTTGCGCAGGAAGACGAAGTCTGGGCCAAACTGGAGGTTGGCACTAATCAGGCCATGGATAAAATCAACCGGCCAAAAATATCACCTCTGATTTGCCCAACTCCTTCACTCGCGCAAGTGGTGGAAAACATTTTGGCATTGGGCCGAAAGCGACCGGTGGTGATCCAGAGTCTGTTTCCGTTGCTCGAGGGCCAGGAGGCTGCGCCCGAAGAGGTCGAGCAATACATCGAGCGCCTTCGGGAGTTAAAGGAACGAGGCGCCCAAATCTCCCTCGTCCAGGTTTACTCCGCGCACCGCCCCGCAGTGCAGGCCAATTGCTGCCATCTGCCACTCAAGAGCCTCTCCCGCATCGCGCAGCATGTGCGTGAGGAAACGGGTTTGAAGGCCGAAGTGTTTTGAGCCTCCCCCCGCGAACTCCTCATAGAATCGCAAAAACGGGTGAGCTTATGGCAAGGAATGTGGAGCGGGAAAATTGGCCAAAGAATAAATTGTCACCGCTATGAAAGATGCACAGAGTTTGGGCGAAAAAGAAATCCCGTTTGGACTTGCAACAAGCAACTTAAATGTTTAACCCGCTTGAGAGTGGTTGATTTTGAACCGGCCGGTACAAACGTAAAAACTTGAGAACCATGAAAACACCTAAGCAATTGAAAGACCTCACTCGTCCCTGCCTCGCGGTGGGTCTGGCTGCCGCCATGGTCTGCGGAATGGCGAGAGGTCTAAACGCCCAAGACGCCAAACCCGATTCACCCCCCCAAAAACCGGCGACTCCCGCCGGGCAGCCGGCAAGCGGTTCAGACGCCAAACAGCAGGAAGGAAAACTCAAGAACGGAAAAATCCCAGGAACGACGCCGAGGAAGCTCAGCGGAGCAGAGTTGTATTCGATGCATTGCAACCGGTGCCATCCCGAACGTTACCCCACTGAAAGGACCGCCGCGCAATGGAAAACCATCCTGCTCCACATGCGTGTGCGGGCGAACCTTCCTGCCGAACAGGCGCGGGAGATCCTCAAGTACCTTCAAGACAACAGCGGACGATAAAAGGCCGAGCCTGAATTAAACGACATAAAACATGAAAACGAAAACACATTCACTCGCTTTGGGATGGGCGTCCGCCTGCTGCGCCTTGGCAATGGCGCTGCCGGTCAGGACAACGGCGGCTGTCGATGACCAGCAGTTCAAGGATTTGACAGACCTGGTCAGCAAACTGGGCCAGAAGCTCGAAAAACAGGACCAAAGGATCGAGCAATTGGAGAAAGCTCATACACAGGACGGCCAGGTCCACACGCAAGACCAGAAGCTCCACGAACAGGACCAACAAAAAATCCAGCAACTGGAGCAGAAGGTTGGAGAAACCCAACGAACGGTTGTGGATGTGCAACAGAAGACGGCAGTGGGGGGACCCGTAGAGCCACTTCCGCGGATGCCGCTCGACGAGGCCACCGTCAACCATAATTTCTCCATTCTGGGCGACGCAGAGGTTCAATACGTCAAGGCCTCGGGCAAGCACGGCTCGTTTTTATTCGCGGATTTCGCGCCCGTCTTTCTGTATCGAGGCGGAGAGAAGGTCCTGTTCGAGGCCGGCTTCGATTTCGGTTTGCAGAATAGCGATCGGAGCAGCCCCGCGGGGGGGGGAGGGGCTTCCACGACCATCAATCTAAGCTTCGCTCATTTGGATTACCTGATGAATGATTACGTGACCGTGGTGGCGGGAAACATGTTGCTGCCTCTTGGCACCTATAGCGAGCGGGTGGCGGGCTGGATGAACAAAATTCCTGACGATCCATTGCCGCGCGACCTGTTGCCGGGCTCAGGAGTGGGGGTCCAATTACGAGGGGCGGTTCCGGTGGGTCAAAGCGGCAGCTCGGTTGCTTATTCCGTGTGGGGCGTGAACGGACCGAGCTCGGCCGATGGGTCCGGGAGCGCCGGGGCGCTGGATTTGGGTGGGAACGTGGGCCTGCGGTCAGACAATGCGGTGGCGAATTTGCACGGCCATCCGAGTGGCGGGGCGCGCGTGGGTTGGTTTATGCCTTTCAAGCCTCACTACGATCTGGAACTGGGCCTTTCGGCCCAATCGGGGGAATGGGATGACGCGGGCCGGCATCTTTGGTCCGCCGGCGTGGCCGACGCCAGCCTGCACCTGGGACCGAACCTTGAGATCAAGGGCGAATATATTCGCAGTGGGTATGGGAGCGACGACAACGGAACCGTCCACCCCGAGGGATGGTGGGTGCAGGCCGGTTACAAGCTGGCGGGGTTGAACCTGGCGTTGCCGGTGATCAATAACCTGGAACTGGTGAATCGCTACGACAGCATCCATGATGGCTTGGGGACTCGAACACGACGTTACACTCTGGGTTATATCTATTATTTTTCGAATACGCTGCTATTTGAAGGGGACTATGAGTTTTTCCACAGCAATGATACAGGCCAGAAAGACCGGTTGGTCTTGCAGCTTTCCTACGGTTTTTGAAGTTATCGTGTGCAAAATCGAAACCCCTATAACCAGGATACGCATGAATACAGTCGAAACTCATCACAGCAAGCGAGCGCGTTTATTGATCATTCGAACCGGCCTGCTCGCCATCCTCGGATGGCTCTCGGACATGGGGGCTTTGGCGCAGAGCGCTCCCGTCGCGACAGAAACGATTAATCGAACGCCCACCTACCTCCGCGACGTTTTGCCTATCATCATGGGCAAGTGCTCCCGGTGCCATAACGACCAAGCGCGCTTTGTTTACAACTGGCTGGATTACCGGACCGCCTTTGCCGACCGCTGGGAGATCAGACGACGGCTGTGGGACAGTTGGAAGGGGACGTATTACAAGGAATCGATGCCGATTGCGAATAGTCCTGAATCGTTGGCCATCACGGAAGAGGAACGATTGATCATCCGGGATTGGGTGGCCCATGGCGCAGTTCGCGGGGTGGCGCCTCCGCCCGGCGGCCCAAAAACCAAAGTAGAGAGAGTTGAGCTGGGGAGGAAGCTGTTTACTTCGATCTGTGGAGCCTGTCATCAGCCGACCGGCCAGGGATTGCCGAATGTGTTCCCTCCTCTGGCCGGTTCGGATTTTTTGAACGCGGACAAGAACAGGGCGATAAAAATTGTCATCAATGGCCGGCAGGGAGAACTGATTGTCAATGGAAGGAAATTCAACAATAGCATGCCCCAGTTTCCACTGGGTGATGACGAGGTTGCCAATGTCCTCACCTTCGTTTACAATTCCTTCGGAAATGCCGGGCTGGAGGTCGCGCCCGACGAAGTCAAAGTTCTTCGCACTCAGCCGCCTGACCCCGAAGGACCCAGAGCAGCCCCCCAGAAGAGCATTTATGAGTGAGATTTGAAGACAGGCACGCGGCGAGAGAGCCGCCAACCGAAACGAAAGGACAAAAACACTATGGCTAGATACATCAGTCTATTGCGCTTCACTGAACAGGGCGCCAAAAACATCCAGAAATCCACCAACCGCGCGCACAATTTCGATAAGATTGCCGCCAAAGCGGGGGTCAAGATCGAAGCCCAGTATTGGACGATGGGAGCTTGCGATGGCGTGCTGATCATTAGCTCCGATTCGGAAAAGAAAGCCTTCCATTGCCTGGCCCAGTTGGCCGCCCAAGGCAACGTCCGGACCGAGACCATGTCCGCGTTCATCGACAAAGAATTCGACGCGATTGTCGGAAGATAGACCGGGCACGGCAATCTGCTGCGGGACCACGTAGCGGGAAGCGATGAACACCCGCATCCGGCTGCGCAGCCGGGGCACGCCGCCATCGGTCGAAAGCCAACTTCGAAGTGCAAAGTTTCACAAAAACTTTCGCCATTTGCTATCACCTCTCCGCAACTACCTCTCCCTCTCCGCCTCGAACGGGGAGAGGGCCGGGTGAGGTGTCGAATTGCTCCCATTCGCGTTCTCGCTTACCGATCCTCCTCAAATCAAAACCCTGTAAGGGTTGCAAGATATTAGCCCAGGGCAAGCGAGTCTGCGAGTTGTTCGCGAAGAGAACAAGTGTGCATGTTGTTCAAAAGTCCGCCCTGGGTTAAACGCCCAAAAACATAATCCCTCTCCCCTTCGGAAGGGGAGAGGGTAGGGTGAGGGGTTTTGTCCGGTCATCAGTGGTCTCATGCTAGCCTCCGTTCGGCCTCCCCTGTTCAAATTCCAAACTTCGAGGCTTCCTGATTTACTGATCACCGATTACTTCCTCGCCAACTTTGCCCCATTCCAAGTCTCCCTTCCCAAATCCGAGACACCTTCCGTCGACTTCCGACCAATTGCATGAGCAGAAATGTTAATCTTGCCGATAGTTTGCGGCTCTTTTGACCGAGCACCGCCACACCGTTTCTGCCTCATTTCTGGCCGAATTTATGCGACAGGTTTGGTGTGCACGCTTTAGCGTGTTTTTTGACTCGATGCGAATGTCCTTCAAGCTCGGTGTCCACCCTTTAGTGTGCCTTGCGCGGCCCCTCCAACCCGCTCGCTGTGTCCACGAGCGTGTTTGCTGGCCCTTTCTGCTTCTCTGGCGATCCTCCCACTCTCACTCCGGCCTCCGTCCCTCATTCAAAGTTCAAAGTTGGCCGTTCAAGGTTCAAAGTTCATTTCTCAAAAGAGTGTCGAGGGTTCCATCACAGAGGTCCCACCCCCTCTGCTGAGCTCGCACCTCAAAAACATAAATCATCATGAAAACCGACGATCAAGCATTACCCACAGACCCCGTGGAACCGAAGGCTTCTCCCAATATCCGTGTCCATCAGTGTGAATCCGTGGTCTCTTCCTCCACCGATTCCACCCTTCACGCTCCACGCTCGACGATTCAGAAACATTCACCCGTCTCGCCCAGCTCACCGCCGCCCAATACGACCGCGTCCGCAAAAGCGACGCCCGGCGCCTCGGCATCCGCATCGAAACCCTCGACGCCGAAGTCGCCCGGTGCAGACTCAAAGCTGACTACGACGCCCAGGCCCGTGCCGTCAAACTGCCTCCCGTTGAACCCTGGCCCGAGCCGGTGGACGGTGCGGACGTCCTCCACCGGGTCGCCGACTGCTTCGTGCTCCGTGTGGTCCTGCCACCCGGCGCTGCCCACGCGCTCGCCCTCTGGGGCGCCCACGCCCACGCCTTCCGCGCCTTTCTCCACACCCCGCGCTTGAACCTCACTTCCGTCAAGGCCGAGTGTGGCAAGACCACCACCGTCGATCTCATCGCCGCCATGACCCCGCGCGCTCTGCGCACCGAAAACCTCACCGCCCCGGTCCTCTTCCGCCTCGTGGCCCAGCACCAACCCACTCTCCTCCTAGACGAAGTGGACTCCTACCTGCTTTACACCGAAGAACTGCGCGGCCTCCTCAACGCCGGGCACAAACAAGGCGCTTGCGCCTACCGTTGCGAAGGCCAGGGCAATGCCGTCCGCGCCTTCAACGCCTTTGGCCCCGCCGTCATCTCCGGCATTGGTCCCGTGCCCGACACTCTCCGCAGCCGCTCCATTCGCATCGAGCTCGTCAAAGCCAAACCGGAGGAAATCCGCGCCCGTTTTGACAGCCGCCACACCGAAATTGAAACCGTCCTGTGCCGCAAGTTGGCCCGCTGGGCCCAGGACAACTTCGCCGCCCTGCAAGCCTGCGACCCGCCCATGCCTCCCACTGCCTACAACCGTGTGGCCGACAACTGGCGTCCCTTATTCGCCATCGCCCACATCGCCGGCGGCGACTGGCCGAAGCTCGCCCTCGAAGCCTACAACCACCTCACCAATCACCGTGCAAAGGCAGCCCCGCGCCATTCCCTCTCCGCAGGGGGAGAGGGCCAGCGTGAGGTGGCTTGTTCTCCCCATTCTGCAATTTCCAATCCCCAATCCGCAATTGTCCCTCCTTCCCAATCGCAAATCCAAAATCAAAAATCGCAAATCGCGCTCCTCGCGGCGATCCGCTAAATCTTCCTCCAATCCGGCGTCACCCGCATCTTCTCCAAACAACTCGTGGAATCCCCGCTGGCCCTACCCGGCGGCCGTTACTCTGCACACTGCAATCCGAACTCGGGAATTGGTGAATTCCCTGTTTCTTCTCCCCAATCTGCAATCTGAAATGAAATGGCTCGCCTCTCGCCTCCGTCCGTTCGGAATCCATCCCCGCACCATGCGCATCGGCAACACCCGCGCCAAAGGCTACAACCTGGCCGACTTCACCTATGTTGCAGGGACCGGGCGCCCCCGCTCTCGACAAAGCCTTGGGGTCACCTCGCTCGCCATGAACTGCATCGATCGACGCACGCTCCCGTAAGGCATGTTCCCGAAGTGGAACCAGCCGATCACCTTGCGCAGGCCGAGCGCGCGAAGCTCATCGAGTTGGCGGGTGAGGGTGGCGACGCTGCCGAAGCACGCGCCGATGCCCGCGCCGTCCGTCGTCTCGATCATCGAGCCGTCGGCAAGCGTCGGCACCGTTTCGATCGCCTCGCCGAGTTCGTGGAAGTGGATCGCCATCTCGCGCTCCCAGCGCAGCGCCTCCTGCACCTCGCGCCATGCCTCTCCGTCTGTGTTCTCGACGCAGATGCGCCGAAGCCCGGAAAAGTGGTGCTCGGTCACCCACACGCTCTCGAAGCCGTGCCGCTCCGCGAAATCAACTTCCCACAGCGCCTGCTCGACGACCTCGCGGTCCGTCGCCGCACCTCCGCGCGGGAGGAGTTGGAACACGCCAATGTCCATCGTAGAAACCATAACCGGGCAGGGACATTCAACAAGCAAGGAAAGCGGCGAAGTCCGGGCAGAATTGACGGTTGTTCCGCCTGGGCTGTGGCCGCCGCGAAGGCGACTGGAAGCGTCACCGCAGCACAGCGCGGTAAGCGCTCGCGGGCGCGCTGGACGCACTCGGGTCGGTGAAGTCGAACAGAGGCATCGAATTCGTCACGCGCGGGGTCCACGTCCCGAAGTTCGTCGTGCTCTCGATCACATAGCGCTCGCCGCTCGTGCCGTCGATGCGGAAGCCGAATTGGCCGTTCGCCACCCAGCGTGGATTTACCAGCCGGGGGTTTGGTGTCGGGTAAAAGTTCTTCTGGTCATTCCAGCGCGCGAAAAACATCGATGGCTTGTTGCCGGCGAAAGCGAACTGTCCTCCGACGTAAAGGTCGTTTCCGATCGATGCCAGCGTGGTGGCATTGGCCGTGCCCGGACTGGCAACCAACCCACTGCCGAATGGTGCGGACCAGTTGGCCCCGTCCCACTTCGCGAGGCCCAGTGTGTAGATCCCTTCGGCACTGGTGAATGTTCCCGTTGCGTAAAGATCGCTTCCGCGCAGGAGAAAACTTGAGACCGTCGTTGAGGCTGTCGAACCCATCACACCGCCGCCCAGCGCGGACCACGAGGCCCCATTCCATCGGGCGATGCGGTTGACGCTGACCCCACTGGCCAGCGTGAAGGTGCCGCCGGCATACACGGCGCCGTTGCTCGCGATCAAGGCGTTGACGGTATTGTTCATTCCGTTGCCGAGCGGAAGCCACGAGGAGCCGTTCCATCGGGCGATGTTGGTCAGTCCGACCCCGTTGATGGAAGTGAAGTTGCCCCCAATATAAATATCCGTTCCGTCCCGTGCGATCGCCGTCACACTGCGGCTGCCGCCCGCCAGCGCGCCGAGACTCAACCACCCGCCGCCAGGCAGGTGCAGGGCGAGGCCGGGCGAAGTGATTCCGCCGATATTGGTGAAGTTCCCGCCGACGAACAGCATGGAACCGTCGTAGGTGAGGGCTCGCACCGTCGCGTCGGCATCGCCGATGTTGAACCAACTCGTGCCGTTCCAGCGTGCGATGCCTTTCGCGGCCACGCCGCCCGCATTCGTAAAGTTGCCGCCTGCGTATAGGTCGGTCCCCACGAACGCCAGCGCCCGTGCGGTGGGCGCAACGCCCGTAGTGAACGTGCCGATCAAGCCGCTGCCGAGCGTCGACCAATTCGTGCCGTCCCAACGGCCAATTGAGTTCACCACCTTGTCCCCCGCCTCCGTGAACAGTCCCCCGACGAATAGATCAGTGCCGCGCGCCAACGAACTGCTTACATTGCCAATAAAATGCGTCAGCCCTTTGCTCTTGCTCCCGCCCATGCCCGACCAGGCCGCGCCATCCCAGACCGCCGCGTGGCTCGCGCCGATGCCTCCGATCTGGTTGAAGTTCCCAGCGGCATAAAGACGCCCGCCCGGACCCAAACACATCTTGTAAATACCGGGAACGGCACCGACACCAAAGCCTTGCACTCCCGCGCCGAGTGGAAACCAATTCGCTCCGTCAAACCGTGCGATCCGCGCCAGGCTTTGCCCGGCCAACGTGGTGAACTCGCCGCCAACGTAAATGTTAGCGCCATCAGAAATGATGTCTCGCACGGTGCGGTTCGCGTGGAACCACGGGCCGAGGCTGCTTCCGTCCCAGGCCGCAAGGTTGGTGAAGACCGTACCGCTGGTGTTCGTGAACGTTCCGCCGACATACAACCGACCGGATTGGTAGAGCAACGCGCGGACGACTCCGCTGCTAACGCCAAACCCAAGCGAGGACCACGACGAGCCGTTCCACGCTGCCAGATTGGTAACGGCGGTTCCGCCCGCACTGGTAAAAGTGCCGCCGACAAAGAGGTTCGTGCCGTCCGTTTCGAGCGCGTACGCCACCGGGAAGCCGCTCGAGAAGTCTCCGCCAATCATAGCCCAACTCGCGCCCGTCCAGCGCGCAACGCAGGCGTAAGTATTGGCGGTGGGTGTAAAGATTCCGCCGGCGTAAATATTGGTGCCCACCGCCTTGAGAGCGAACACATACCCATTCAACTCCGCGCCCATCTTCGACCAGTTTGCCCCGTCCCAGCGGGCGATCGTGCGCGCGCCGGAGTTATCCGCGTTGGTGAAGGTGCCCCCAACGTAGACGTAATTCGCATCGCTTGCCAGCGCGAAGACATAGGTGAAATTGAGGTCGCCCGCCACGCCGTTGTTCAGAGCAAACCAGTTCGTACCATCGTAACCGGCGATGCCGTTGGCCCGCGTGTTGCCCGCCCCGGTGAACTGCCCGCCCACGTACACTTTGCTGCCCTGCGCGATTACGCTCTGCGCCACTTCGTTCACACCCACCGGACCGAATTGATTGTCCCAATGTTCGTCGCCGGGAACAGCGGCGCGAGCGGAGAAGACCGGGCCAATCAGTGCGGCGACCACTGATAGCAACGTTGCCAAAGCGGCTGCGAAATGTGGAGCGTTCATGGAAACACGCAGGAAGATGACCTCTGCCGCTGCGTGTGTCAACAACTAAGATTCTTGTTCGCTTGTTCGGAATCAAGCGAGCGCGCATCTCGACGGTACCACGAACCGCTTGTCCGTTTAGCTCAGTGCGGTAGGCGTCCACGGCTGCGTCCTTGAGTTTGGACAGTTTTGTAGATGTTGACCTGTTAGTCAAATCCGGCTTCACACAATCCTGCCCGCCAAAGGCTCCGCCCTCTTTTGCCAACCGACGCATTTATGTGCGTAACGAAAAGGAAATCATCTGCGCTTCGTTGAGCCAGTGATTTTGCGGTTCAAGCTGGGCACGGACGCGCTAAATGGAATTCTGGGCGTCTGCAAAGACCCGCAACCGCGTTGTAGTCGGGGAGGCTGATTGGCTTGCCAGTAAACGAACGGTGGCAGGAGATCGCCGTTGAAGAACCTGAAGCAAAAGCAATTCTCCGTGAACCGCGGACCGTCAAAAAAAGTAATTTCCTATCGCTTACCTATTCTGGTACTTGGCGCAACCATGACGGCTTCTTCAGCGCCCGCGGAGAGCACGCCAACCTCAGACGCGACGCAACGCAATCGGCAGGAACAGTTGCTTTCAGCAGTATGTCGTGGGGAGTGACGTTCATTATTTGCCAAGTGTTTCCATACTCTACATATCTCGTCAAAATTGCCGGATCTATTTTTTCAGCCGGAAATAGGCGCTGCCAGATGGCACGATAGGCACGGCCACAGGCGGAGCTCCGGGAACGGTGGTCCAATTGGGCAGGATCAGGGTGGGCGTACTTTCCAATTGAAACGACGTATCGGTCCAGTTCAGCACGAGGTTGCCGCCGGACTGGCCGATGCTGAGGAGCGGCAGGGAGGCGCTGACGCTCACGGGTTTGACCGGCCCCCAATCGAGGAAGTAGCCGCCATAGACTTTGGCGCGAGCATCGAGGAAATAGTCGCCGGCCTGAGCGATGGAGAAGTTAAAACTGGTGGCGGAGCCAATGTCGGTCACGATCGGGTTGGCCAGTCCCACGGCGCCGGTGATGACCACGTCATCGATGTACCAGCCGAAGCCGGGCTCGAGTTGGTTAAAAAAGCTGCCACCAAAGTAATCGAAGTTGAAGCGCAGTTGCAGGACCTGGCCGGCGTAGGCAGCCAACGAGAAGCTGCGATCGATGAATGTTTCTTCTCCAAAATCGTCAGTGCCGAGCTGGCTGTAAAGATCCACCCAAAAGTGTCCGCCATCGGTGGACAATTGGACGCGAGCTTCCTCCGTCGAGGTGGCAACGCCGAGGCGGCTCTTGAACTGAAGCAGGCCGTTGGTCGTCGGCAGGAAGTTACGAGTCAGTGTGAGCAGTTGTGACGCGCGCGCTGGGTGCGCGAGGTGAAAGGAAAAGCCTCCTGAGGCTGCCACCTCATTGGTAATCACCGGGTAAAGGCTTGAGGTCGTGGGGGTGAAGTTCACCAGACCGGCCTCCGCGCCGTCGTTGAGGCTGAACGCGGCCTGCTTTCGCTGTCGCCACTGGTAACCGAAGGCCTTGGTAACCGGCGTGAACGTGTAGTGGCCAGATTGATTGATCGCCAGCACATCCGGGCCGGAGAGCAGCGGCGGCACCGGAGCAGCGCCGTAGAGGTACGTTTCCCACAACCCGCGCCCAAACGTAGCCGCTCGCAGCGTGAGGGAGCTGTATTCGATTTGTAGATCCGTCACCGGCGCATTCGGTAGATTGGTGTTGAATGGCTGCCAATCGCTCAGTGCAGCATCGCGATAGTAGATTCCGGCATCCATCCCGACATAGAGTCCGTCATTCGATCCGCCCTCGCAAACGATGGAGGTGACCGTGCGATTTGGCAGGGAACCCGTAAAGGCGGACCAATTCGTGCCGCCGTCCGTCGAGACATAGATTTTATTGGCGCTGGAATCATTTTGGGCCAGCCAAACATGGTTCGGATCGCCGCTGCTGACTGCCAGCGCGGCTGCGGTTCCGGGAGCCGGTATGGACTGCATCACCCAATTCGCGCCATCGTTGATGGTCCGCCATACTGCACCGCCTCGGATCGCATAAATGTAGGAGGGGTTGGACGGAGCCAGGGTAATCGCGGAACAACTGGCCCCATCGCCGAAATTTGAAATCGGAAACCACGTGTCTCCGCCATCGGTCGTCTTCCAAACATTTTGATAACCAGCAAACAAGGTTTTCCCGTCGGTCGGACTGATAGCGAGAGACGAACCACCACCTTCTGAGCTTGTGATTTGCAGCACAGCGGGAGGGTAAGTTGCCCACGCATCGGTGGTTTTATAAAAATAACCGAAAGCCAGAACATAGACGATGTTCCCATCCGTTGGGTCAATAATCGGCTGACCAAAATCACCGCCCAACTGCCGCGACCAGGCGCCGCCAGAGTATCGATCCAATCCGTTGTCCTGTTCACCGACATAAATGAGCGAGCGATCTTGTGGCGCGCCGTAAACTTTGTAAATCTGGGCAATCTGCAAACTTTTGCTGAGGTCTGTCCAATGGCTTCCGCCATCAAGACTCTTGTGAATGCCGCCATCCGTGCAGGCGAACAAGGCGCCGTTAAGAAACGCCACTTTATGGATGTCGATATGAATGCCTGGAGTGCCGTCATGGGTAACAGTTGGCCAGGTCACACCTCCATCGGTGGATGCGCCGATGTTGTATTCCCCCAAAACGACATTATTGAAATCTGTGGGAGAAACCGCAAGGGTCAGGTCATAGGATTGCTGCCTGTTGCCCATCACACTTGACAGGCTCCCAGCCTGCCGGCTGAAACTGACGCCGTGATCGGTTGAACGGTAGAGGCCGTAAAGGTCGCCATTACTCGAATCGCCATAGAGGATGTAAAGTCCAGAGGGCTTGTTTGCAGAGACGCCCAAAACGGAGCGATCGACGCCAGCGGTTGGCAGCCCGGTGGTAACGTGGGTCCAAATTGTTCCGGCGTCCGTAGATCGGAAAAAATTGGCGCCATTACAGGTTAAATACATCACGGTACTGCTGCCGGGCTGAAACTGGACGTCATAACACAACGAATTTCCGTCCGGAGTGATCTGCTGCCAGGTTGTCCCACCGTCGGAAGTTTCGTAGAGGCCGTCGGTGGTTGCGGCAAAAAGCTGCTGTGAATTGCCGGGGGTCATGATTAGGTTGTAAATGTGCCGGTTCGCGGTCAACGGCCATGAAAGGCCAGTGCCGGCCCAGTTGGCTCCGCCGTCCGTTGATTTCCAAACTCCGATGCTGGGAGTAACCCCCGCATCCGCGTCGCCCGTCGCAATATAAATGGTATCGGGATTGGAGGGATCAATGACGATGGCGCTGACACCCAAAACAGGCAAGAAATCGGAGCGGGGAAACCAGGTGGCGCCGCCATCATCAGTGCGCCAAACACCGCCCCCAGGTGTGCCGAGAAAAAGCGTGTTCGGCTGTCCCCCGGGTGCGGTGACACAATTCACGCGTCCCATGGACGCCGGCATGTTAACCGGGCCGAGGGAATGCCAATTCGGATTAGGATTGTCGGCCAAACCAAGCTTCTGAAAAGAAAACAGGAATGTGAGCAATAAATAAGTTTTGTTCATAGGGACTTCTTCTGTGGAGCAAGAATGCGCAGAGCATATCCATCCCCCAGTCTGACGGCAAGAACGGTTTGCCATCCCCGCCTAGCTCTTAATTTGGCGTAGCAGTTCAGCCGGTCGGACCACCCCGATCCCGAACAGTTACCAACAGTTGGCCTTTTTTCAAGAGGATGCACCGCCGGAAAACACCGATTCAGCCGTACCGGGCCACCGCTGAATAAGGCTGAGTAACGCTGAGTAACACGTTTTTTTGCAAGGCGCCATGAATGCGGTGAGGCACACCTGAGGGTAGTAATGAGCACCATCCAATTTCTTCTTTCCCAATTCCTGCTCTATGCTTTCCTTGTGGCGAGTCCGAACCAAACCGGGACAATCCGGAACTATCCGAGGTTATTCGGAAACGCGATTTTTTTGGACCGCCAAAATGTAGATCTTTGACCACTCTCAACTCACACTCTCCCGCCATCAGCCTCGGAAACGTCGCCTGTGTTCCCGCCGCTCGGTAGCCGCTCGGTCGGTCCTGGTAGGTGGTGGTAGGTCCTGGTAGGTCCTGGTAGCCTGCCCGGCCGCCAAATAGGTTGCGGCGGTGAGTGGGCCATTGGCCGGGCTGTTTTCATTTCAATCCGAGAAGGGTGTTCTTGCGAATCTTCGCCACGACATGCACCAGAGGATCCACGACTTCGGCAATGTTGTACTGGACGGCGGTGCCGAGGACGATGGCGGCCTCGTTTGGTTCGAGCTTGTGCTCGCGCTGGAGCCAGTTGGCGAGTTCCGTCGTGGCAGACTGAACCGCTTCGGAAAGCGAGTTGGCGATGCCGAGCGACATCAGGTAATCGTCATTTTCGGCGCGCGGGTTGCCCGTGGACTTTCCCTTAATGAGATTTACGGTGAATTCGACCTGCATTGAGGTCTCAAGGGCGTCGCCCGTCAGTTCGCCATCTCCCTGGGCCGCGTGGCCATCTCCGATAAAGAGCAGCGCGCCCGGCGCATACACCGGCAAGTACACGGTGGTTCCTTCGCCTATCTGGTTGTAGTCCATGTTGCCACCGTAGGAGCCGAGAAAGCCGGTGCGGAAGGACTGGTGGGCCGGCGGCGCGACCGCAATGCAGCCGAGCATGGGTTGCAGCTGCACGGTGTAATTTGTGAGATGTTCGCTGGGGTGCTTCAGGCGCCCCACGCCTTTCTCGAGATCGAGCACCCAATCGCTATTGAACTTGTCGTTATACTTGGTGCGCTGAATATAGTCCGGAGTCAGCGCCGAACCCTCAATTCGGTCACCAGAGACCGCGGAATCGCGATTGAGGCGAACGCGGTTGAGCTTCACTGCAAGCGTGTCGCCCGGAAGCGCGCCTTCGATATAGAAGGGACCGGTCTCCGGGTTGCCGCCGAGCGAGCGGCGCACGCCTTTGCTATCGACGCCCCCGGCGTCCACAGTCCAGGTACGCACGGTGTCGCCGGGGAAAATGCGCAAGACCGGCGGTATGGCGTCGGAGAAGACGCGGTGGAATTCCGTGGGCTCGAAATCGTGGACCTGTGGCGCACTTGGAGGAGTAGCGCGCCGTTTTGCAGACCAAGTGATCTTTCGGTCACCGGCCCACGTAGCGGTCCCTTCGAGTTTGTCGCCATGCTCCTTCCCGATGAAGTCTCCGAAATGGCTTCCATTAGGGCGTTTGGCTGTGAAGCTCAACTCGCCGTGGCCGACCGCGCCTTCCAGTTCGAGCTCATTCAGGTTGCCGAGAAGCTTGCCACCTACAGTCCTGAAGGTGAGGCGCGCGTAACTGACATCGCCCAGGTGGTTGCGGGCAAATTCCCATTCGCCAGATAAGTCTTCAGCGACGAGGGTGCCAGCGGCGAATAGGACAATGACGGAAAGCGCGTAAAATATGCAGGCTCTGCGGACGAACGAAGGGCAAATTTCGCGCGGCAGGATTATGTGCTGAGCGATGGCAATCGATGGAGTTAGTTTCATGGTCCGCAGTTTAGTGGTCTGAGGCGTAAATGCGATGACGTTCGTTGCGCCCAATTTGGCCTGTAGCAAGACGCGAGGAGGGAGCATATTCCGCAGTGAATCTGTGACCGACGAGCCACGCAGCCACAGGCCAAATTCGGCGCAACCCGCAGGGCGACAGGCTTTTTCGGCCAGACTTCGTTGCTCGCTCCTTACAGATTCAGTTCGGGATACGGGCCGTTACACCGTAAAAACCCTTGCAAAGATTGAGGATTATTGAGGAGAGAGAAAGCAGAATGAGTGGGCAGATGTTGAATTATGCGACGCGGCTCCCGAGTGGCTTGCGATGCCGAACCTGTTCATCTTTCTCCCTGCTGCCTCGGCAAATGTTGAAAGTGGAGACGGAACCCCACGGCCCTGTTCCAGACTGGTATTCGGGATTGAATCCCACTTCGCCGAAATTTCGCAGCGCCAGGTAATAGCCCAGGTTGCGCACGATGTTCCACCACAAGCCGGTCCGTGAGCGCGCCATTCGCTCGACGATTGAAGGAAGCGAGTAGAACTGCCGGGCGGCCCATTCCATACCCTTGAGCAGTTCGTGCGTGGACATCAACGCCGGCTGAAAGACCACGTCTTTCTTGCCGTTATACTTCGACCAATCGCGAGTGAGGATCCGCCCCTCGGCATCAAGGCGCTTGAACAGCGGCGTGTTCGGAAAAGGGATAAGCGCGCTGATTGTGGCTGAATCCAGACCCGCCGAGCGATAGAAATCCACCGTCGTCCGGAAAATCGAGCGGTCGTCATGATCGAATCCGAAGACGACACCCGCCTGCACCGCGATGCCGTGCGCATGAAAGCGCCGGATGACTTCCTGGTATTCGGCAGCCCGGTTGTGTCGTTTATTGGCGACGTCCAGGCTGGCTTGCGAAATCGTTTCCAAGCCGAGGAACAGTGCTTTGCATCCGCTCCGGGCTGCGAGCGACAGGAATTCGTCATCAAAGGCAACGTCGGCGGTACACTGGCTGGTCCACCACCGTTGCAAGGGCGCAATCGCCGCGAAAAGTTCCTTCGCGTGGGCGCGGTTTGCCCCGATGTTGTCGTCCCAGAAAATGAGCGCGCGCCCGGGCATCCTCCTGATTTCAGTGACAACTTCGCCCACGGGCCGATACCGCATCCGGCGCTGGTACATCTGCGGGATCGTGCAATAATCGCAGGCGAATGGACACCCGCGCGTTGCGATAGTGACGCCTTTTCCGTAGGTCCGTCCTTTGATCAAATCCCAGCGTGGAGCGGGCATCTTCTTCAGGTCGGGCAATGCGCACGACGCGTAAACGCGCTTGAGTTCGCCGCGCTCGAAGTCCCCCAGCAGTTCGGGCCACACCAGCTCGCCCTCACCGACTACCACCGCATCGGCATGCTCAGCCACTTCTTCGGGTAGCAAGGTGGCGTGCGGCCCGCCGATAACCACCGCCACGCCACGCCGGCGAAATTCCCGCGCCAACGCATACGCATGCGGCGCAGCGGGTGTGTTGGCGGTGATGCCCACGAGGTCCGCGCGCTTGTTGAAATCAACGCGTTGGACAATCTCATCGGTATGGCTCACCTCCCAATTGTCCGGGGTCCAGGCCGCCAGCAGCGGCATGGTGAGCTGGGGAAAGCGAATCAACCGGCGATGGCGTACAAAGAGTGAGGCATCCGATTCCGCTGTGATTAACTCGACACGGTAGCGTCTTCCTCGGGCAGATTGCGAACTCGCCTTCAATGGATAAGACTTTTGGCCCCCTGCCGATTCACGAGACGCAAATAAAGCGCCGTCAGGGCAGGGTCTTTGGTTTTTGTGTTCAATCGCTTTTCGTTCAAGCGCGCCCGAAACCTGCCCCATCATGCCGAATCACGCGTTCCTCGCAACTACTCACTGAATGCGTGTCGATGGCTTTGCGCTCCCGGGAGTCTTTGGGCTACTGGTTCCAGCATAACGTCCAAGACGGCAGTTCTCTGTCCGTTCTTCATTCGGGCTAATATTTCGGCGTTCAGCCCCCAGGGAAACGCAGATTTGGTAAGGAGGCATGCCATGCTGAGGTTGGCTCCAACTGGAATGCGCCGCAACGAGGACAAGACATGCCGAGACACTGTCTCGTAAATCTCTTGCGATTGATCAGCGCGGGGAGAGGAATTACTAGACAGCGTCGCGTAAATTGAAAGTCCTCCCAACGCCACATGATGTTTTGATTTGGCCCAATTTTTTCAAGGGTTTTCACCGTGTCACCGCAGAGCGGAAAACACCCTTTAAACGAGGTTTAGAGGAGGCGCAGTGGCCAAATGATCTGTGGAGGAGGATTTTGAGGAGGTGTTCCAGCGGTAGGTTACTAGATCTGAGGTCGAAGCGCTCCTGGCGGAATGGACGGGTCAGAGGACTGATGCGGGGTGCAAGATTTAGGGTGGAAGATTCAGGATGCAGGGGTCAGATGACGGAGGTCAGAAGTCGTTGAGACTTTTTGAGTTTGAGATGGCCCCAGATGCGACCCTTTGCCCTCCCGCACGTGTGTTAGACCGGTGCAAGCAGCAGTGGTTTCGGCGATTGGCAGGAACGGTTCAGATATGAGAGTTTGGCTCGCATACCACTGGGGACAAGGTGCTACGCCTGCACGAATCGAGGGTTATCCCATAAATTAGCCACGGCATCTCGCAGTTTGCTCTGTGTCATGCGCCCTTTCACTCCACGGATTTCCGAATCCGCAATGTTTGGTCCCGCCACGATGGGCTACACGGCGAGCGGCAAGCCATCGTCAACCGCCGCGCCGGTTCTCTTCGAACATCTCGACCGGCATGGGATGAGTGAGTCGCCAAACCATTTGGATGGGCCGCTCGGATTGGTGACTGACGAGCGTAGCCGCGCCAAGGTACGTGAACGGGGCGGTGATGCCGTTCAGTTTCTTTTGGGCGCGAACAAAGAAAAGCATAGTGTAGCCTCGTTCTTGGTGATGAATGAGATTCTGGCCCGTTTCACTCGCTTGGCTTGTTTGCGCTTGCGTTTCCCAATGAATCAACTCGCGACTGACAGGGTAGTCTTGATACATCGTGCTTGGGGAAAACTCTTTCTCGGTTTTCTGGAAAGTGACCAACGCCGCGACCGTTTTAATTAGCCTGAAGTGCAACCAGCCGACACCAGTGACACCGGCGGACTCGAAAGACGCTCCACCGAGGGCCGCTTTGATCTCGTCATTGCCGTAAGTCGCATGGATCTCCAACATGCAGGGAAATGGGAGATCTAGAGATGCGCTGCCTGTACGGGACTCTTCGTCGGCCCAAGCCAAGACTTCCTCAAGGTCGCGCAACACGGAGGGATTCTGCGAGGCCTTCAGGAAGGACTCCTCAATGCTCGTCATTTCCAGTTTGCGGCCAGATTGACCCCA
Organism: Verrucomicrobiota bacterium; assembly: GCA_038228235.1. GTDB lineage: Bacteria > Verrucomicrobiota > Verrucomicrobiia > Limisphaerales > JBBRPK01 > JBBRPK01. The sequence continues at coordinate 34,731 of JBBRPK010000019.1, forward strand.
GACGCGGTAGTGTATAACAAGGGCCCAGTCCCCCGCCTCATTAAGTGCCGCCGTTGCATCACCGGCTATCAGGTGGGCGACGACTCTGCGGAACCGGGCAACCTCGCGTGGCCCGCTCGTCTGCGCAGCACTGATCAGAGCTGTTCTCAATTCGTTAATGTTCGGGTCTGTGGGCATCGCTACGAGGCGGGCCAAGGCCTTCCATTGTGTCCATGTTTTCTTCCCCGAGAGCAGTGCTTCGGGTTCGTAGTCGTGGAAGCGGACAAAGTTGCCAAACGTCAGTGGCTGTCCCGCTTCGGACTCGAAAATCTCCAGGCGCTCCGGAACTTGATCCGCGAGATTACGAAGGTTCTCACGGATGTTCGCGAGCACGTGCTCACGCGCCACCCGGTCGAGTTGGATGCTGCATCCGGGGGGTAGGTGCGGGAAATCCATCTCAGCCTCGCGCTGGATATTGAAACGCCGCTTAGCCAGAAGGGCTTTTAGCTTTCGGTCGACTCTGTAGCGGCGGTGCGCCTGTCCAACGAAATCTAAGACAGTCAGGCAATCCTTTTCCGGCGCATGGCGCAAACCGCGCCCAAGTTGCTGAAGGAAAATGGTCAAACTTTCCGTCGGGCGAAGAAATAGAACGGTGTTCACGTCCGGCACGTCCAAGCCTTCGTTCAGCACATCCCGAGTAAAGAGGAATCGAATTTTCCCCGCGCGGAACTCCTTCATCAATTCAGTCCGCTCGTCCGTGGCAGTTTCCCCCACCAAGACGGCAGACGTAATCCCGCGCTCGTTGAACTTCTCAGCCATGAATTCCGCGTGACGAATGGACACGCAAAATCCGATCCCGCGCACCCTCTCCAAATCCGGCTCGTAGCGCAGCAGGGAATTTACGATAACATTCAGTCGCTCGATCGCGAGCACGTGAGCGCCGGTGTAAACATTTTCCAGCGCTCCGATGTGGTATTTCCCGCTCCGCCAGAATTGGTCGCTGGCCAACGAAACGGGGTCAGCGACTCCGAAATAGTGGAACGGGCAAAGAAGTTTTTCTTCCAGTGCCTCAGGCAGGCGAATTTCGGCAGCGAAGCGGTTACCAAAGTCGGCGGCCACGCTCATGCCATCCATCCGCTCGGGCGTTGCTGTCAGCCCAAGAAGGATGCGGGGATTGAATCGCTCGAAAATGGCCCGATAGCTGGAAGCGGGACCGTGATGCACTTCATCTACAATGATGAAGTCGTAGAAATCGGCGCCAACTTGTTCCCAGAGGCGGCGGGTTCCAAGCATATCGACCGAGCAGAAAAGATGGTCAAAGCGTGCCGCGACATGGGGGCCGACCAACAACTCGCCGAAGTCCGGCGTACGTAACACCAAGCGAAATGTTCCGGCAGCCTGCTCAAGAATCTCGCGCCGATGAGCGATGAACAAGAGGCGGGCTTGACGATTCTTGCTTTGATAAAACCGTTTGAAATCGAACGCAGCCACGACGGTTTTCCCGGTTCCGGTCGCCGCTACGACAAGGTTCCGCCACCGGCTGTGAACACCTCGCTCAGCCGCCAAGGCGTCAAGAATTCGCTCCTGAAACGGATAAGGCGTCAGGTCCACGAAGACAGGGGCAAAGCTGGTTTTCTTCCGCGCCTGTTGAATCGCATCGCGGAGCATCATCGGCTCATCGGGGCTAAACGGGATGAATTCGGGACTGTTCCAGTACGTTTCAAACTCGGCGATGAACTTTTCTAAGATGTGCGGCAGGTCTTGGGCTGTGACTTTCAGATTCCATTCCAGTCCACTGGTCATTGCGGCCTGCGACATATTCGCGGAACCAATGTAGGCGGTGGAGTAGCCGCTGTTACGTTTGAAGTGATACGCTTTCGCATGGAGGCGCGTTCTTTCCGTGTCGTACGAGACTCGAATGGAGACATTCGGCAGACGCGCCATCCATTCCACAGCTTCTGCATCCGACGCGCCCATATAGGACGTCGTAATGATACGAACCCGTCCGCCACGAGCCGTGATCTCCTCGAAAGCCGCCATCAACAAACGAAGACCGGACCATTTAATGAACGAGACCAGCAAATCCACCGAGTCTGCCGAGCGCATCTCCAGTCCCAACTCATGGACGAGTTGTGGGTCGGACGGTGAACCAGTGAACAAGCTACTTTCGGTGAGAGGCGTTTCAGGCCGCCCGACCGCACCTTCCGCATAATGTGGAGGTGTGATTTCAAGGAGAACTGGTTTGCCAGCAGCGATGAGACGGTTGCGTTGAAGGAACGCCGAGGAGGGATTAACGGCAATCCGCTCAACGATTTCATTACATAGCCGCAGCCGCGTGGCTGGATCATGCTCAAGGCGCAATGCCTTCTGCAGGAGTCGGGCAAGGAAAGCGGCGTAGCGTGTTGGTTCTTCTTCCGGATCAAGCTTCCCAAAGACGGAGCGCAGCTCCGGCTGCTGTTGAAGAATGGAACTCAGTTCCTCGTCAAGCAGCGCTTCGTAGATGCCATGCGGAAGATTTGCCACGCACGATTCTTTTCACAGTCTACGCAGCTTCTCCAGCACGAAAGCCGCTGATCGGTGGTAGTCAGAGTGAGGTCGGCGAGCGTGAAAAGGAGGTTCAACCTCCCGCTCTTTCATATTATGCCACGGGGCCGGAAATTGAACAAAAACCCATCCGCCGCCTTCCGGGCACTCTCCCTCCGCTGTTCCGCCGTCAACTTTCTCGCCCTGGCCTTCCCGCCCTTCAATCCGCCGAGCCTCCCCAGCGCCACTGCCGCCGCGTTCTTTTTGTTCGTTGCCACGCTCAATTCATGCCGCAAGAAGTTCCCCAAAGAAAGACTGCAAAGCCCATGCGTTCTATCCATGATTGAAGAATCGAAGAGAAGCAAACGAAGGCAACGAAGAAGACCCCTCACCCTTGATCCCTCTCCCATCGGATGGGCGAGGGAGGATTTTGCCTTCGTTTACTTCTGTTAGCTCCCTATTTCTGCCCTAATCTCGTGGTGACGACGCGCGGCTGACGTATCAGAAACCGAAGTCCTGCGGCGTCAATCCGGACTGGCGGATGATGGAGCGGGTGGTGCCGATGGGAAGTTCCTTTTTAGGATGTGGAACGATGGCGATGCGTCCCGTGCCGTTTAGGCATTCACCATCTCCTGGCCGAACGCAATGTCGCTGACCGGCGTGTAGCCGGCGCCAGACTCGCCCTCAAAATAGAGTTCCACCGCCTCCTTCAAATTGGCGACGGCCTCTTCGCGAGTCGAGCCGAAGCTGGAGACATCCACGTTGAGGCATTAGGCAACGAAGAACTCGTCTTCGCGGTAGACGCAATAAGCCATTGCTTTCATGAAATGCAGTTTAACATGCACAGGCACCTCGAGCAAGGAATACGATACCAAGGGTACTCTGCCATGAGGCAATCAGTCTGATGGCGGTTCGAGGTTTAGCCCCCAGTCTCCTTACCCAGAACTCCCTGTTATTGGTGGGGTAGTGCAATTCTTGCAGTCCCGATGCCGATGCTGGAAACACCCATGCACGAAAACCACCGTCTTGTGTTTGGCCAGCACGATGTCGGGCCACCCCGGCAGCCTTTTTCCATGTAATCTGAACCGGTAGCCCATCCGGTGCAGAACCGAGCGCACCACTTTCTCCGGAGTCGTATCCTTCCCCCGGATTCGGCTCACGTTCCAGCTTCGACGCGCCTTGCTCAGCCGGTCTGCCATGCTCAGGCACTCCGTTGCGCCTGCCGGATCCTGGCTTCGGAAGCTTGTTAGGGATACAATTCGTTGTCGCTCAGTTCACCGGCCTCCGCTCGGCGCCAAGCCTCTTTGGCAACAGTGAGCATTTCCTGCGGGCCGTCCCAGTCCTCAATAGCATCCGGATTAAAACCGGGGTACAGGTAAGCCAGCGAACAATACGCCTTCATGAAATCCCCTGTTGGCAGGGTTTCCAGCTTACCAGCCAGCGCCCGCTGCAAATGCTTCTTCGCCCTCTTTTCAGAGGGGGGAATGTAAATCCTGGCTCTTGCGTAATCATCCTTCTCGGATTCCAGGTAGCCGGCTTCCGCGAAACGCTTCACAATCTCCCGGAACCGCTTGTCCGGGCTCTTAACGTGCTTGCTGCGCAAGGATGCCTCCCAGCAGCACAAGCGGTTTGCACGATCCAAAGAGTTCGCTAATTAACTTTCCGGCTCGAAAGTTAATTATAGATTTTCATATGTAACTTTTACGGCTGAAAGTTACATATGGTAAAATCTTATGTAGCCTTCCGAGCTTCCGAGACGCTTTTGTATTCATAAGCTATTGCAATTAAGCTACTTGAGAAAAAATTCCGGATATCGCTTGAAACAGAAAAACCGGTTCCGCTTAAATCCCGTGATCTCCTTCAAAGTTCCCGCTCGAACGAATGTTCTCAGTAGTTTCTCGGCCGAAACATGGCTGATTTCCATTTCTTTTTTGACCGCAGCGACATTGATCGTGGGTTCCCGGTAGAGTAGAGTAAGGAGCCGCCGGCCGTTCTTAGCCAGCCTTCCCATGCATACCAGGTCTGCGTCGGCTTTTTCCTTGAGGGCCAGGATTTTTTGGAAAGTCTTCTTGCCCTTTTCCGCAGTGGAAATCACCGCCACCAAAAACATCTTAATCCAGTGACCCAAATCGTTGGAAGCGCGCACCTGCGTCAACGCGTGGTAATGGGCTCCCTGGTTTTTATCGAAATAGTCGGAGAGGTAGAGCGAGGGCTGGGCCAGCAGTTTATGGCTCACCAAATACAGCGTGATGAGCAGCCGCCCGATGCGCCCATTTCCATCCAGGAACGGGTGAATGGTTTCAAATTGATAATGGCTGATGGCGATCCGAACCAGGTGTGGGACCTCAATTTCCTCGTTGTGCCAGAATTTCTCCAGGTCAGACATCAACTCCGGCAGTTCGTCATGGTGCGGCGGAATAAAAACCGCATCACTTAAGCTGGTGCCCCCAATCCAGTTCTGGCTGCGGCGGAATTCCCCTGGCCATTTGTGGTGGCCCCGCACTCCTTGCATCAAAATCCCGTGCGTCTGCAGCAAGAGCCGATTGGAAAGCGGCAGTCTCCCCAACTCGTCGATGGTACCAGTGGCCTACATTGCATAGTGTTCGGGTGCATGCCGGGAAGTTCCGGGAGGGTCGGGAGGCGTCGGTTCCGAGTTTTGACAACTGCGCGAAAGGAGATTAAAAGCAACCAGATCGGGAATGGAACCAATGGCCGCCCCACCGTCGCCCTCCACGCGCTTTCCCTACGCTGCTGCGTCGTCAACTCTCTCGCCCTGGCCTTCCCGCCATTCAATCCGCCGAGCCTCCCCAGCGCCACCGCCGTCGCGTTCTTTTTGATCGTTGCCACGCTCAATACATGGCGCAAAAAGTTCCCCAAGGAAAGCCGCAAAGCCCTTCCGTGGTACCGTGATGGAGAGTCGGCACAGGACAAATTCACCCCCGGGAAGACAACCCCTCACCCTTTCCCCTCGCCCCATCGGATGGCAGGAAGCGGACGAAAGCGTCGGTGAAGTCCCCCAGATCGTAGCCTTTGGAGCGGGCGCTGCCGTTGCGCATGGTGCGGGGATGGATGCCGAAGGGACGGAGATGCCGGGCGAGGCTGTTGGTAGATAGAGGGGGAATTGATGGTTGATGTAGGGGCCGAGGGCAGAGGACGGAGGACAGACATCGGCGGGCCGAATAATAGCGGAGGGTGTTAGGCACGGGGTTGACTACCGTAAAATCCGCGGACGATCTCCTCCTTCAGTCGGTGAGCCTCTGCGGCATCCTCAGAGTCAACCATTCGTTTGGTCAATTGACCCAGTTCCTCCGGACTAAGCGGAGGGCTCTCACCCACCGTTTTGGCAAACTCCATTACCCGAGTCTGTTCTTCTCTCGGTAGCCGCTTTATCTCTTCGATGATTTCGGCCGCTGTCATGCCCTCAGATTACTTGCAATCGTGCTTCGGCGCAAGTGGGCGGTGGCATTTTAGCGCCGTTCAGACCTTTGCGCGTTGATCGAATTGAGTGAAGACGTCGCTGAAGTCGGTGAGGTCGTATGAAGGCTAAAGGCTAAAGAGGCCTCCGGTTGAACGGGGTCGTCGGGTTGTTCGGTTTCGAATGTGTGATCGCCGATTGGCATAAGCATCTTTCTCCGTTGCATAAAGCCGGCCAACAAGGTTTCGGAATCGTAAAGCGTGGAGCGTGGAGCGTGGAATCGGTTGAAAGCACGCAGGGACACGGATGGACGGGGATATCGGGAAGAAGCCTCTGGTTGGCCGCATGTTCTGCTCCTGGGACAGCAGGGGCATTGGGCGGAAGGTGTCTTGAATTTGGGAGGGGAGGCTTGGAATAAGGCACAGGCGGGCCGAGGACGCCGCCGTGGATGAATTGACGCGCGACCGCTCGGCCATGAGTCTTCCGGCTGCGAATCGGGAGATCTACTTGCTGGTTAAGGAAGGCATGGTTTTCACTGACTTACTTCTTCAACGCCTCGCCCACAAACTCGAATAATGCCTTCGTTGGCGGATCGTCCGGCAAGCCGAGGTTCTCGTTGAGTTTGCTGTGGTTGGTTTCCTTGGCCGCGAAGCGCGTGGCGGGAATGCCGGCTTCCTTCAGCACGGACTCGAGCCGCTCCGCCTGCGCGCTCGTGTCGGGATGGTCGGCGACGTGGAGGATGAGGAACGGCGGGATGCCTTTGCCCTTCGCTACGTGCGTAACGGCGGAGTAGTCGCGGTGCAGCGCCGGGTCGTTGCCGAACTTTAACCGATGCCCATACTTCGGCATCGGCAGTCCATGCACGCGAAGGCGCGTCTCCGCGGTTTCGATGATTGCGGGCACGTCGTAGGTGTCGCCGTCCACGGGAACGCAGCCCTTGATGATTGCGAGGGAGAGTCCCTCGGCCTTTAGGAGGCGGTCGTCCGTGCAAATCAGGGCGGCGAGCTGTGCGCCGGCGGAGTGGCCCATAACAAGAATCCGATTCGGGTCGCCGCCGTGTTCGGCGATGTGGTCATGCACCCAGCGGACAGACTTGGCGATGTCGCGAAAGATGGTGCCCATGTCCACATTGGTCAGGAGGCGGTAGCCCGTGGAGACGAAGATGAAGCCCTTGTCCACGAACGCCTGCGGCTTGAGCTGAACGCTCGACCTGTCGCCGGCCTGCCAGCCGCCGCCATGAATCCAGAACACCACTGGCAGATCCTTCGCCCCCGCCGGCGCGTAGATGTCCACTTTTTGCCGCGGGTCGGCTGAGTCGGCGTAGGGGATGTCCCGTTTCACGTTGAGTTTGGCGTGGGCGGAAGCAGTGGTTTCGGGTTGTGCCAGCGCCAGGGGGAGCAGGAACAGGGTGGCGAGGAGGAAGGCGAATTGTTTCATGCTGATCTCAATTCAACTCTCACGGTGGCGCCAAGTCGAGCCGTTTATCAAGGTCACTGGAGAATCCAGATCCTGGTTTTCCTGTGAAGGTGTTTTCCATGCCTTCTGGCATCAGCGAAAAGCGGGAACCGGCAACCGCGCACGTTCAACGGGCCATGACCCATGACAAGCTTTTGTTGCATATGCAACAGGAAATTGGACGAGTACGGAGCGCGACTCCGGAAGGGAATGGCCGCAACCCCGAAGGCTTTCGGGGTTGGGGAGGTTTGTTGGACGATGACCCAACGGTAGATCGTGCCTCCCTGAGGCCCTGAGCTCGGCGCCATTGAATTAAGGGGGGCGGACTTTACTCCGCTTCCCCGCTCCACTGCTATCTTCTAATTCAACGGCACTGGGCTTTTTGACGGAGAGCGTGATCTACCAACACCAGCGCGGTCATGGCTTCGACCATGGGCACGGCCCGCGGCAACACACACGGATCGTGGCGGCCACGGCCTTTCATGGTGGTGTTCTGGAATTGGGTGTCCACGGTTTGTTGCTCGTGCATGACCGTGGCCACTGGCTTGAAGGCGACGCGGAAATAGATGGTTTCCCCATTCGAAATCCCGCCCTGAATTCCGCCGGAGCGGTTGGTGGTGGTGCGCACTTTGCCGCCTTTCATGCGGAAGGAATCGTTGTGCTGCGTGCCCGTCAGAAGAATCCCGCTAAAGCCAGAGCCGATATCAAAACCCTTTGACGCCGGGAGGCTCAGCATGGCCTTGGCCAAATCCGCTTCCAAACGGTCGAATACCGGTTCACCCCATCCAGGGGGAACGCCTCGCGCCACACCCTCGACAATGCCCCCGACACTATCGCCTGCCTGCCGTGTTTTCTCGATCAGGTGAATCATCCTCTGCCCCACCGCGGCATCGGGACAGCGAACGATGTTAGCTTCTATTTCCTTCGCCGTAACTTTGTTGACATCGACTTGAGCGGCCAGTCGTTGCACTTGTTTCACGTAAGCCAGAACCTCGACTCCATAACGCTCGCGCAACACCTTCCGGGCGACCGCGCCGGCGGCTACTCGGCCAATGGTTTCGCGCGCGCTGGTTCGCCCGCCCCCTTGCCAATTGCGAATTCCAAACTTGGCGAGGTAAGTGTAATCCGCATGAGAGGGCCGAAATTTTGTCGCCATCTCGACATAGGCCTCCGCGCGGGCGTCCTCATTTTTCACCCACATGGAAATAGGGGTTCCGAGCGTCTTGCCTTCAAAAACGCCCGACAAAATCTGCACCGTGTCCGCTTCCTTGCGCGGACTGACGATTTTGGATTGGCCGGGACGGCGGCGATCCAGATCCGGTTGAATATCTGCTTCCGAAAGTTCCAGCCCAGGCGGGCAACCATCGACCACGACGCCCACACCCCCTCCGTGGGATTCCCCCCAGGTAGTGATGCGAAACAAGTGACCAAAGGAATTCGCCATGCGGCAGTGTGCGAAAAAACCGGTTCGAGGTCAAATCCGCTTCCTCCGGTTTCCGGGCCTGGGTCAGGGCCATTAACAACGTAAAGGATTTCCCTCTTGGGAGTACGTGGGAGACGTGGAGATCGCTCTGGCGCGGTTCGGCCGACGGGTGGCCCTTTACTTTGTCACGGGCCCCGTGATTAGGGCCGGATGAAAACTCTGGCTGAATTGCAAGAATGGATTAGAGTTACGGATGGTTAAACCATCCTCTCTGGTCACACATATGTTGATTGCCTTCTGGGTTCTCCCAGCTCTGCTGCTTGGCTCATTGGCGGCATTTGCTTCCAACATCAGCCTTAACGATTCCCAGCGAGTTGCTCTGATCAAGCTCGTCGAGTCGGACGGGGCAGCCAAAACACAGTTCCAGAATCTGAAGCGAAAAGCGGATGCCAGTCTCGATGCCAACGGCAGTCCCATCGTCAGGCTTGGCACGGCGGGAAAGCTCAGCAGCGATCCGCTCAAAGTGCGCTCGCGCGCCAGCCTGGAGGACATGAAAAAAGTTTATGCCCTCGGGTATGTCTATGCAGTCACATCTCGAACCGAATACAGCGACGCCGTCCGCCGGATCATTCTCCAGTGGGCGAAAGTAAACCAACCCACCGGGGTGCCGGTTGATGAGACCAAGCTGGAGCCGTTATTCATCGCCTATGATCTGACCCGAGCCACTTTTTCTGAGAAAGAGCAGAGGTTGGTTGAGCATTGGTTGCGCAAAATGGCGGCGCTGGAACTGCAAAGCTCCCAAACAAAATCTGTCACCCGCATGAACAACTGGAATAGCCATCGCTTGAAAATTGTAGGCCTGATTGGCTTTCTGTTGGATGACAAGCCTCTAATTGAAAAGGCGGCGCAGGGTTTTAAAAAACAGATCGAAATAAACCTCGATCCCGATGGTTCCAGCTTTGATTTTCATCAACGAGACGCCTTGCGTTATCATTGTTATGATCTCGAGCCACTGTTGAGTTTGGCCCTGGCTGCCCGGCAGAATGGGATCGACCTCTACGGTTATGGAGCCCCGACGGGAGCTTCACTGCATAAATCGATAGAGTTTCTTGTTCCTTATTGCGAAGGAAACAAGACCCATGCCGAGTGGGTCCATTCCAAAGTTAAATTCGATGAGAAGCGGGCCGAAGCCGGGGAGAAGGGGTTTTCGCGGGGCACGGCGTTCGATCCTCGCGAGGCGCGGCTTGTTTTCGAGTTGGCCGCCTTTTTTGAGGACCAATACCAACCCCTGGCGCTGCGTCTGGGCGCGAGCAGCTCCAGCGAAGCCCTCACCTGGCAAGGTGTCCTGAACGAGGTTCGAAAGTCAGAAACCGTGCGGACGATCCCGGTAAAAGACGAAGGACGCAGCCCCTGAATGACTGAGGACCAGTTTCCGACAGAATTGCTGGTTCCGCATTCGATTAGGAGTCGAATTTGGGTGTTTGGGCACCAGTTTTGCTTGATCTCCAAATTGATATGATGCAGAAGTCCTCGAATATCCCATCGGCAGACCCATTTTTGGCCTTCGGCCAGGAATATTCCCTGCTCCCGGTGGTGGTCCGTTATGCCTGGTTGCTGATGTTTGTGGCGGGAATGTTCCTTCACCCGGCTCCAGCCTTCGCCGCACAAACTAATGCTGCCGCCGCTGCGCCTGTCTGGCTGGCTCAACCAATGTCGCTGGCTGACGCCATCAGCATGGCCCTCCTCCAGAACGCTTCCATTCGCAAGGGCCAGAGTGATCTGGAGGTTTCTCAGGGGGTCGTCGTTCAGACGCGCGCGATAGCTTTGCCGAAAGTGCGCGGAACCAGCGGCTACACCCATGACGAAGCGGTGGAGAAATTTCCCTTCCCCGTCAAGGATCTGGCGCGCGTGAACCCTCCAAAAGAACAATGGAATGGGGAGTTGCGAATCATCCAGACCATCTACGAAGGAGGGCGCATTCGTTCGGCGTGGCAAATCGCCCGATTGACCCGCCAGCAAGCGCTTTATCAATACAATGCCGTGGTGGCGGACGCGCTGCTCCAAGTGCGCACTGCCTATTTCAATGTGGTTCAGGCCGAGCAGCATATTGTGGTGCAAGAGGCCTCGGTCGCCTTGTTGACCAGATCGCTGAAAAACAGCAATGACCGTTTCGAGGCCGGGACGGTGCCACGCTTCGATGTGCTGCGCTCGGAAGTCGAATTGGCGAGCGCGCGTCCGCGGTTAATCCGCGCCAAGAACCAATACCTCATCGCCAAAAACAATCTGGCCACTTTGCTCGGATACAACATCCCTGCCAATATTTGGGAAGATATTCCGATCACCCTCACGGGCAAACTTGAGTCGCCACCGTATCAGATCGAACTTCCGGCCGCCATCGCCGAGGCTCTGGAGCGGCGGCCCGAACTGGGCGTTTTTCGCAAAACGGAGGGCCTGCGCAAGGAACAAATTGTCGTGGCCAAGGCTGGCTATAAGCCCAGAATCGGTCTCTTTGCCGGTTACGGAGCGCACAACAGCCGTTACTTTGATGAAATTCTCCGCGACGTTTCCGGAGGCATCGCCGGAGTGGAGTTCAACTGGGATATTTTCGACGGCAACCTCACCAAAGGCAAGGTCATGGAGGCCAAAGCTTACTACGAGAAGGCGGTGATTGAGTCAGACGAGGCGACGCGGCGGGTGGAATTGGAAGTCCGCACTGCCTATTCCACCTTCATGGAGGCGAGGGAGGTCCTTGAGTCGCAAAAAAGGGTTCAGGAACGGGCTGAAGAGGCGTTGCGCCTTGCCGAATCCCGCTATGATGCGGGCAGCAGCACCCAACTCGATGTGTTAAGCGCCCAAACTTCGCTGACGGAAGCCCGCACTACACAAATCAACGCCTTGCGCGACTACTCGGTGGCCCGCGCCCAGCTTGGACGGTCCCTGGGCGAGGATGTTCCCCGGGAAGCACCTCCAGGGAAGGGCAAATAATTCTCAGAAAAGCTGCCGCTAGACAGCGCTGGAATTGATGGCAAATTGCTTTACCCACAATGGCAAAAGATATTTTAATGCAAAACTCCAATAGGCGCCCCCTTTTGCGCCCGCGCTTGAGACATTTGGCATTAGGCTCTCTTTTAGCGGGATTCAGGCGTTGGCGGTTCCCTTCCGGGTTCTACCTCCTCACCCTAATACTTGGCGGGACGCTCTCCTCGTTTGCAGACGAGTTCGACACGTTACGCCTCAAATGGCGGGACATGCTGACTTTTGGCACGAATGCGAGCCTGGCGGACCCGAAGTATTCCGGCTGGATTTCCACCGTGGGCGCCACTGCCCAAAACGAGTGGAGTTCCATGAAAACGAACGCTAACCGGACAAACCTGTGGAACGATTTGAACCATCTGGGGACTACTTCGTCGGACATCACCGGCACTTATACTCGCCTGCGAGCGATGGCGATGGGCTACGCGGTTCACGGCTCCAGCCTGGAGAGTAACGTCCCCTTGCGCAGCGCCATCATCAGCGGCCTGGATTGGATGTACACGAACTACTACAACGAACGAATTACCAACGAATACGATAATTGGTTCGACTGGGAGATCGGCACACCTTTGAACTTGAATGACATCGCCGTGCTCCTTTACAGCAACCTCTCCGTCGCGCAAATCGCCAACTACATGAATACGGTCGATCACTTTACCAACTCGGTTTTCACGCCCGTGCCATTAACCTCGGCCAATAAGGTGTGGAAGGCCTCCGTCGCAGCCGTAAGCGGAGTGGTGGCTAAGAGCGCTGCCAGGATTGCCAACGGGCAACAGGCTCTCAGCGACGTCTTCCCTTATAGCACCAGCGGCGATGGCTTTTATCCCGATGGCTCCTTTGTGTTTCATTCAATCTTCGCTTACAACGGCGGTTATGGCGCTCAGTTGATCGGCACTCTCGGTCCACTCATACAACTTTTGGCCGGCTCGAGCTGGCAAATCACTGACCCTCAGCAGACAAATTTGTTCCGCTGGGTTTATGATTCGTTTGAGCCGTTCATTTATCGGGGCGCCCTTATGCAAATGACGGACGGGCGCTATTACTCACGACAGGGCGATGACCATGTGGAAGGACACGGAGTGATAGGCTCGATTCTGCGCATTGCCCAATTCGCCCCCCCGGCCGATGCCGCGGCCTATAAAAGTCTGGTTAAATCCTGGATCCAGACGGATACCTACCGGGACTTCATCCAGAATCAGTCACCACCGTTTAATGTCTGGGCCGCCGCGGTCATGAACGACCCCGCGGTAATCCCTGCGGGGCAGTTGCTGCGCCACTATCAGTTTTCGCGCATGGATCAAGCGCTCCATTTGCGACCCGGCTGGGGTTTTGCGGTCTCCATGTCTTCCAGCCGGAGCGGCAATTTCGAGTCAATCCGAGGCGAAAACCTCAAAGGCTGGTACACCGGCGATGGAATGACGTATCTTTACAACGCGGATTTGGCTCAATTTGCGGATGACTTCTGGTCCACAATCAATCCTTACCGCTTGCCCGGGACGACAGTGGACGCCCAGCCGCGCGCGGACGGCTCGGGTCAAGGCTATCTCAGTCCGAATGACTGGGTGGGAGGCGCTTCCCTTCAAGGTCTCTACGGCCTTTCCGGGATGCAGCTTAACGCGTGGAACAGCAGCCTCACCGCCAGAAAGTCATGGTTTATGTTTGGCAACGAAATTGTCTGTCTCGGCTCAAGCATCACGAGCACTGACAACTTCAACATCGAAACGATCGTTGAAAATCGCCGGCTCGCCGTGGACGGCAACAATCTCTTTACCGTCAACGGCGCAACCAAGCCCTCCTCAGTCGGTTGGTCAGAAACCTTGACCAATATAGTTTGGGGACACCTGGCGGGCACTGTGCCCGGAGCGGACATCGGCTACTTTTTTCCGCAGCCGGCGACGGTGAAGGCGCTCCGCGAACCGCGCGCCGGGGCGTTCTCTGATCTGAATATTACCTATGGCGCCACCAATCGAAGCACGCGCAATTATCTCACAGTCTGGTTCGATCACGGTGTCAATCCGTCTAATGCCACTTATGCTTACGTTTTGTTGCCCGGTCAAACCGCTGCCCAGGTGGCCAGTTATGCCGCCAATCCCAATATCGTCATCCTGAAGAACACCAGTGCCATGCAGGGCGTGAAGGAGGCGGCTCTCGGTCTTACGGCGGTCAATTTTTGGAAGGACAGCAACAGTCTGGGTGGCATCACTGTGGATAAGGCCTCATCGGTCATCCTCCGAAACGATGGAAGTTTCCTCGAAATTGGGGTTTCCGACCCTACCCAAACCAATACCGGGATTATCAATCTGGAAATCACCAATGTCACCGCGATGGCTGCCCTCTCGTGGGACCCGTCTGTGACCGTAGTGCAGACTAATCCCACGATCAAGCTGGCGGTCAACGTAAATGGCGCGGGCGGGCAAACCTTTCATGCCCGATTTTTTGCCGGCCCCGTGCAGACGATCACTCTTTCGCCCGTGGCAGATGCTTACGTCGAGAGCGGCACCAATGCGAATGTCAATTTTGGCGCTACCACGTCCCTGATCGTGAAAACCAACAGCAGCAGCACCAATTTGACGCGCGAGGCCTATTTGCGCTTCGACTTGCCGCCCGCTCCAGGCATGATTTTCAGCGCCACGTTGAGGCTTGTTCCTGTCGCCCCTTTTGTTCAGAGCTCGCTTTGGCATGCCTTGTCGTTAACCACCGACAATTCATGGAACGAAACAGGAATTACCTGGAACAACAAGCCTTCCTCCACTTCTGAATTCACTCGCTGGTTAGTCCCGACGACGAGCGCGCCAGTGCAGGCGCCGGTGACGGCGCTGGCGCAACAGGCGGCCGCGGCGGATGGAAAACTCTCGGTGCGCATTTCTACGGGCGGCACTAACACGGCTTTCACTGCGTATGCCTCGAAGGAAAGTGGCGCCGTCGCAAATCGGCCTCAACTGATCCTGGCTCTGGGGCGAGTGCCACCCTCGGTTGTAATCACCAATCCGGTGGACGGGAGCGTCTTCGATGCGCCGGCCGCCGTCGCGCTCGCTGCCAACGCCCAGGACGTGGATGGCCCTGTGACGAATGTGGACTTTTATATCGGCCCGACCAGAGTTGCTCAGTTGCCCACGGCGCCCTATAGCGTTACCCTTTCAAACCTGAGCGCGGGTCAATACACTTTTTGCGCCGTCGCCACGGATATCGCGGGCCTCAGTTCGACGAGTGCGCCGGTGGCCTTTTCGGTTTACAATCCCCAACCCCTTGGCACAGGCGTTGGCCTAACCGGCCAATATTATACCAATTTGAATTTCGTGAGCCTGGCGCGAAACCGCACCGATCCGACGGTCAATTTTTCTACAGGACCCACAAATCATTTATCAGTGCGCTGGACGGGGAAGCTTCAGGCCGAACACGCCGGGCTGCACCTGTTTCACGTTGTGTCGGACGGAGGGGCGCGCCTCTGGGTCAACGGCCAATTGCTGGTGGACGACTGGAACGCGCACAGCACGAAGGAGGACGTGGGCGCGATCACTCTTTTGCCTGGGGAATACTACGATCTGAGGATGGAATATTTCGAAGACTCCGGCAGCGCAGTGGCGCAATTGTGGTGGACCCAACCCGGACGTCTCAAGGAAATCATTCCTCAAACTCAACTTTATCCGGCGGCGAGCGGTCTGGTTGGTTCCTATGTAACCGGGACCAACTTGACGAATTACCTGTTCACCCGCATTGATGGGGCGGTCAATTTCTCATGGGGCGCTTCATCTAACTCAACTCCTGATCCAACACTTTTGCCGGGCGCATTTTCGGCGAACTGGACCGGGAAGCTGCGCGCGAAACAGGGGGGCACTTACACCTTCTACACCCTGAGCGCAGGCGGAGTACGCTTCTCGATTGCGCTGCCTGCCGGCGGAGCTAACTTTACGAACCTCATTAATAATTGGACCCCGCATACGGCCACTGAAAACAGCGCCACTGTCACTCTCGTGGCGGGGCAATTGTACCGGATCACCCTCGATTACTTCAATACCACCCGGCCGGCCACGATGGTCCTGATGTGGGCCCCTCCTGGGGAATCCAAGCAGGTGATTCCGCAAAATAATTTCACTCCTTTGCAGGACAATAATCCGCCGATGCTGGATGGCATTGCAAACACAGACGTTGCCCGAAGCCGGCTGCTGAGCTTTGCGGCGAGAGCCACCGATCTTGACCAGCCTTACCAATCACTCGCTTTCTCACTCGATCCGGGCGCGCCACCTGGAGCGAACATCAACGCCGCCACTGGCCTTTTCACTTGGACCCCTTTGCCAACTCAAGCGCTGGGCGGTTACAATGTAACGGTGAGAGTGACCGATAATGGCATCCCTGTCATGACCGATGCGCAAACTTTCGTCATCACAGTCACCACCAATCTCACCGCCGCCAATGTGATGCTGGTGCCCGCTGGGGCGCTCTGGCGTTACCTGGACAATGGCACTGACCAGGGCGCCGCCTGGCGTGGCAACAATTTCAACGATGCAGGCTGGAAAAATGGCTTCGCTCAACTCGGCTACGGCAGCGGCCACGAAACAACCGTCGTCGGCTTTGGCTCGAATCCAGTAAATAAATACATCACCACTTATTTCCGGCGCGCCTTTTACGTTCCTGATGCCAGTCTGGTGGAAAGCCTAACTGCCCGCCTCCTGCGCGACGATGGCGCAGTGGTTTATCTCAATGGAATTGAAGTCTGGCGCGACAACATGCCTGACGGCCCGATCATGTCCGGCACAGTGGCCTCCAGCGCCATCGGCGGCCCCACAGAAACGAATTTCCTCACCAACGCGCTCAGTCCACTTTCTCTCATCAGCGGAGCCAATGTCATTGCCATAGAGATTCATCAGGATTCTCCGAGCGGTGCCGACGTTGGATTCGATTTCGAGTTGTGGGGCAGGGCCGCCGTACCATCGCAGGTGGCTCTCGCAGTTACCAATGCCGGCGGCACGATTATTCTGAAGTGGCCCTCGGAAGCCGCACTTTATGAACTTTACACCACGACGAACCTGCTCCAATGGATTCCGGTGCCAACTGCGCCTGCAGTCTCCAATAACCTTTGCGTCCTTCCCCTCCCAGCCACCAACCAATCCCGATTTTATCGTTTGCAAACCCGTTGAGCGGGTGGGCGAAAGAGACGGCAACTGAGGCGCAAATTATGGCGCGAGGGTCGCCTGGGATCTTTCATAGGAGTCGGGTTGCCTGCCTCCTGGCAACCCGATCAAGACCGGAATCTCAACGTCACACCTTTGGTCGGGGAATTTCAGCACCACTTGCGAATCATAAAGGCCATGCTCCGCACAGAATAGCAACGCACTGCTGCTGTCTTTGAAAGCCAGAGCGGCATTGACGTCGGAAGTCCATCGGCCAGGAGCTTGCAGATAGGAGAATGTGAGCGGATTCTGGATCAGTACTTTCATAACAACAATGGGTTATTGGTTTTCGTGGAGTGGAAGCAAAGTTTCATTCTTGCATCCTGAATTACCATGGGAGGATCGTCAATGGGGTGTACAACCGCCCCGGCCCCATTCGCGAACTTTGAGAGCGCCTGGTGATCTTCTGATTGGAAGAAGGAGTTCCGCCGGGAACTACTTTGCCAGCTTCGTTGCAGCCTCCGCTTTGGCTTTGGCCATGACACTGGCCAGCGGCACCGGCACACCTCCTTGACGCTTGCTCTCGTCGGCCGCTTCCATGAAAGCAAAGATCTCAATCGTTTCCTCGCCCCGAACGGGTGATTTGCCTGTTTTTAAGAACCGGCCAATCTCACGGCAGAGTTCCTCA
Source organism: Verrucomicrobiota bacterium (assembly GCA_038228235.1). Classification (GTDB taxonomy): domain Bacteria; phylum Verrucomicrobiota; class Verrucomicrobiia; order Limisphaerales; family JBBRPK01; genus JBBRPK01. The sequence goes on from JBBRPK010000019.1 coordinate 52,355, forward strand.
TAGCCCGCCTCCTTGCCGGCTTGAACGATGGCTTTGCTGCCGAAGGCTATTGCCCCGAACTCTGACTTGTTGTGACGAATTCCGCGGTAGGTCCCGACGCGGCCATCCTTCCAAACGCCTGAAACCAAGTCAGTATCTTTGGTCTGGATGCGCGTCACGGTTTCACACCCCGTCCCCATGAGAGCAAACAAAGGCTCGATGCCATGGATGCCATAGAAAAACATATCAGGTGTGCCTTCCTGGTAGGAGCAGTCCCCCCAGGTGACAGCCCCGGCAATCGTGCCCATTTTCTGGTTTCTTAGAATTTCCTGGATGCCGGGGCTGAACCGGAGCGAAGAGCTGGAGAAGCATGGCACATTCAGTTGCTTAGCTGCCTCCAGGATCGCGATGGCATCTGCCAGCGAGCCGGCCAACGGCTTATCGATAAACATCGGCTTCCCAGCCTTCAACACCGGGAGTGCCTCTTGTAAATGAATCCGCCCATCCACACTCTCCAGCAGCACCACGTCCACTTTCTCGAGCAGCTTGGGAATCGTCTCCACGATTTCGATGCCCATCCCGCGCAACTCCCCAGTGAACTTTCCGACGCGGTCGCGGCTGGCCGGAATGTCCGTGCCGCCCGGATAACCCGCCACGACTCGAAGGCCTGCGAGATCGCCCGCGGCTTTTGGGTTATTGAAGATTTTTGCAAACGCAGGCACATGCGAAGTGTCCAGGCCGATCATGCCCGCTCGGAGTGGCGCTGGATCTGCGGCGAGAGCATTCATAGCAAAAATCAAAAAAACACTGGCCAGGGGGAGGCGAGGCGAAAGGGTACGTCTGTTTCGAGGTGTCAAGTAATTCATGAGTTTTGCCAGGGTATAACGGATTGATTGCCCGCATGGAAAGCTAAATTAACTCGATAATTTCGCTTCACCCTGACAAGGCTTGCAAAATGACCCGGATTGATGGATTAACACTCTGTGCGCGCTAAACTCCAATCCGAGTCGCTCAAAGAGACTCGCTACGACCGCCGCATCGAAATACTGGAACGGCATCGATGAAAGCATGAAACGACTGAGAGCCTGTTTTAAAATTCCGTGTGGTTCTGTTTTCGCGGAAAAGGCTGGCTGGCGAGGCGCGACGAGCGAGCATACCCGCCAGGGGTCTGTGACCGAGGAGCAACAAAGCCAGCGGGCCTTTTCCGCGAAAACCCTCCGGGCGGCGGGTCTTTTGTCTGCGGCTTGCGTTGACTCGGCCATCACGGCCCGGTGCGGGGATGCTCCCGCCTCGCCGCCTTGGCCACAGCCAAAATCACTCGCCGCAGGACCCCACGCAATTTTAAAGCAGGCTCTGAGAAGAACGTTCCACTTGCAATGGCTGCTGCCCCTTATTTTGTGGGGCTTGCCTTCTCAGGCGCCTGCTCTGGACCTCAGCAGCGCCATCATCGTTTTTCCGCCCGATGCCTCGGTCGCCGAGAAGAAAACGGTAACGATGCTGGTGGAAGAAGTTGAAAAGCGGACCCAAATCCGGTGGCTGGCCCAATCGACGTGGCCCGATTCAGCTAAACCCGTCATTGCTCTTGGCAAGGTTTCTCCAGACCTCGCGTGGCCGGAGCCTTACCAAACGCGGCTTCGCGCAGGTTCAATCCGCAACGCGCCGGAGGCGTTTCAAATCCAAATCGTCGCGAACGCCTCGCCTCCCGCTGTGCTGATCCTCGGCAATGATGTTCGGGGCGAGATGTTCGGAGTTGGCCAACTATTGCGCGCGCTGCACATGACTGCTGGGCACGTCACATTGGACGATGATTTCAGGCTGGTGACCGCGCCCAGGTATCCTTTGCGCGGACACCAACTGGGCTACCGGCCCAAGACGAATTCTTATGATGCCTGGGACCTGGACGTTTGGGAGCAGTATTTCCGGGATTTGATCGTCTTTGGCTGTAATGCCATTGAGTTGATCCCGCCGCGCTCAGATGACGACGCGACGAGTCCGCATTTTCCCCGGCCACCAATGGAAATGATGATCGGCATGTCGAAGCTGGCAGAGGATTATGGATTGGATGTGTGGATCTGGTATCCGGCGATGGATAAAGATTATTCGAATCCGAAAGCGGTCGAGTTCGCGGTGCAGGAATGGGGCGAGGTTTTCAAAAAATTGCCGCGGCTGGACGCCGTGTTTGTGCCCGGCGGCGACCCCGGACACACGCAGCCAAAATACCTGATGGCTTTGCTCGAGAAACAGACGCAGAACCTTCTCCGCTACCATCCAAGAGCGCAGATGTGGGTTTCACCGCAGAGTTTTACGCAGCCGTGGCTTGATGAATTCTTAAACATCCTCACCGAACAAAAGCCGGCCTGGCTGAGTGGCGTGGTTTTCGGTCCACAGACTCGGATGAGCCTGCCCAAATTACGCGCCGCACTCCCGGCGCAGTATCCCATTCGCCATTACCCGGACATCACACATTCGCGGCAGTGCCAATATCCGGTGCCGGATTGGGACACCGCCTTTGCCATCACCGAGGCCCGTGAGTGCATCAATCCTCGTCCCATAGGCGAGGTGGGAATTTTCCGGGCCACGCAGTCTAACACCATTGGGTTTCTCACTTACTCGGAAGGGTGCAATGACGACGTCAACAAAGCCATTTGGAGTTCTCTCGGCTGGAATCCCGAGTCGCCGGTTCCGGACCTCCTGCGACAATACAGCCGTTATTTTATTGGCGAAGCCTATGCCGATGAATTTGCCCAGGGCCTGCTCGCGCTGGAGAAAAACTGGCAAGGCCCATTGCTGGCCAACGAAGGAGTCGAGACCACCCTCGAGCAGTTTGAGGCAATGGAAAAATCGGCCGCGCCGGAAACCTTGAAGAATTGGCGCTTTCAACAGGGGCTCTTCCGCGCTTACTACGATGCCTATATCCGCCGGCGGTTGCTTTATGAAACGGCCCTGGAGGATCGCGCGCTCGAACGCCTGCGCGAGACTATGACCCGCAATTCCGGTGAGAAGAAGGATGACACCGGAGCAATAGAAGCGATGGCCGGCGCGGAGAAGATCCTGAACTCGGCCGTGCAACAACGAGCAGCTCCCGAGTTGCGGGCGCGAATTTTTGAACTGGCTGAGGCCCTTTATCAAAGCATCCGCGCGCAATTGAGCGTGGAAAAATATGGAGCGATCGGGGTGGATCGAGGCGCTATGCTCGACACGCTGGACTATCCTCTGAATAACCGGCGCTGGCTCAAGGAAAGATTTCGCGCGCTTCGCAAGCTCGCCTCGGAACAGTTTCGGCTCAAAGGAATCCAGGAAATCCTGGAGTGGACTAATCCCGGCCCTGGCGGTTTCTACGATGACCTGGGCAACATCGCGCGTCAGCCGCATCTGGTCCGCGGTCCTCAATTTGAGGACGATCCGGGGTCGTTGACAGGCGCGCGAGCCGCATTTGAGGAAGATTTGGCCCCTGATGAACCGGACGAAAAACCTTTGGGAGCGCGCCGCTTGTCCTGGATTAATCATGCCGAATCGCTTTTTGATGCCCCTCTCAAAATGCGCTATCCGGACCTCGACCCCAAAGAGCGCTACAAAATCCGCGTGGTCTATGGTGGCGATAGTCCAGGAAAAAAAATTCGTCTTGTAGCCAACGAACACATTGAGATCCATCCGTTTATTACCAAGGAATTGCCCTTCAAACCGATGGAGTTCGAGGTTCCGTGGGAAGCGACGCAAACCGGCGAACTGAACCTGAGCTGGTACCGCGAACAGGGCCTCGGTGGCAATGGCCGTGGATGCCAGGTTTCAGAAATCTGGCTCATGAAGAAATGACTTGAACTGCCACAGGCGCGCAAGGCTCGCCGCCTCTCTTGTGGTGTTAGTTTTTCAGAATTTGACTTGTTCCAGATAGCGCAGGCTTTGCGGAATCTGAGTGGCGGCGTTAGGCGATTCGTCCTCGATGAAGTACCATTTCACCCCGGCATGTTTGGCGGCCTTCAAAATGCCCGGAAAATCTATCTGGCCAGTGCCGAAGGCCACGTCATTGGTTACATCCGCATGGCCCGTGAGATCGCCTTTAAGACCCTTGTTCATATCCTTCAAGTGCATCAACTCGAAGCGCGAACCGTAAGTGGCGAGAAGCTTTACGGGATCCTGGCCGGGATGGACGATCCAAAAGATGTCCATCTGGAATCGCACAAACTTAGGCTTCGTTTCCTTCATTAATAGATCGAAGAGGGTGCCCTGACCGTGAGGTTGAAATTCATAACCGTGCGTGTGATAGAAGAACTTCACACCCTGTTTGGCGAGCGCTTCCCCTGCGCGGTTGAACACAGAAATTGCGTCGCGACAGGTCTTCTCATCGAAATCGCCATTGTGCGGAATCCAGGCGCAGCCGGCATATCGCAGGCCCAGGGCTTTGGCATCCTTCGCCACGCCTTCCGCATCGTCGCGGTAGCGTTCGTAGGGAAAGTGACCGCTGATGGGCTTGAGATGGCTGGCCTGGAGCAATTTTTTGAATTGTCCGGGCGAGAGATTATAGGTGCTGGCCAATTCCACATTCTTGATGCCGAAGGCGCGCACCCTGGCCAGCGTCCCGGGGACATCCTTGGCGAAATCCGCACGGAGACTATAGAGTTGGAGGCCAATGGGGCCTTTGAAGCTGGGCCCAAGGCCAGTTTTGGCGGTGGAATCGGCTGCGGAAGCGCCTGAACAAATCAGGATCGAGCCGCACAGCAGAGAGAACAATGATCGTTTCATGTTTGGGATGTAACATGAACCGGGGCCGATGGGAAGCCGCGGTTCCGCACAGTTATTTTGGAAGTTCAGCGGACGAGAAGGGCGAGGCCGGGAGCTGTTCCTTATTCATCAGGTTCGGTTGGGCCAATTGATCCCATGCAAAACGCACTTGGGCCGGCGCGGGGATCATATCCGCGGACACGAGGACCCGCTCGCCGTCAATCTTGGCCTGCGCGCGGACGAACTTTCCGTCATCGCCCGCGATTTCAAAATCTGTCACGTCCTGGCCGTCGCGGGTGGCGAGGCCGGAACCGGTATTGTCGAAGGAGACGGCGATTTTTCCGCCTTCGACTTTCATTGTTTTGTAGAGCGGGCCGGAGAAGACGATGTCTTTCTTGCCGTAGGTATTGGCGAGCGCCCATAAGGCCAGGCGTTTGCCGACATCTTGTTTATTGGGCGGATGAATGTCATTCAAAGTGGCAATGTCAGTAATGACCGCCATGCCGGTATTGGGAATCGAAAGCGAGGCGAGTTGGGCGTTCCAAATCCCCGGAAGCTGGGTTGGGGCGCCGCCGTATTTGAACGGAGCAATCTGCACGAAGAGAAATGGGAATTCGGCTTCCTTCCAGACCTTGCGCCAGCCGCCGATGAGGGCTTTCATCTTCTCGAAATAAAGCATGCCTTCACCATTGTTGGATTCTCCTTGATACCAAATCGCGCCGCGGATAGCGAAAGGGACGAGCGGATGAATCATGCCGTTGTAAAGTCCGGTCGGCTCGCTATTGGAGTCGAGGGCGTGGTGAAGCGATGGCTGGGGCAACGCGGGGAGAGGATGGCCTGCCGTGAGAGCTTTTCGGGCCGTGGCAAGGCTTGCTTCCATTTGATCGAGGGCCGCGGCATAGCCTTTCACATAGTCAGCGTCTGCCTGCTGGATTTTCTCACCAATGGATTTCAGCGCCGGCACGGCGGCGAAACCGCTCGGGGGCGTCCAGGGCTCGATGCGAGTGCCGCCCCAGGACGAATCGATCAGGCCGATTGGGACGTCGAGAGACTTCTGAAGTTCACGCCCAAAATAATAGGCGGCGGCGGAGAATCCACCCCAGCCCCCTTCCGCAATGCTCGCCGGGGTGCATGGGCGCCAGGTGGCCTCGACATCGGAGAGCGGTTTGCCCGACGTTTTTTTCGGCACCAGGAAAAGCCTGATGTTCGGGTTGTTCGCCGCCGCCATCTCCTGCTTGCCGTCCTTGCACATCCCGACACCCATTTCCATGTTCGACTGTCCGGAGCAAAGCCAGACTTCACCGACCAGGATGCCCGTGAGTTTCAAAGTGTTGTGGCCGCGCACGCTCAATTCGAGAGGGCCGCCACCAGCGGGCAGCGCGGCAAATTGAACACTCCATCGTCCGTCCGCGTTGGCCGTAGCCGTGGCTTTTTCCTGGCCCAATTCGCAATCTACGTTTTCGCCCGGCTCGGCCCAACCCCAGATCGGGATCGGAGCGTCCCGCTGAATGATCATGTTACTGCCGATGATATGCGGCAGCCGCACATCGGCATGGACGCGAATAACTGTCAGGAGAGTGAGAGCCGCAAGGCATGGAATTGCAAAGCGGCGCTGATGAAGATTCATGTTCATAAGGATTGTCGTTTTGCGGATGGTGCCCCACTTGGTTCGCTCCGTCAACTACGAGATGCACTCGGGATGCACGAACCGCGGCCCGAGGTTCAGCCTCAATTCCCAGATCCATCCGGTTACGGCGCTCAATGGGTTGGTGATGCAGTGGAGGCCGGTTTTTCATTGTTGGGCTGGTCGCCTGACCTCAAAGGACCACGCTATCGGGTCAGCTACGCTTTGTTGGCATCGCCCGAGCGGGACTGCTTCGTCATAGTTGGGGCGGTGCATCCCGAAGTTGTTGGTAAGAGTCAGTTCCAAAGGAGTTGATGATCTTGGTTTTTGACCAGGACTCCCAACTTCAGCAAATGGGTCAGGCCCGGCCGACCCCAAAACTGGCCACAGCCACGCAGTCTGCGCTGA
>JBBRPK010000020.1:0-58276 GCA_038228235.1 Verrucomicrobiota bacterium
GAGGAATTGGGCGAAACAGCCCAGGGTCTCAATGCCGGGAGCCTCACCAAATGGGTCCAAAGCGGCTACGAGGATTATCTCAAGAAAGGTGCCACCATCGACGAGGCCAAAACTCAGGCGGAATTCGCCGCCGACCTCCTCCGCGAGCTTGGGGAGATCGACCCCAGTGTAATCCACCGCGCTTGCATGAGGATCGCGTCCGTCCAGATTTTCAACGCTATCCGGGAATATGGCGATGAGGCGCTGAGAGAAATGCTGCAGAGCAAACCGGCCAGCTACCTAAACCTGATCAATACGCTCTGCAAAACAGTCCAGCCAACACTCGACCTTGAGAACCATCGCCTCGCTATGGCGGGGGTGAAAGCAGACAAATAATGACAAGGTGGCGGAATAGAGTCCACTCCGTGTCCTACCGCAAAATCAGCGCGTCGGCCACTTCCAGGTTGAACGTAAAGATGGACTGGGCTTTTTTGCGGGTGAGATGGACGGGGTTGCCGCTGGCCAGAACGCTCTCGTGAAAATTGAGCGGGAGATTCAGCGTCACCGAGAGGTTCTGCAGCGGGGACCCGCTCCAGTTGTTCAAGGAAATGACCATCCCTTGCTTTGCCTGGATGAGTGTGGTTTCGACCAGATGGTTGGAGGCCACGATGGGGCGTTTTGTATTTGCGATCGAACCGATAAGTTTGAAAGCGCCCGGATCAAATTGGCTTGGAATAAAATGAGCGAGCGAATCATCGCGACTGCTCCGATCCACGGGTCGCAGCGGCATGGCGGTTTTGAAATAGGTCAGCCCGGGAAGAAAGCTGCAGTACGTGGCGCTGCCTTTGCCCGTTTGTTTGACGGTTACCGCCGCCGTGCCATCCCTGAATTGGCCCTCAACTTTGGCCCCGCGAACCGAAATACGGCTATAAGCGCCGAAGGCCGGCAGCAGCGTGTTTCGCCAGCGGGCCGTCTCCATAGGGGCGCTAAAGGGAAGGTCCTGTTTTTCAAAGCGGATGGGCCGATTGGTTTCCACCAGCGTTTGCTGCTCCACACCAAACAATTCGCGCAAGACTTTATTGGGTTGATTAAACTCATCGAGCATGCCTGCTCCGGCGGTCGCAAACACCCGCCCTCCCGACCGAACCCAATCGGCCAGTGCTTTGGAGGCGGCCCGGCTCACATGCTGGTCCGTGAGAAACATGAGTTGGTAAAGGCTCAAATCATCTCCTTCCACGACCACATCCAGCGGCCATTGCTGATGACGAACGGCAATGTAGAGGGTGCGCTTGGCGGCATCGAAGGGCGCGCGATTATCATTCCAAATGTCGGCGGCATCGCTGAACCAGAGCCCGGCGACTCCCGGCCGGACTGTTCCATCCTGGATAATGTCTTCAAACTGGCCCAGCTCGTGGAAGGCCTCACGAATGGCCTCGTACATCTCGGGGGAGTTGCAATAGTTCTCCGTGTAGGCCGCCTGCACGGGCCGGAACTCGAACAAGTTGAAGATTTTTGCTCCATGCGCCAGGTCGCCATAAAATTGCCGGCGCCAACTGGCCGTAGTATTTCCCGGCGAATGGGGCATGACGTAGAACTGAATCTTGGCCGAGGCATTTCCTTTGATGCCAGCGCGGAACAAGTCCAAGGAAAGGAAATTCATTTGCTGAGAGCCTACGGGCACCTGGTAAATATAGTCCTCGCTCCAGGGCATGGTCATGCCCCCTTCCCGAAAGAGCGAAACCCATTGGTGGGTTTCGCCTAAATAAAAATGGCCATGATGCGGGGAATAATTCGCGCCTATGAGTGCGTTAGGAAGCCAATGCCGCAAGACGCCGGTCAATTGGTTTTGCGCCACAATGCCATAGTGATGCCGGTAGCGCTGTGAGTAATAATAGAGACCCGGTTTTTCCTTCGCCATTTTGTCGGAGCTGTTGTAATCGATTTTTTCCCAGTCCTCGCCGGCGCTGGGATCCACTTCGGCGGGCTTCAGCCCCGTCGTTTGAAGCCACGCGCGAAACCCCGCGTGGTCCTTGGCCGGCGGGGAGGCAAGGCTGATCTCATCCCCCAAACTTACAATGGCGATGCGGTCCGCCCGGCCCTCGGCCGCCAGCTTTTGACAGAGCGATTCCAATTGTTTGGGTCCCTGCTCGCGCACATCGATGTAGCCGCGAAGCAATCCGTCCAGGGGCGTGTCATCGTGCGAACCGGTCGAGAGAGCGGTCGCGCCAATGAGCTGCTGGAAATCTTTGAGCGCCGCGGTGTATTCGGTGTCTGCGGGCCGGGCCGGAAAAGTGCTCCCATAAATCAAGGTGCGCGTTGGCGCCTGGCCCCTCACGGGATGGTTTTTGAGGTAATCAACCAGGCTAAAAAGCACTTCCTCCGCAGGTCGAATGCGCTTGGAGTAGCGCGTGTCCGCATCATAGGCGAGGGAAATGTCGCGGGTAAGATTGTCGAAACGGCGGATGGATTGGAATTCCCCAGCGGCGTTTTTGATGGCGAAATCCAAACTGTAGTGGCGGGTTCCCTGCGCTTTGGCGCTCAATTGCCACTGCCCATCGTTCAAGGAGTCCAACAAGCTGCCAACTTCGATCCACTCGCTGGACTCGCCCGGACCAGCAGAAACGACCTTCGGTTTCCATTGCCGCTGATGAACCCAATACGGAGAATGTTCTGTGCCATTGGGAATGTTCAGGGTGAGTGGGGCGGCGTCCGGGTAGTTTTGCAACTTCAGATAAAGGTCTCCCTTCTGGGTGAGCAGGCCGTCAAGCGGAAGATAGCCTTCCTTTTGAATCCGCCGCTGGATGTCCGCCGCTTCCGTGGTGAGCATCACCACGTCCACGTTGCGCCGGGCGGCCGGTTCGGGCTGGCTTTCAGCAATGAGGGTCAGAGTAGCCGACCCGGCATCCAATTCGACCTGGGCCTCATGCCCTTCCCACACGATGTTTTCGGAAGCGCCCCAATACCATGAGGCTTCGTTGGTGAGTCTGCTGCCGAAGGGCCAGACCTTGACGTTCTCACGCGCTCCATAGAGGCGATCAAATTTCGTCCTGCCCTGTTGCTCGATGACGAGGCGAAAGCGGGTTTCGAAGCGATAGGCTGCTTCGTAACGCACCAACGCCAAATAATGGCCCGCCAAAGGAATCTCGACTCGAAGAGAGGCGGCGGAACGAGGGCACTGTTCAGGTGCGCCCAGAAAAGCCTTGCGGCTCAGAAAAGTGTTCCCGAACGTGCCCACATAGTAATTGGCCCCGTATTTTTCCGCCCGCCAGCCGGGCTTCACCGCTTGGAATTCCTCCGCTTCGCAAATAATCGTATCGCCCTTTGCCGAGGCCGAGCCCAGGAGTAAGCAAAGGGTCAGGATTAAAGTGCTTTGTTTCACACGGAAACCCTTCCCACGAACCTCGTAGCAGCCGACGTGAGTCGGCTCACTATTTTCCCTGGAAAGATCAGAGCCGATTCACATCGGCCGCTGCGGTTCAGGGGGTCAATGCGGGAAGTTTCGGTTCGGGGAACTCCCTCCTCATCCGATGGGGCGACGGAGAAACGGGTGCTGCGATCAAGTCGTTCGTCCCGCTTCTCTATTCCATCCAGCGGCCTCATCAATATGAGCCCCAAAAATGTTTTTGTCAGCTTGCCAGAACAGCCCGGGCCAGTTCCAAAAGCGCTGCTGGTTGATAAGGTTTGCCCAGAAAACGGTCCACCCGCACGGAAGCTTGGAGGAGAATCTCTGAGCCGGCAGTGCCGCTGATGAGAATCGCTTTCAAGTCAGGTTTGATTTCTTTGCACTTCTGGATGAGTTCCAGCCCATTCATTTTATCCATCGCATAATCGGTCAGAAGCAGGTCAGGCTTAGGCTGGGCGTGGAGGAAGCTTTTCAGCGCCAATTCCGGGTCCTGAAATTGTTTGACGTCATACCCATCGGGCTGCAAAGAAGCTTCGGCTAAATCTGAGAGCAGCACGTCATCATCCACGATGTAGATGAGCGTTCTTTTCGTTTCGACCGAATCGGACCTGTTTTTTTCTAGCTGGCTCATTACGAGGAAACTTGCCTTGGAACCTGAATATCAGAGTTCTGAGCCTTGGCAACAACTTTGTTAGCCGCTGAACCAAGTGGAAAACCCAATTGAGCACAGTCGGGGGAAGCGGCACCGTGAGACGAGCCCCAACCCTGGTCATGGAGCCACAACCGTTTGTGACGACCAGAGCTGTCCAGTGCGCCGGGCTGTTTCAGATGCTTTACGCGACCGCGGCATGAATGTGCTGACTTCACAATTGGATGCGACACCTGAATTATTGGATCCAGCTCTGCTTGACCGCGCAACTGAGCTTGGACGGGTGCTGTTTAGCCAGGACGAGGATCGGCGTTTGACTTTACGAGCTCCTGGGGATATAAAATGACCATGAAGACGGCGAAAACGATTTCGCAGAAAAAGACGCCGGGTACCCTTGCGGTGGAGAAACATCGCGCTCTGATGAATAAACTCACGCCCTCCGAGCGTCGCCGCCTGCGCCGGCGGGCCGCGGAACTCCTTTATGGCCGCGAAGCACTTGCGTCTGGCGGCTGATACCAATGTTTTATTAGACTTGGCCGATGAGGTGGAGGATGTCCTCGATGCCATTGCCTTGATCGATCACAGGGTGCCCAATGCGGATTGGCTGGTTCCTCCAGGCGTGTTGGACGAGCTAGGTTTTCTCCATGATTCCGGGCAAACTCAGAGTGTTCGTCAAAGCGCCGGCAAAGCCATCAAGTCTCTTCGCGGAGAGCGCCGGTTCCGGCCGATTCTCGAATTGCCCTTTGGGGAAGATCTGGCTGATACTCTCACGGAGCAATTCCTGGCGGGGGGTTTGTTGCCCGCCGAGGAGGTTCACGACTCAGCTATCCTGGCTGAAGCCGTGCTGCTCGATTGCGCAATCCTCCTGAGCAGCGATGCCCATTTGCGGACGATCGACCATGAGGCACTGACATTGATGCTCCGCCCTCATGACTTGGTTGCGCCCGTCATCGCCACGCCAAGGGAGATAGTTCGAAAGTTCTTTCGCTAACATCCGAAGGGTCCTTTGAGGCATCTGAAACCGCGACAAGTTTATTCTCGCCGCCTGACCACGGGCCAGCACCCGTTTTGGTGTTGCGTTGGAGTTCCTCGCGATCAAGAGCCGAAGTGTAGAGATGCGCAAGACTGCCGGGTGGGGAAGCATTTGGATTCCACTCCGCCTCGCCCAGCCGGGCAAGGGCCCCTTGCACGATTTCGCGGTTGTTCTGGTAACGACCCGTTTTTCGGAGCCGCCCGCAGGCACGGAAGCTCTGCTCGTAGGGATCTTGACGCTGGCCAAACCCCGGGATTGGTTTGAAAACAGTTAAACTGAAATACCGCGGGCGGTTGGCCCCGTCCCCAACGGGCTATCTGCACCTGGGTCATGCGAGGACTTTCTGGATGGCGCAGGAGAGGTCTCGCCAAAACAACGGCAGTCTCATCCTCCGCAATGAAGATTTAGATCCAGCTCGTTGCAAACCGGAATTTGTTTCGGCGATGCTCGAGGACTTGCGCTGGTTTGGTTTTCAATGGCAGGAAGGACCGGACTGCGGCGGGGCTTTCGGCCCCTACACACAAAGCCAGCGCGGCGACTTTTACCGGAGGGCCTTTGAACAACTACGCGAAGGCGGCTTCCTGTATCCGTGCGCCTGCTCGCGCAAGGACGTTCTGCGGGCTTTGCAAGCGCCGCATGAAGCCGAGGATGAACCCATTTACCCCGGCACCTGCCGGCAAAAGAGTTCCGGCTTCAAAGTTGCGAGTTCTGGGCTGACGGCGGCGGTTTTCACTAACTCTCAACTCAAAATCGGCAACTCTGACCTGAAAGCCAATTGGCGGTTCCGAGTTCCCGACGGAGAAGTAATCGCTTTTGAGGACGGCAGCCAGGGCGGACAAAGTTTCGTCGCTGGGAAAGACTTTGGAGATTTTGTGGTCTGGCGCAACGATGATGTGCCTGCCTACCAATTGGCGGTCGTGGTGGACGATGCAGCCATGCGCGTCTCTGAAGTGGTACGCGGAGCCGACCTGCTCAAATCGACGGCCCGCCAAATTCTGCTCTATCGCGCGCTCGGATTAGAACCTCCGGCCTTTTCTCATTGTGATTTGGTGCTGGATGAATTGGGAGTTCGGCTGGCCAAACGTCACGATGCTCTTAGCTTGCGCTCACTGCGCCAGAGCGGGGCCAATCCGGAAGAACTGAGAAAGCCTCATCCCCTGACGACCTGCCTACTCATTCCAAAGGAGAGTTAAACGATCTGCGACCTCATCACTTTTTTCTTCTGCCGAAATCGTCAACCACTGCGCGTGCGCCTGGTGCCGGAACCAGGTTCTTTGCCGTTTCGCAAATTGGCGGGTGCGCACTTTAACCAACGCAATCGTATCCGAAAGGGAGCGTTCACCGCGCAAGTGTTCCGCTACCTGACGATAGCCAATCGCTTGCATCGCGGTCTGGTTTTGCCGCAGGCCGAGCGCCAGCAATTGTTCGGTTTCGGCGACCAGGCCCCGCTCGAACATCGCATCCACGCGCGCGTCAATCCTCTCCATCAGCTCGGCTTGGGGGCGGCTCAGCGCAAAAAATCGGTGCTCGGCCCTCCCTGTGCTCTCCGCTCCCGTCCACGCGGCCCGCTGAGACGAAAATGGTTTCCCCGTTTGGCGGATCACTTCCACCGCTCGGATGACACGGCGCGGATTTTGGTGATCAATGGCTTGGAAGGTCGCCGGATCGCGTGCCTCCAATTCCTTTATCAGGTCGGCCAAGGGCGTTGCTTCCAATTCCTTGCGCAACGATGCATTTGCCGGAGGGGCATCCCCCAAACCTTGGATAAAAGCTCTGAAATAAAGCCCGGTTCCGCCGCACAAAATCGGAATGCGGCCGCGCCCTTGAATCTCCGTCACCGCGTCAGCAGCACGCCGCGCAAACTGGCCGGCATCGAATGGCTCTGTCAGTCCAACCACATCGATCAGGTGGTGGGCGACACGGCTTCTTTCGTCGGGGCTGGGCTTGGCCGTGCCAAGATCCAGTCCGCGATAGACCTGCATCGAATCGACCGAGATGATTTCACCCCCGAGCCGTTCGGCCAGAACCACCGCGACTTTTGATTTCCCCACCGCCGTCGGTCCGCCGAGTAAAAGCGCAGAGCATGGATGGCTCACCTCCCACGCTCCATACTCAAATCCTCACGCTCCACGCTCAAACGCTCCACGCGCTTCCACCGCTCCAACATCCCCGCGCGGTAATTGCCAATACAACAACAGGCCGGCTGTGAATATCCCGAAGCTGACCAGTTGCGCGGGCGTCGCCCGTCCGCCCAAATAATGAATAGGATAGTCACCGCGAAAAGCCTCCACAATCGCCCGCAACACCGCGTAGCACATTAGATAGAGGGCAAAGATTTGGCCATCGAACTTCTTTCGAGGATACAGCCATGCCAGCACCGCGTACAAACCAAGCCCCAGGAAGGATTCGTAGAGCTGTGTTGGATGGACGCCGTTTGGATACGTGGGATTCCCCGGTGGAAAATGAATCGCCCAGGGCATATTCGTGGGCCGCCCGTAGCAGCAACCATTCATCAGGCAGCCCAATCGGCCAAAGAAGTAACCCAGGGAAATGCTCGGCGCCAGGGCGTCGGCCAGTTTCCACAACGGCAGATTTCTCCTGAACGCGTAGATGATGGTGGCCAGGCTCGCGCCAATCAATCCACCATAAAATACCAACCCGCCATGCTGCACCATGAAAATTTCCCGCAACGGTTTCCCAGCGAAATCTTCCTTCCAGTAGGAAATCACGTAAAGAACGCGCGCCCCGAGGATGGTGCCAAGGATAAGCCAGGCCCCGAGATCCTGGACGGCTTGCGCTCCGAAGCCATCGCGCACTCCTCGGCGGCTGGCCGTCCAGAGGCCCGCCACAAATCCAATCATGACGAGGATACCGTACCAGTGAACCTCAAACGATCCGATATGAAATGCAATCGATTGCACAGAACCACAGGATAAACCAGAGGCAGGCTATGACAAGGGGTGAAATGGTCAGCGTGCGCAGGGCAGCGCAGATTTCCCAACGAAATTCCAAACCTGCCGTATGGCCGGCTTCCTGGCCAGCAGACACGCCAGACTCATAAATAGCCTGAATAAAAGGCCGCCGCTCGCTCGTCGAATACTGTGGTCTAAGTACTTCCGCTTTGGCGGTTGACAGGAATTTCGGCCTGCGGAATGCTTGTCTCAATGCGGCCATGATTAGTGCAAACGCTCAGGTATGCTGACGATTTACGGAAACAATAACGCGCGATTCTGTGACGGCATCTCACGTCGCAACTTCCTCAAGGTTGGCGCTCTCGGTTTGGGAGGATTGGCCTTGCCGCAGCTTCTACAGGCGGAATCGCAGATGGGCATCCGCCGCTCGCACAAAGCAGTCATCATGATTTTTTTGCCGGGCGGGCCCTCTCAACAGGACATTTTCGATTTGAAGATGGACGCCCCGAAGGAAATCCGGGGCGATTTCCGGCCGATTCCGACTAAGGTTCCCGGCATTCAGATTTGTGAATACCTTCCCAGGTTGGCCAGGATCATGGATAAACTGGTCCTCATCCGCTCCATGGTGGGCGCTCTGGATGATCATAACGCTTTCCAATGCTTGACGGGCCGCCCCGCCCGCAATCAGCCTCCTGGCGGATGGCCCTGTTTAGGTTCGGTCCTCTCCAAACTCTGCGGCCCGGTCGATAAGGACATTCCCGCCTTCGTCGGCTTGGCTCCCAAGATGGGCCACCCTGAGTGGTCCGATAACGGTATTCCCGGATTTCTTGGCGTAGGTCATGCCCCGTTCCAACCAAACAAAGGCGGGGGCAAGGAAGACATGGTTTTGAATGGCATCACTCTCGACCGATTGTCGGATCGGAAAATGTTGCTGGCCGGTTTCGACAGGTTCCGCCGGAACGTCGATGCTAGTGGTATGATGGAAGGCATGGATGCTTTCAACCAACAGGCCTTTGGGATTTTGACTTCCAGCCGGTTGCTTGAGGCTCTGGACGTGGACAAGGAGGATGTCAAAGTTCGCCAGCGCTATGGGAAAGGTGACCCGAACAATCGCGATGATGGCGGCCCAAAAATGATGGAGCATTTTCTCATTGCCCGCCGGTTAGTGGAAGCGGGCGCGCGTTGTGTGACCTTGGCTTTTAGCCGCTGGGACCACCATGTCGACAATTTCGGCGCTTTGCGGCAGGACCTGCCGCTTCTCGATCAAGGTGTTAGCGCTCTCATCGAGGATTTGCACCAGCGTGGACTGGACAAAGATGTTTCGGTAGTGATGTGGGGCGAGTTCGGCCGCACACCGACCGTGAACAAAGAGGCCGGACGCGACCATTGGCCTCGAGTATCTTGCGCCATGCTGGCCGGGGGAGGAATCAAAACTGGCCAGGTTATCGGTTCCACGGACCGGCTTGGCGGCGAAGCGGTTTCGCGGCCGGTCGCCTTTGGCGAGGTCTTCGCTACTCTCTATCACAATCTAGGCATTGATGTGAACAAAGTGACGGTGGCGGATCTCAGCGGCCGCCCTCAATACCTGGTGGAAAACTCCGCCCAGCCGTTGCGAGAAGTGGTTTGATTTGGGCCGCCTGCGCTGTGGGAAGGACGAGTTCCACGAGTCCCGATTTACTCAGGAGATCAGGGACTCGTGGAACTCGTCCTTCGGACCATTGTGCCAGCCGCTGGCAAAATGAGAATCGCTGAGCCACCTCATCCTATCGCCTGTTCCACGACTTTCCCAGCGACATCTGTTAGCCGAAAATCGCGCCCCCGGAAACGGTATGTGAGCCGGCTATGATCCAGACCAAACAGATGCAGAATCGTCGCGTGGAAATCGTTGATGTGCACCGGGTCTTTGACAATGTTCCAACCAATCTCGTCGGTCGCGCCGATGATTTGTCCTCCTTTGACTCCTCCCCCAGCCATCCACACCGTGAAAGCAAAGGGATGATGGTCCCGGCCCGTCACACTCGCAAACCCAGGGCGGTTATCGCCGAGGGGCGTGCGTCCGAACTCCGAGGCCCATACCACGAGCGTGCTGTCTAACAGTCCGCGTTGTTTTAGGTCCATTAACAACGCCGCCACCGGTTGATCCACCACCCGGCAATTGAAGAGAAGATCCGCATCCAGGTCGTTATGATGGTCCCACGACGCGTGATGAATGTTCACAAAACGCACGCCCCGTTCGACCATGCGCCGGGCCAGCAAACAATTCCGCGAGAAGGTCTGGAAGGCCTCAGGCCCGCCGCCACGCTGTGTTTTCAGTCCGCCCGCATCACGATCCACTCCGTACGCTTCCAGAGTTTCCTTGGCCTCGCCGGACAGATCCGTTAGCTCGGGCGCGGCCAGTTGCATTCGCGCGGCCAGCTCATAGGAGGCAATGCGACTGGCGATTTCGGGGTCGCCCACAACCTTCAGCCGCATCTTGTTCAGATCGCGCAATGTATCCAGGCCGTAATGGCGCATCTCGGCTGTCATGCCTGGCGGATTATTAAGGTCCTGCACGGGCTCTCCCTGGCTGCGCAGCTTCACACCTTGATAGGTTGAGGGCAGGAAGCCACTTCCAAACATGGTGTTCCCGCCGCTAGCCGCGCGCCCGGCCGTAAGCACCACATAACCGGGCAGGTTCTGCGACGGACTTCCCAGCGCGTACGTAATCCACGACCCAACGCTCGGCCTGCCTAGAGTTTGCGCGCCAGTGTACATCAGCAGTTCGCCAGGGTGATGATTAAAAGCCTCAGTATGGGTTGAGCGGATGAGCGCGATGTCGTCCGCGCAAGAGCCGAGGTGCGGCAGCATCTCTGACAACTCCATTCCGCACTGGCCATAGCGGCGGAATTTGTGCGGACTGCCCAGGAGCGTCGCCGATTCTTTTTGGATGAAGGCAAACCGAATGTTTTTAGTAAGGGATTCCGGCAGTTTCTGGCCGTTCAATTCGTTCAACTTCGGTTTGGCATCAAACAGGTCGAGCTGGCTGACGCCCCCTTCCATATACAGAAAAATGCACTGCTTGGCTTTGGGGGCGAAGTGAGGCGGCTTAGCCGCAAGGGGATCAACAGGCATTGAATGGGCGCCCTTTTTGGTCTGCGCGGCCAAAAGTCCGTCCGCTTCCAGCAACGAGGCGAACGCAAGCCCGCCGACGCCGCGGGCCGTCGAAACCAGAAAATCGCGGCGTGTCAGTTGGACGATTTCATTCATCAATGACTCACTCGCGGTTAATAAACTCGTCCAGATTCAGGATCACTTGTGCCACTGCGGTTAAACTGGCTGTCTCGGCTGCCTCCTTGTCGTCGCAGCGGGCTTCTTCGGTCAGCTTGGCGGCGGGACCCGGATGTTTCGAGACTAATTGCCATTCGTCCTCATAGAGTTTTTCCAAGCGAACAAGCTCCTCGTTTGTGGGCTTCCGAGCCAGGCAAAGCTCAAAACCCCGCTCAATCTCCGTAGCAGCCGACGTAAGTCGGCTCTGATCCTTTCCGGAGGGAGAATAGTGAGCCGGCTTAGGTCGGCTGCTACAGGGTTGTTTCATTCCCAGCATCCGGCGTCCAAGGCCCTGCGCGCATTCAGCAAAAACGGGGTTGTTCAGCAACGTTAGCGCCTGCAGCGGCGTGGTGGAGCATTCCCGGCGGGCGCAAACCTCGCTGGGATCTGCCTGATCGAACGTCAACCAAACAGGGTAAGGCGCGGTGCGCTGCGCGAAAACGTAAAGGCCGCGGCGGTATTTCGCCGGTCCGTCTGTATCCACCCAGATGAAAGTTCCGGCGCTGCCTAACTTTTTGAAATCGTCCGGAGTGACCGGCCGGAAACTCGGTCCGCCGATTTCGGTATTCAACAAACCTCCCGCCCACAGGTTAAGATCCCGGATAATTTCCGCTTCGAGCCGGAAACGGTTTTGGCGGGCCAGAAGCACGTTCAGCGGATCGGACTCCATCAGCTCGGGGCGGCTGTGCGATGACTGGCGATACGTCGCCGAGGTCACCATCGATTTAATCATCGCCTTGCAACTCCAGCCGCGGGCGATGAACTCAGTGGCCAGCCAATCGAGCAATTCCGGATGTGAAGGAGCTTCGCCGCGCACTCCGAAATCGTCAGGAGTGTTCACGAGCCCGCGCCCGAACAAATGTTGCCAAATCCGGTTCACCGTCACTCGGCTCGTCAACGGATTGGCCGGATCAACGAGCCAACGAGCCAAGTCTAATCGATTCGATGCCGTGGACGATTTGAAGGGGTGCAGCGCGGACAGCACCCCGGGCGTCACCTGATCGCCCTTGCGCAGAAAATCGCCCCGAAGGTGGATGCAAGTCTTAGCCTGGTTCGTACTCTCGATAAAAGTTTGAGCACGGGCTTCTTTATCTTTGGGTTGCGGCGCCGGAAGGTCCAACTCCTCAGTCCGATTGAAGAACGCATAAAGCTGATAGAATTCGCGTTGACTGATGGGATCGTATTTATGGGAATGGCATTCGGCGCACCCTACGGTCAAACCGAGCCAGGCTGTGCCGGTGGTGGCGACCCGATCCACTTTGGCTTTGCAACGAAACTCTTCCCTGTCCACCCCATCTTCATAATTCATGAGAGTGTTACGGTGAAATCCGGTGGCTATTTTTTGGTCGAGGGTGGCATTAGGCAAAAGGTCCCCGGCCAATTGTTCAATGGTGAACTTGTCAAACGGAAGGTCGCGATTGATCGCGTCAATGACCCAGTTGCGATAAACGTAGGCGTACGGCCGCTCGCGATCAATCTGGTAGCCTTCGGTGTCGCCATACCGCGCCAGGTCCAGCCAATGCCGCCCCCAACGCTCGCCAAAATGCGGCGAAGAAAGCAAACGATCCACCAACTCATCATAGGCTTCGGGCCTGTCCTCTTTCACGAACGCTTGCACCTCTTCGGGCGTGGGCGGCAGTCCCACCAAATCAAGCGAGACTCGCCGAATCAGCGTGGCGCGCTCAGCGGGAGGCGAAGGCTTGATGTGTTCCTTCTCCAATCGCGCGAGCACAAAGGCGTCGATCGGATTGCGCGCCCACCGCTGATTTTTCACTTTAGGAATGGGTGAATGTTTGGGCGGCACAAACGACCAGTGCAAAGTTGGAGGTCCAACGATGTCCTTGCCGGCTGAGGCGGCCATGATGGTCGTGAGCAGACCCGGCAAGCAAAGCACTATGAGTAAAAATTTCATCACTGGGAACCCGGCGCTAAAATATTCCGTCCAATAGACGAAGAAATGGTGTCGAGAATTTAAGTTACGACTGTAAAACTTTCGGCCAAAGCCACCGCTTTCAGCATGGCTTTGGCTTTGTTGACCGTTTCCTGGTATTCCCCCTCGGGCGTTGAATCGTTCACCCAGCCCCCTCCCGCCTGGACGTAGGCCTGGCCGTTTTTAATTAGGGCGGTGCGGATCGTGATGCAGCAATCCAGGTTGCCATTGAAAGAAAAATAACCGACGCAGCCCCCGTAAGGGCCTCGCTGAGTTTGCTCCAGTTCGGAAATGACTTGCATAGCCCGAACCTTCGGCGCGCCGGAAAGTGTGCCCGCCGGAAAGGTGGCCCGCATCAAATCATAAGGCGTTTTGCCGGCTGAAAGATGGCCTTCCACCTGAGAAACAATGTGCATGACATGGCTGTACCGCTCGATAATCATCAGGTCCTTCACTTGAACGGTCCCGAAATCGCACACCCGTCCCAAATCGTTTCGCGCCAGGTCCACCAGCATGACGTGTTCGGCGCGCTCCTTCGGATCGGCAAGCAATTCCTGTTCGTTAGCCAGATCCTGTTCCGGGTTTTTGCCCCGCGGGCGGGTCCCCGCGATCGGCCGGATTTCCACTCGCCGGTTCTCACAACGGACATGAATCTCCGGCGACGCCCCCACTAATGAAAAGCCATCCAATTCCAGCAAAAACATGTATGGGGAAGGATTGATGGAGCGGGCCGCCCGGTAGATGTCCAGCGGGGTCGCTTTCACCGGCGTGGAGAATCGCTGCGAGCCGACGACCTGGATGATGTCGCCGGCCGTAATGTATTCCTTGGCTTTCCGCACATTGGCAAAAAACTTCTCCTTCGGCACGTTCGACTGAAAAGGGACGGGGGGCACTTCCTGCGGGACCGTCACCGATACATATTCGGAGCGTTGCTCGAGGAGAGAAACCAGCCGCTCGATCTCGGCTACGGCGCGCTGATAGGCCGCCGCCGGACTCTTGGATTCATCAATCACCGCGTTGACCAGCACCGTCATGGTTTGAGCCACGCGATCAAAAATGAGCAACTCATCGGCGATGAGGAAATAAAGAGTAGGTGTCTGCAGCTCGTCGTGCGGCGGACGCGGCACGACTGGTTCGACATCGTGAATGAACTCATAACCGATGAATCCTACCGCGCCACCAGTGAAGCGCGGCAGAGAAGGCAACGGAACAGCGCGATATTTTCTGAGAACTTTTTCCACTACTTCCAGCCCATCTTTCACGCGCCCATCCGCCGCGCCAGACCTGCCGGCGATGATGAACTTTTCCACGACTCGCCCGCTTTCGACCACTTCGATTTCGGGGCCGGTCTGGCGAACCACCGCGCGAGGATTAAAGCCAACGAACGAAAAGCGTCCCAGATGTTCCCCGCCTTCGACCGATTCGAAGAGAAAGGATTCCCCCTGGCCGCGCAGCTTGCGGTAGGCGGAGAGAGGCGTTTCAAAATCAGCCAGCAGCCGGCGCCAGACCGGGACCAGGTTTCCTTGCGTGGCGAGTTGATTGAATTCGTTTAGGGTCGGTGAATACATTGCCGAAAAGGCCGCTCCATCATTGCTTTTGATAAATCTCTTTGGGCGATTTGAGTTGCGGTTCAGTCACCTTGAAATCGTCGTCTTTTTCTTTAACGGAACGGAAAAAGCAGGATTTGTACCCCTCGTGGCAGGCGGCGCCAATCTGTTCTACCTGGATGAGCAGCGTATCCCCGTCGCAATCGAAGGCGATGTCCTTCACCGTTTGCGTATGCCCACTGCTCTCGCCCTTCATCCAGAATTTTTGCCGGGAACGGCTCCAGAAATGCGTCTTGCCGGTGGCGATGGTTGATTCCAGTGAAGCCCGGTTCATCCAGGCCATCATCAGCACCCGGCCAGTGGACTGCTCCTGAATGATGGCCGGGATAAGGCCATCGGCCGTGTATTTCAGATTATCGTAAAAGCTCATGACTTTATCCGTCCATTGCACACCAATTCCGCCCAACATTAAAGCTGAATTTTTGGCTCGGATGTGGAGATTCGCCCAACTTTCACTACTCACGACCGGAAAAATACAGAGACGCAGATAGTATTTTGCCGGTTAAGGAAGCGGCATTGACCTTCTCGCCATGTGACTCGTACCCATCATTCCGAGGGGGACTCGCTGCTTAAAGTCATTGTGTCGTGACGTGAAACAGTCCCTCCAGATTTCTGGCGTATCGAGGGCACTCCACCCGGAGCGTTATTGCGTGAGCCGGAAAAAGCGGTTGCTGGTGACGTTCGAGAGATGAACAATGACGTTGCCATCAGAAAATGTGCGCGCATCCGTTACCGTCGCCCAATCAGGCGAAGAGATGCTTGGGCTGCCCTGGAGGATGGCATTCCCAAAATTCGCCGGCCAGGAGATCTGCATGTCTCCAACGGAGAAGGCGATGCGCAAAAGGAGCGGCAAAACATCGGAGAAAGAAGCGCCGATCTTCAGGTCGTCCACCAGAACGGCGCCCAAACCGTTGTTCTGGCGAAAGGTGAAGGCCTCGATGGAGATGGGTTGAGGACCATCTACGGCTTCGATGCCGGGGCTTGATTCAGAGACGGGCCCCAGCCACAGATGGCTTTCACCCGTCCCAACGTTGTAGCGGAGGACAATGGTGTAGCTCTGGTTCGTGGCCAGGTCGGTTGGGATCAGCCCAGCGGAAGAAATCGAATTGGCTGTATTGGCAACTCCGACGCGATAGTGACCGGCCGCTGACCCGGTAGTTGCAGCGTAGATGCGCCCTCGAAAGCCGTTATTGCGGTCGCGGAAATGCGCGAAGTAAGCGCCAGGCGCAGTCGGCAAGACCTGATAGTTTATTTTCAGGCTAACGTAGAAGACGACGCCATTGGTCGGAGTGTAGATCGGTGTCACGGTGTGATTTGGAGGCAATTCGGTGCTGCAATCTTCGGAGAAGCCGGCGCTCAACTTGAGTTTGTTGCCGCTGATTCTGGTCTGCTGAAAGTTGGTGTTGCCGTTGGTGACACTGCTCATCCATTGCCCGTCCAATTGAACGAGCGGACCATCCGGACGGTTGAAATCGTCCACGCGCAGCAATCCGAGAAGGGGATGGACTGTTAGGGTGAACACGACACGGGCGCTGCTCACTCCGTCGCTGACTGTTACTGTGACGTTAGCAAGCCCCATCTGGTTGGTGGCGGGCGTGAGAGCAATGCTGCGCTGGGCGCCGGTGCCAGCCAGGACAATGTTCGTGTTGGGGAGGAGAGTTGGGTTGCCGGAGCTGGCCGTGACCATTAAACCGCTGGCAGGAGTTTCAGTATCATCCACGGTGAAGAAGATCGGCCCCAGGGGCGTATTGGGAGAAGTGATTTGGTTGGGTATCGCTGAGATGGTTGGCACACCCACCTCGAGTTGAAAGGAAGTGCTGGAAAAGGCGTTGTCCGCATCGGCTACCGTAATGGTAATCGCGGTGAATCCTTGCTCGCCTGCCTCGGGGGTGACCGTGACGGTCCGATTGGAGCCGCTGCCGCCAAAGACAATGTTAGAGTTCACCACGAGGGAGGGATTGGAGGAGGAACCGGTGAGGAGGAGATTCTCGGCGGCCGTCTCGGCGTCCCCGACTGTGAATGGAATCGCAGGAATGGGAGCCCCAGCGGCGGTTCGTTGAGGGGCGATGGTAGAGATGAGCGGCGGATGATTGGTGCCCGCCACATCGGCGAAGGCAGTGCCGATTCGCAAATCGTCGATGAGCATGGCGCCTTCCCCGCTGGCCTGATGGAAGGCGTAGGCGACAACATCAAGGGGGTTGGGGCGGCTGACGGTGCCCGGATCAGTGGCGGTCACATTCGGGTCCAGTTCGGCGGTGGGGTTGAGCCAAATGGTCGCGACACCAGTGCCCGGGACGAATTTGCTGACGAGCAAGTTCGTGGTGTTGAGGCTGAGGTCGGTATCAATCTGGCCGCTGGAATTAGTCGCAAGGACGCCGTTACCGATGCCAAAGCGGAACTTTCCCGAGGGGAGAGCGCCGCCCGCAACGGTGTTCGTGGCGCTAATCCAGATGCGGGCGCCAAAACCTGAGGCAGCCAATGTGTTAGTATCTTTGAAATGGGCAAAGTAAGCGCCGTTAAAACCAGGGGCAGAAGTCACCTTCACCTTGAAACTGGCATAGAGCGCCGCCACGTTGTTGCTGGTGTAGGGGCCGCCCGGAAGGAGAACGTGGACGCTTTCCTGGTTTGCGCCGCTAAGACGAATTTGGCTGTTCGTGACCAACACGGGACCGTTGCCGGGAGAGCTGTGCGCCACCCACGGCGGTGACGCGGGGGCTTCGGTGAGGGGGCCATTCGGATAATTGAACGAGTCGCTCAGGATGCCGGACGCGTGCGCCGTGGTGGCGGCCAGCAGAGCCAGGGCCCCGGTTAGAAGGATTGTTTTCACAGGGTTACTTTTGGTGCTTCTGAATAATACACGGATTGGCGCCCGTTGGGGACGTTGCTCATCTGCGCAGATGTTTTCATGCGGGCGTGTTGACGTGGAAAGTTCTGGGACGACGCATTTGTAACCGCGGCGGAGGATGAGGGCAAGCGGTATTTTGGATTAGTTCGGATGGAGGCGGGGGCGGAAAGCTGAGGACGGATGACGGAGGGCCGCAAAGAACGCAAAGAACAGGTAGATCCCGGAATAGACACGAATTGCTCGAATTCGTGGGGGAATTGCCATCACGGATCAAGTGAGATGGACAATGATAGGCAGGATCCTTCGGATGTGGGTGCAGGGCTCTCCAGTTGGAATCGCGAGCTACCGGATTACGGCGAAGAAAGGGTTGCCTTCATGGGCTTGACAACGGACGGATTCTTTTGAGGATGCATGGCTGGCATGAACATCTTTTTCCCACCGCTCTGCAAGCTCGGGGCGCGAGCATGGGTTGGGATGGCCTTGCTGGGTTTGACTGGCTGCCAATCGGTTAAGGACTATAGTCTGACTCATAGGCTGTGGACGAGTGCGGAGATGCGCGTTTTCTATGAACCGGCCGCTGATCCTCGCTTGGAGTTTTTTTATGACCGCACTCAAGGGGATGTACTGACGGTTTATGACGAAACGCATGAGACGCGCAACGGACGCCGGCGACGCGCCTACTTTGCGAATCGCAATAGGATCGGGGTTGAAGCCGGAAGAAAGCCGCGTTTCGTAAACCCCGAGCGATCACGCGGTCTGCCGGCAATCCTGGCCGAATCAGCGCCGGCTTCGTCTTCCCATGCCAGCACGCTCCATGTTTTTGTGGCCACGAATGGACAGCATTTCACGTTCAGTGGGGGATTCGGCGATCACGACTATCAATTGCCTGTCTATCCGGATCACGCTGGTGTGGTCAGCCGGGTTCTTTTCTCTCCTTTTGCGATTGCTGGCGACGTGGTGATGGTGGGGGTGGTGGCGGGAGTTGTTGTCGCTTACTCCTATGCGCAAGGCGGGGGTTGTAGATAAATGTGCAGACACGTAAACTCAGTCCGGATCGTTCCCCCGAGCGCCAGAGGCGCGACATGTTTATAAAAGCCCATGTCGCCAACAGATCCCAAGCCCCAGCGGGGCGGCATGTTGTTCGACATCGCCGGTGATGCGCATCGTGGTTGGGTTGGGCGTGGTTTGCATGCCGCTCCTCCGGAACTGCGGGTTGTGGTGCCGGCTCCTACGGAGTTGCGCGGACGATCCTCGTCACTCGCTCGCGGAACGCAGGAAATATCTGGGCTAAACGCCCATCAGGTGCTCGATGACCATTTGGTCGAGGGCCTGATAGTTTCGATCGGTAATCAATTTCTGGGCGGTCTTTTCGTTGAAGCTGCGCGTCTTTTTTAAGAGTCTCAAAAAGGTTCGCCGGCTGTTGACGAGGTGGTCCATCCAGTGTTCGGGCCTGGTGGTCCGAAAGGGATGGACATCGAAACAGACGAACTCGCCTTTTTTTCCGTAGCCGTTTCGTTCGATGGCGCGCATCTGGTCGAAGGCGCTGCGCAAGTTCGTGTTCCCAAAAGGGCGATCCTGGTCATACTTCAATCCGTTCTGATCGTTCAGGTGCAGGGACCAGAGTTTATCGAAGGTCATGGCGAAATCGATTTCGTCGGAAGGATCCAATCCGGCGAGGATGGCGTGCGCGCTTTCAATCAGGCAGCCGACCCGTTTTTCGTCGCTGGTCAAATGGGCAATGGCCAAGGCATGGCCGATGGTCGGAATGTAGGCATGATCCATCGGCTCGTTGGGCTTGGGCTCGATGGCGAGGCGGATGTTTTTGTCGTGCGCCAGCATCCTATCGAATGCCTCGACAAGGTGCGCGAAACAGCGGGGGGCATTCTTGGATTCGCGGATGTAAGAGCCTTCGCGGGCGAGCCAGAGGACGATTAGGTCGGTGCCGAGGACATTCGCGATGTCGATGCAACGAAGGGAGCGATCGATGGCGTACTGGCGGCATTTGGGATCGTTGCTGGTGTAGGCGCCGTCGATGGTCATGGGGCTGAACCAAAGACGCGGGGCGACCATCTCGGCCACGATGCCTTCATTGTCGAGGCGCTTCTTGAGCGCGCGCGCTTCCTTGAGGATTTGCTGGCCGGATTTGGTGTCGATGTCCGGGACGGCGTCATCGTCGTGAAACATCATGGCCTCGAAGCCGTGCTTTTTTAGCTGCGCGAGTTTCCAATCGAAGGTTTGGGCGGGACGAGTGGTGGTGCCGTAGGGATCGGAGCCTTCGCTGAGATTCCACGGGCCGAAACAAAATTTGTAAGAATGTTCTTTTGCCATAAGCGTATGGTGAATAATTACCGGATCGGCGGACGAAAGGAAACAGAAAAAACTCAGTGCCGATTTTGCTTGAATTCCGATCGGGCTGTGTCTTAGTTTGATAGTCATGGCACAGGGCCTCTATCTGTCGCAAAAAATGTCGTTGCAGCAAGTGCTGGCGCCGCAGCTTCAGCAATCGCTGGCGCTGCTGCAAGCGCCCACCCTGGAACTGAAGGCTTTGGTGGAGCAGGAACTGCAACAAAACCCGGTCCTGGAAGAGATGCCAGTCGAGGAGGTTGAACAAAAAGAGAAACCCGAACGGGAGGGGGACACCACCATCGAAACGCGGGATCTGACTGAGCCTCCGGCGGATGTTAATTTCGATCCGGCGACGGAAAAGGGCACTGCACCGGTGGATGATTTCCAAGCGGAGTTCGAGCGATTGACGCAGCTCGACCAGGAGTGGCGGGACCATTTTGCGCAGACTAATCTGCCCATGCGCCAATCGGCCGAGGAGGAGGAAAAGCGCCAATTCATGTTCGATTCGCTGGTCGCGCCCACCTCGTTGCAGGAAAACCTGCTGGCACAGGTTCTGTCCGAGGTGGCCGAGGAGGAGCGGCCCATTGCGGAGTTGATCATCGGAAACATCGATGATTACGGGTACCTCAAATCCAATGTGGAGGATCTCGCTTTTTCGTCGAACATTCCGACCGAGAGCATTGCCAAAGTGTTGCGCACCATTCAAACCTTCCATCCACCCGGAGTCGGGGCTCGGGATTTGCGCGAATGCCTTTTGTTGCAACTGGAACGGAACGGGCGCCAGAAGACTTTGGAATATCGCATCATCAGTGAACACATGGAGGCATTGGGGAAGCGGCGGGTGCCGGAGCTCGCTCGCGCCTTAAGCCAAAGCCCGGACGAGATTCAAAAGGCCATCGCACGAATCGGGCTATTGGAGCCGCGACCGGGCCGGGCCTTTTTGCCGGACAACGACCAATTTATTCTGCCGGAGGTGTTTGTGGTGAAATTGGGCGACGACTACACGATCACCACCAACAATGAACAAATTCCCCACCTGCGCATCAGCAATACCTATAAGGATCTGATGGCCCAGGCAGACAGTTCTGCGGAAGTGCGCGACTATATTCGGGAGAAAATTCGGGCTGGGAAATTCCTCATCAAGAGTCTTCAACAGCGGCAACAGACCATCCTCAATATCGCCAAAGAAATTGTGAAGCGGCAGCGGGAGTTTCTCGACAAGGGAATCGCCTTTCTCAAGCCGCTCACTATGGTGCAGGTAGCGGAAGTCGTCGGCGTGCACGAAACGACCGTCAGCCGGGCGGTTTCCGGCAAATACATGCAAACCCCGCGGGGCCTTTTTGAGATGAAGTATTTCTTCACGTCGGGCATTCAGACGGCCAACGGAGAGGGCATGTCCAATACCAGCGTGAAGGACATGATCGCAGAGATCTTTAGCAAAGAAGAGTCCAGCAAACCGTTGTCCGATCAGGAAGTGGTGCGGATGTTAAGCGAGAAAGGGATCGTCATTGCCCGGCGCACCGTGGCCAAGTATCGCTCCGAGTTGAATATTCTCCCCTCTAACTTGCGCAAGGTTTATTGAGCAGAGCCGGGGATGGGCTAGAAAAGTGAAGGAGCACAGCGTGCGCGTTTTCTCCCTCTCCCTGAACCTCGTAGCAGCCGACGTGTGTCGGCTCACTATTTTTCCCGGAGAGATCGGAGCCGCCTCACATAGGCTGCTACGGTTCAGGGGTTCAACGCGCGAAATTTCGTTTCGGGGGATTCTCTCCCCAGGAGGCAGGGTCCCGGGAAATTCTCTCCCTAATTCTTCGGGGTCGCCTCCTGCTCCACACTTTGGCCAATGGCGCGATCCAACCTCGCTCGAGCGACGTCGTAATCGTGGAGAGCCTGCACCTGCGTGGTGCGGGCTTCGGTCAGAGCGGTTTGCGCGTTGAGCACGTCCAGTTGCGTGCCCGTGCCGGCGCCATAACGCGAACTCGCCAGACGGGAGGACTCCTCGGCTTGCTCCTGCACTTTTTTCTGCGACTCGAGCACCTCTTTCGCCTCAATAAAATTGGAGTAGGCGGTGCGCACTTCCAATTCAACCCGCCTGGCCGCGTCATCCAAATCGACCCGAGAACGATGATAACGAGCGCGGGATTCCCGCACTTTGCCTTGGGTGAGGAATCCGTCGAAAATATTCCAGCTCACCTGCAAGCCCGCGTTCCAGCCGGAGACATCCCGAGCCAAATCGGTGAAGAAGCTGGAATTGCGGCCCCCATAGCCGGTAAAAATCTGTACGCTCGGTTTATAGCCGGACTGGGCATTGATGATATTCTCCTTGCCCAATTGTTCGGATTTGCGCAGCACGGCCAGCTCAGTCCTCCTCTCCAGGGCCTGAGCAATGGCGGCAGGCAGCGCGAGTTCATAGGGTTCGGCCTCGAGTTTGCCGGTGAGCCGTAGAGGAATGTCCTCCAGGACGGCGGGCGGGAGATGAAAGCCGAGCAAGTTGGCCAGGGCATTTTTCCCGTTCCGGTAGGTGTTGCGGGCGCGGATGAGGCGAGGGCGCGCGTTCGCCACTTCTACTTGCGCACGGAGCACGTTGAAATTGGGGACGGTGCCAGCTTCGAATCGGCGGGTCGTGTCCTGCAACTCCTTTTGGAGAAGCTCAAGGGAGGCTTCCTGCACAGTGATCTGTTGCGCCCCAAGCAAAACATCGTCATAGGCCACCCGCACATTGAGCACGGTGTCGGCGACCACCGTTTGGTATTGCAACAAGGCCTGCTGACGGGTCAGGCGCGCCGCTCGAAGCGAAGAGTTGATGCGTCCGCCCTCGTAGATCGATTGCAACAGGCGCAGGTTTCCTGACCATTGATGTTCGCTGGGCCGAAAACGGGAGGCAGCCCCTGGGAGATTCGTCGAAGCGGGAAAGGGAAAAGTTTCTATGGCCTGATCGTACCTGTAATTGCCATTGAGTTGCAATTTTGGGAGGGCAATGGCGCGAGTCTGCACGACTACTCCGTAGGCGGCCTCCAAATCGTCTTTTCCCCTCAGAATGTCGCTGTTTTGCTGCAGCGCCTGGTTGACGGCTTCGGTCAGCGAGAGCGGTTGGCTTATCCAGGCGGCGAGATTGGTGTTAGCGGTTGGGTCGGGGCTGCTGGGGATTTGGGCTAAGGTGGGAAACGCCGCCATTGCTACCAGTCCGGCGACTGCAAAGAGAATCTTGAGGAACATAGTTTAAGGTCGTTAAAGATGGTACATTTATGGGGGCACATCCACTGCCATTTGATTATTGCTGCTGCGGTTGTTTGCCACGCCAGGTCCAACAATGGCAAAACTGCTTTAGCTTTTACCAGCTTCGATTGGCGATGGGGTAGGAATCAAGATTACTTCTCATCGCGAAGGAATGCCAGCAATTCGCCAGGAGTTGAGCGAGGAAAAGCCTCGACCTCAAACCCCAATTCCAATTTGACCCAGGCAATTACCGGATTATACTAGTCCGCATGACCTCAGTCCGAACATTAGTTCTTGCGGTGTTTCAGGGTGCTGATAAAGCCAACACCCACTGCCTTCAAGGCCGCCCTTCCAACTCATGAGCCGACTTAGACAGCGGATTCGCTGCTTATTAGCCGGTGCAGTAATAACCGTTTTTTGTCAGGGGGCACAATGTGCTCCCGAGTATGTGGAAGGAGAAGTCATTGTGACTTTTAAGGCGTCGGTGACTCTGGATGCTACAAAGAAAACACTGGGGGCACATTCGATGGCGATGACGAAGCATTTCGCCTTTCTTTCGGAGCGGCGGGGCCGGCACACTGGATTGGTGCGTATGCCGGGACGAACCACAGCGTCCCTGATCGAGGAGTTGAACCTGGAGTTTTCAGTCCAGACCGTCGAACCAAATTTCTTGCGCTGGCCTAATGCCCAGCCTCCCAACGATTCCTTTTTTTCCCGGCAATGGGGCTTGCAGAACACCGCTCAGGCAGTCAACGGATTTGCTGGCAAAGTTGGCGCAGATACCAAATTTGCCGGTGCTTGGAGCCTGGCACGAGCCTCCAGCAGCAATGTCGTTGTGGCGCTGATTGATACGGGCGTGGACTATCGGCATCCGGATCTTAGCTCCAATATGTGGACCAATCCTGGAGAGAATCCAGCCAATCATCTTGATGATGACCAAAATGGTTATGTCGATGATTACTATGGCTGGAATTTTGCGGATGGGGTGCCCGACCCGTCCGACTCTGACATCCACGGGACCCACGTGGCTGGAACCATCGCCGCGGTGGGCAATAACCAATTGGGCGTGATAGGCATTGACTATCAGGCAAAAATTATGGCCCTGAAAGCGTCCAAAAACGGCAGCAACTTTACCGATTCCGCCATCATCGAGGCCATTCAATACGCCACCATGATGAAAAGCCGCGGGGTAAACATTGCCGCAATCAATGCGTCCTT
The DNA here is from genome assembly GCA_038228235.1 of Verrucomicrobiota bacterium. GTDB lineage: Bacteria > Verrucomicrobiota > Verrucomicrobiia > Limisphaerales > JBBRPK01 > JBBRPK01. The sequence goes on from JBBRPK010000020.1 coordinate 24,442, forward strand.
TGGCGGTCCCGGCTATAACAGTGCCATGCTCGGGGCCATCCAGTCGGCGGGGGATGCCGAAATCGTTTTCTGTGCGGCGGCGGGAAATGCGAGCGCCGATAATGACCTCACGGCGACGTATCCAGCCGCCTACCGATTGCCGAATATGATTGTGGTGGGGGCTACTGATCAAGACGACGCCTTGGCCAGCTTTTCGAATTACGGCGCCAACACGGTTGATTTGGGAGCCCCGGGGGTGAACATCTTTTCCACCACGCCGACTAACAAGCCGGGAACAACGTCTTATGTGAAGCTGGGCTTAACGACCTATAGCGCAAACGAGCTGACCTTTTCAGGAACAACAACAGGCCTGACCGCCATGATTTACGATTGTGGGTTGGGTTACCCGACCAATTTCCCAGCCGCTGTCAGTGGCAAAATTGCGCTCATCTCGCGCGGCACGATTTTCTTCTCGGAGAAAGCGGCCAACGCTAAGGCCGCCGGGGCGCGAGCGGCCATTATTTACAACAATCTGAGCGGAAATTTTTTTGGAACATTGGGCTCTCCCAGCAACTGGTTACCAGTCGTTTCCATAGCTCTCGCCGATGGATTAGCCATCAAAGCGACCCTCCCGGCTATCGGGACAGTGGCTAACTTCCCGGACCCGGCCAAAATATATCAGTATTTGGACGGCACCTCGATGGCCACGCCTCACGTCTCCGGAGCAGTGGCTTTCGCGGCGATGAATTTCCCGGACGAAAATGCCAGCCAACGCATTCAACGCGTCCTGGCCGGCGTGGACATCGTCCCTGGCTTGGTGGGCCAAGTGAGGACGGGGGGCCGGCTGAACCTTCAGCGCATCGTGGACACGGATGGGAACGGTTTGCCGGATTGGTGGGAGCAGGTTTACTTCGGAGATCTGACCGGCACCGACCCAAATGCCGATGGGGATCACGACGGGGCCAGCAACCTGGCGGAATGGCAGGCGGGGACCAACCCTACGAATGCTAACTCTTCCCTGCGCCTAAGCGAGGTGGCGGGCGGCCCTGGCGGCAGTTCCATCATTCGCTGGCGCAGCGAACCAGGCAAAAAGTACCGGCTTGAGCGGGCCACGAATTTGTTAGCGGGTTTCACTGCGCTGGTGCGCACGAACATCGCGGCAACGGCGCCGATTAACACTGAATCCGACGCCGCGATTCTGCCTTTCGGGAGCCCGCGCTTTTATCGAATCCGCCTGGAACAGTAATGCTTTAGGAGCCTTGCTTCTGAATGCCTTCAAGGCACAAAAACTTTACCGTTCAAATGGCTATTAGTGAAACTCAGCAAATCGGGATGGAAAAATCTCAGTTCCGTGCTTACAAATTAACCCAGATGAATTTGAGAAACTGGAAAAGGACGATGGGCTTGGTCTTGCTCTGTGGGGCAGGTGCTGCTTTGGCTGGCGCGGAGGCCGAACCGCCTGGAGAAGCCCGGTTCCTGACGAACATTCGCCAATTGACCTTCGAGGGCAAACGCAGTGGCGAAGGTTACTTTTCTTCGGATGGCAAGGGCTTAATCTTTCAGAGTGAACGGGAGGCCGAAAATCCATTTTATCAAATTTATTTTCTCGACCTTATCTCAGGGGAGAGTCACCGCGTTTCCCCAGGTCTGGGCAAAACGACCTGCGCTTTTTTTCGTCCGGGCTCGGATGAAGTCTTGTTTTCCTCAACTCATCTCGACCCGGCAGCCAAAGCCAAACAACAAGCTGAATCCGATTTCCGCGCTACCGGCAAAGAGCGCCGCTATAGCTGGGATTACGATGAGCAGATGGACATTTTCTCGGCCCGGCGCGATGGCACCCATTTAAAGCGATTGACGGACGCGAGGGGCTACGATGCGGAAGGTTCGTATTCTCCGGATGGGAAAAAGATTGTCTTCTGCTCGTTGCGCGATACCTACCCGACAAACAAACTCTCCGCTCAGGAGTTGAAACATTTTCAGGCCGATCCCTCCTATTTCGGAGAAATCTACATCATGAACGCGAACGGCACCGGCCAGAAACGGCTGACCGCCTCCCCTGGTTATGACGGGGGCCCGTTCTTCTCCCCGGATGGTCAACACATCATCTGGCGTCATTTCGATGAAACGGGAACCCAGGCGGATATTTATACGATGGCGCTGGACGGTTCGGACCCGCGACAACTGACGCATTTTGGGGCGATGTCTTGGGCGCCATATTATCATCCCTCCGGGAAATACGTCATCTTCACTTCAAACAAACTAGGCTTCTCAAATTTTGAACTATATCTCGTGGATGCCGCCGGCGAACATGAGCCCCTGCGCGTGACCTACACCGAGGGGTTTGATGGGCTGCCAGTTTTTTCGCCCGAAGGTAGGCGCCTCTGTTGGACTTCCAGCCGGACATCGGATGGCAAGTCTCAACTCTTTTTGGCGGATTGGGATGACCAGGCTGCTCAATCCTCCATCAGGACCGCACCTGTGGTTCACGTCGCGGGCCCGATCAATTCGTCGTCCCATTCTGCCAGTGAGTCGAGTGCCATGCCGGGGCGCTCATCTCGTCCCTCCGCTGAGATTACGGCTGAAAATCTTCGCAGTGAAGTCAATTATCTGGCTTCTGAACGTCTCGATGGCCGGATGACCGGCACCAAAGGCGCGCAATTGGCGGCAGATTATATCGTTGGGCAATTGCGCCAGGCCGGACTAGAACCACTTGCCCAAAGCCGCGACTATTTCCAGCCATTCCAATTCAATTCCGGGGTGCGGGTTGTCACGAACCAGAATCATCTGATGGTCTTGCCCACGGGAGGAGTCCCCGTTCTTTTCGAAGTAGAAAAGGATCTTCGGCCCCTTTCGTTCACGGCCAATGGGGAGGTAAGCGGTGAAGTGCTCTTCGCCGGTTATGGATTGTTTGTCCCTGGAAAAGGTGGCGAAGGTTACGATTCGTATGCGGGCCTGGATGCCACCAACAAGATTGTGCTGGTGTTGCGTTATGTGCCAGAGGAAGTGGCGCCGAAGCGCCGTCAGGAACTCAATCGATATGCGGGCCTTCGTTACAAAGCGATGCTGGCGCGCGAGCGGGGGGCCAAAGCCGTGCTTTTTGTCACGGGCCCAAACTCCCCGAATGCGGGCGAACTGGCCGGGCTTTCTTTTGACAGCAGCCTGGCCGGCTCAGGTATTGTTGGGGTTTCGATTAGCAGCAACGTGGCTTCTGCTATCTTAAGCGGGGCGGGCCAGGACTTAAAACAAATTCAATCGGATCTCGACCGCGAGAATCCTCATGCGGGAGGTGGCTTTGCCATCTCGAACGTTCAGGTCCGCGTGTCGGCCACGGTTGAGCATCTTAAGAAAACGGATCGCAACGTTCTCGCCGTCCTGCCTCCGCCAAAAGGCCGAACCGAGTTTGTGATGGTGGGCGCGCACTATGACCACCTCGGCCACGGCGAAAGCGGGGGCATGCAACGTCAGGGCGAAGAAGGCCAGATTCATTACGGCGCCGATGACAATGCGTCGGGAACAGCGGTCGTGTTGGAACTGGCGGCCGTCCTGGCCAGTGAAAAAGCCCGCAATCCTAACGCTTTTGAACGCGGCCTGATCTTCGCGTTCTGGTCCGGCGAGGAGCTTGGCTTGATCGGTTCGTCCTTTTTCGTCGAGCACCCGGTGGGGCGGTTATCGAATATCGTCGCTTACGTGAACTTCGACATGGTCGGCCGGCTGAGCGAAAATAAACTGCTGTTGCAAGGCGTTGGCTCCTCCCCAACCTGGCGTCGCCTGGCCGAAAAACGCAACGTGGCGGCCGGTTTCAACCTTGTGCTCCAGGATGACCCTTACCTCCCCACCGATGTGACAGCGTTTTATCCCAAAGAAATCCCCGTGTTAAGCTTCTTCACCGGCAGCCATGACGATTACCACCGGCCGACCGATACCGCCGGGAAAATAAATTACGAGGGAATGCAGCGAATCGCTCAATTCGCCCGCGGCCTGCTCGATGATTTGGCAAAGAAGAGTGACCGGCCAGCCTACGCCAAAGTCGAGCAGAGCAACGCGGGCGCCGGGACGCGGGAAAATCTGCGCGCTTATCTTGGCACCATCCCTGATTATGCGGCTGAAGTGGCAGGAGTGAAACTGTCCGGGATGCGCGGCGGCAGCCCGGCGGAAAAAGCCGGGTTGAAAGGCGGTGATATAATCATTGGGCTTGGAGGCCAGAAGATCGCGAACATTTATGATTACACCTACGCTTTGGATGCGGCCAGGATTGGCCAGCCAGTGGCCCTGGAAATCATGCGGGCCGGGCAGCATCTGACCTTGAGGATCACGCCCGAGGCAAGAAAGTAGAATGCGTCATGCATATTTCGCTTGGTTCTGATCACGCGGGTTTCGATTATAAGGAGCAAATCAGAAAGTTGCTCCAGGAACTTGGCCATGAGGTTCGCGATTTTGGAACGTATAGCCTGCAGCGCGTAGATTACCCGGTTTTCATCCGACCCGCCGCGGAAGCAGTGGCGCGGGGCGAATGTGAGCGGGGCATCGTTTTGGGTGGGTCTGGAAACGGTGAAGCCATGGTCGCCAATAAAGTCAGAGGCATCCGGTGCGCCCTTTGCTGGAACCTGGAAAGCGCCCGGCTCTCCCGCCAGCACAACGATGCAAACGTGCTGAGTCTTGGTCAGCGGATGATCCCCCTCGAAACCGCTCTGGAAATCGTGCAGGTCTGGCTAACTACGCCTTTTGAAGGCGGACGGCACGAACAACGCATCCGACAAATTGAGGGTCCGGAATAACCGCCCTCACGAACCGAAGAAGGGGTTGTGCGTCTTTTCCTCGGCGACCGTGGTGAGGGGGCCATGGCCGGGACAGAGGAGGGTGTCTGGCGGGAGGGTAAAGATTTGGTCGCGCACTTTTTGTTTAAGCACTTCCGTGGATTGGAGGCCGCGCGCGATCGAGCCCGCGAAAAGGGTGTCGCCAATGATGGCGACGTGAGGAGCGTCTTCCGGCCAGTTGCCCACGATGTAGATGACCCCGTCTTCAGCATGGCCGGGCAGTTCACGATTGGTTAAGCGAAGGCTGTTCAGATGGATGAAGTCATTGGCGCGATTGCGATGCTGTGGAGGGGCTGTCTTGGAGTTGCTGTGGAGATGCAGTTTTGGGTATTTCTCTCGCAGTGTTCCCATAGCAGCAATATGATCTTCATGGGTGTGCGTCAGAAAAAGGTGCCGGAGTTGGACAGCGTTTTCAGCAATTAGGTCCAGAATGGGCCCCGCATCCCAGCCAGTGTCGAAGAGCGCACCTTCGCGAGAAACTTCGTCCCAAACCATGTAGCAGTTAACTGTGATGTTCTCGCGAGTCGTAGTGATGACCCGCAGCTCGCGCCAAAGATTTAAATCGTGTGGTTGTGGCAGCCAGCCGCCGCCGATGGCCTCTAGTTTTTTCCCGTTCAGCCCGAGCAGTTCGGCGAGCACCGAAAAGTTTAGACTTTGAGCACACCGACCTGTTTGCTCCAAGGTGTCAAACTCCTCCGCGGAAACGCCCGCTGCTTTGGCGGCAGAGGCGCTGGGGATATTTCCCGCTTCTCGCGCCTTGCGAACGATAGCCCCCAGGTTGTCTTCTAAATTCATAGGAGGAGGCTAATGAGCGCCAACCTCGGCTGGCAAGTCAAACGGTGCCGAGGAACGGGTCTCATCTGCTGGTTGGAAACCTGTCATGCCGAGATGATGAGTTCAACAAGCCCCCGTTTTGTTCAAGAGATCTGGGACTCGTGGAACTGGTCCTTCCCAGCGTTGTGTGGGGAACGATCGTGGGCCGTCGAGTTCATGGCGAGGTCTGCTTCAGACGAAAGAAGGTGCTTGGAGTGGGCACAGGGTCTGTCGTGTAGTTTTCCCAGCGTGACGGGGAACTGTTGGTTGCCACATCCAACCAGACAGGGGGACGGAGAGTCGCAGTTCGTTGCAGAGACCATCCTGTCAATGGCCCGAACCACTCGAGGATCAGCTTGTTTGCAATGGGGATATGGATTGGAAGGATCATGGGTGGCGCGTTGCTCGGCGTCATTTCAACGGAATACCCAACCGGCAAAGCAGACCCGGAGGAATCCAAAAACCGGAGCTGACCCAACGAGTCGGAATTGAGACCTGCTAGAACTGAACCGGCCTTGTGGACAAAGTGAGGGGAATTTGGGGCGAGATCCCCGACGGTGAAAGCTAGTCCTTGCCCACTCGACCCGGCGACGACAGTCCACTGCTTTTTGGCGGCGTTCGTCCACACCACGTGATTTACCACGGCGGTGCCCGGCGAGGCGCTGCCCCACAGGTTCCGGCCGACGATTGTCGATGAGGATCCAATGTTCGTTGTCGTCAGGGAGAGAGTCGATCCAAGCGTTGTGATCTCGGTTGGGACGATGGCTCTGTCGGGCTGATAAATCCGTCCGCCGCCATCCGTGAAGATAGTGGAGCCCATCGGCCCCAACTCAATCAGGAGGGGGGACTGATTGCGGACATAAGTCAGAGCAGAGGAGGTAGTGTCGGCTTCAGTCCTGGCGGCCACACCCGCCGGGATAATGTTGCCGTCCAGGATATTCCGCAGTCCGCGTTGGAAACGGAGCCTCGTTCCGGTGGTGTTGAAAGTATTGGTTGCGAAGATGTTGTCGTCGCCGTCGCTGAGGCGAATCGGTTCGACGAGGTTGTCATGGACCAGGTTGGCGGCGAACAAGTTTCGTTTCGGACGACCGTCGTCGTTAGGGAGTGGAGTGCCGCTGCCGATTTGGAGGTAGAATCCGTAGAGAGAGTTGGAGGCGCACTCGTTGCCCTGAACGACGTTATCCGCGCTGCCCAGACTGAGGCGCGCGCCAGCTTGCAAATTGCGGAGCAGCAAATTGGTGGTGATAGTATTGCGCAAACTGGCAGACAGGCCGATCCCGCTGCTGCCATTGTCAGAACACTGGTTGCCTTCGACCATCGAATCATCCGAATCCTGATCAAGCTGGATTCCGCATTGCGCGTTGCTCGAACTCAGGTTGGCGCTGATGGTGAGTTGGTCGCAATTGATCGATGCCAAGAGTCCGTGATTTCCGTTGTGATGAAGGTTGTTGCCCTGTACCAGCGCGCGGTCCGAATGATCCTGCAGATCGATCCCGTATTGCGCGTTGTGATCCACTTCATTGGTCAGCCATTGAATGCCGGCGGCCCCGAACGTGTAGGCGCCGATGTAGTTGTCGTGAATGTGCGAGTTGACCACATGGCCGAGAACGTTCACCTGGCCGAAGATGTTCAGATTGGAGGCGGAGCCTTCGACCTTCCAAACCAGGCCGTAGGATTCGGAGGCATTCCATCCGAGAAAGCTGATTTCGCTGTTCGTGATGTCCATCCGCGATTCCAAAGCGGTCACGCCGTTGGCGGAGAGACGGGAGCGCACGCGAATGTAGGCGCGGCCAAAGGTCACGGGATCGGTATCGGGGCCTGCGGCTGCGGTGTCCCAGGAAGTAATCCTGGTGCCCTCCATGTCCAGGGAACCCCAGTCGGCGGTGATCGAAACCACGGTGTTCGTGGCGCCTGAGTTGTCGCTGAGGAGACGGAGTTCATTCACATCGCCGCCGCCGCTATCACCACGCAACCGGAGTTCGCTTCCGTCGTTGATTACCAGGTCAGCGCGCAGCAGCCAAATCTTTTGGGTCACATCCAGCAGGTCGAGCGCGGCCGCGGGGAATGCGGCCTTAATGTCGGTGAGCGTGGCGATTCCGCCGTTTTGCACAGAAATCCTGTTCAACGCCGCGGACCACCGAAAGGTTGCCAGATTCGTGTCGCGTATGGCGACCGAATAGACCACCGTGTTAGTGGTGGCGGCGATGTCGGAGAAGGTGAGTTGGCCCATCGCGTCCGAACTGAGATTGGTCACGGCTGAATTCGCTTTACGAACGTGATATGCCGTATTCGTCGCCAGGGCGCCAATTGTGAAAGCCAAGGTCTGGCCCGCGAATCCTGCGGTGAGGGACCATTGTTTCGGGTCGGATACGGAATTTGTCCAAACCAGATGATCGATCAGAGCCGTTCCTGGCACAGCGCTGGCCCAGAAGTCCCGGGCAATGACCGTCGAGGAGGAGCCGATGCGTTCCATTGTGAGGGTTAAACTTGAACCACTCGTCGAAACCTCTGTGGAGATGGTGGCTTCATCGGGCTGATAAATCCGGCCTTGGGGGTCCTGAAAAATCTCCGAGCCGTTTGTTCCCACCTGAACCCGCACTTGGGGTTGATGAAGGAGATAGGTGGTAGCAACCGTATCGGAGTCGCCTTCGGTAGTGACCATCACATCGGACGGAATGCTGTTGCCGTCAAGCACATTACCGCGTCCGCGCTGGAACCGCAGTTTGGAGTCGAGCGGTCCATTGGCGTAAAGCGTGTTGGTAGCGAAGATATTGTTATCGCTTTCGTCCACCTCCAAACCGGTTAGGCCGTTGTCGTGGTCCAGATTGGCCATGATCAGATTTCGTTTGGGCCGGCCGTTGTCCTGGGGTTCCGGCACCCCGCTTCCCTTTTGGAAATGAAATCCATAGAGAGCGTTCGAGGCGCACTCATTGTTCAGAACGAGGTTGTCGGCGCTGCCCAAATCCACGCGCAACCCGGCGTAGGCATTTCTCAGCAGCAAATTGCTGCGAACGATGGTCTGAAAGCTGGCTGCCAACGCGATGCCGCTGTCCCCGTTGCCGAAGCATTGATTGCCTTCGATCAGACCGTGGTTAGAATTCCGTTGCAGAAAGATTCCGTTCTGCGCGTTAGACGAGCAGGTGTTCCCGCGGAGGGCAAGATAGTCGCATTGTTTAGAGGCGACAATCCCGTAATTGCCGTTATTGTGGATCTTGTTCCCCTGGAGCAACAAAATGCTGGAGATGTCCAGTTTAAAGCCGTCCTGCGCATTGTTATAAACTTCGTTGGTTAGCCATCGCATAGTCCGAGCTCCATATGTGTAAACGCCCAGGTAATTGTCGTGGATGCGAGAACCGACAATATTGCCAAAAACGCTGACCCGATCGAAAATGGTGTAGGCCGATCCGGGCGCGAGGTTGGTTGCGGTAGCGGGAAGGATCCTCCACACTAACCCGTAGGCTCCGCTGTTCTGAGAACCCAAGTAGCAAATCTCGCTATTTGTGATGTCCATCCGCGAATCGTGCGGGATGACGCCGTTAGTCGAAAGACTGGAACGGACCTCAATATACGCGCGGCCGTTCAGCGCATAATCTAAATCCGGGGCCCCGACAGCGGTGTCCCAGGACGTGATCTTGGCGCTGTTGATGTCGAGATTTCCCCAATCCGCCGTGAGAGCGATGACGCAGCCGCAACCCGCCCCGGCGGAATTCACACTTTGGAGGCGAAGTTGATCAACGTCGCCGCCGGCAGCCGCCCCGTGAAGCACGAGCGTGCCACCGTCGCTAACTTGCAAATTGGCCCGCAGCAACCAAATTTTGTTGGTCGGATCAACCAAGTCGATAGGCGCCTGGGGCAGGGCGGCCTTGATCGCAGTCAAAGTTGCGGCTCCACCGTTCTCCACATAAATCGTGTTTAAGGAAGCGGACCAGCGGAAGGTGGCGGCGTCGGCGGCCAACCCGCACAACAGGCAGAGCATGCCGGCAAGAATGCACCGCGGGATCACCCCTCGGCGGAGGACTCTCACGCTATCCACGGCCGCCCCCATCAACTTGCTCAGGCGGCCACCAGGACTGCTGCATCTGTTCATGGCATGGATGGTTATTAGTGATTGAGGTGCTGGCATGTGAATATGCGTTATTTTGCAGTCACTGTATAGGTGAGCGCCGAAGCGCTTCCGGTTGCCGAGCTAAAGGAGATGGAACCCTGGACATTCGCTGTTACGGAAGCGACCTGAGTCGGCCCCCGTTGCACGGTGTAAGTGGCGCCGGGTTTCAGATCGCCGACCAAGTAACTGACACTAATAAGCCCAGACGATGCCTGCGCTGTCCATGCCTTATTGAACGTGCCGCTCAGGCTCCAGATTGTGGGATGGATCAGGACCGTGCCGGAAGTGGGCACGGCCGCGAAATTGCGGGTCCGGACCGCGTTGGTTCCAGTACCCGCCAAAGCGGTGGTCAGGTTCAGAATCGAACCTGAGGGTGTCGTGGTAGTGCTTATTTGGAGATTTGCTACGTCGAAGATGCCGCCGCCCCCATCTGTGAATATGGCGGTGGCAAGAGCGTTCTCGAGCCGCAGGTTCAAAAGCGGCTGCTTCTTGAACGTGGTGGTGGTGAAGAACGTGTTGGTGACTGCGTTGGTACCCGTCAATGTAATCAGTGCATTTGCTGGGAGTGAATTGCCGACCATGATGTTGTTAGTGCTGTTTGCAAAACGTATGAGAGTATTCGTGCCGGTGAATACATTCCCCGCAAACGAGTTGCTGTCGGCCTCCTCCACCCTCAGGGCTTCCAACCCCGACCCATTCACGAAGTTGTTCATAAATGTGTTTTGATGGGGGCGTCCGGTTTTTAACCCGCTGCCCGGAGCCAATGGGTTGTTGAGCTCGGGCGTGTCAGTCCCTGCAAACACGTATAAACCGCGCAGTCCATTATTCAGGAATTGGTTTCCCTCCACCCAGCTCTGCGCCGCGCCCGCGCTGATTCGGAGGCCGGCGTTGGCATCGTTGGAGCAGACATTGTTGACGATCAACGTGCGATCGGAGGCGTAGATGGCGATGCCCGCATCACGATTATTGTAGCTGAAATTATTGGTCACGATCCAATCGCTGCAGGAGCGATGGAGCATGATCCCGTTGCCAAGGCCCTGCGTGAGGTCCACCCCGTTGTCATGGGAGATATTATTACGGAGAACGCCGTGGCCGCACCGTTTTGAGGCGATGATGCCGTGCCAGCCGTTATGGTGGACGATGTTGTTCTCGATGATTAGCTGGTCCGAGTTATCGTGCGGGTCGAAGCCGTAAGCGAAGTTATGATCCACCTCGTTGCCCGCCCAGTGACCGCCAAAGGCGCCATAGGCGTAAACCCCGAAGAAATTGTTGTGAATGTGGCTGTTGAGAATGTCGCCGTAGACATTGACGAGATCGAACAGAGTATTCGTCGAACCGGGCGGGATAAATGCCGCCGTGGTATCCACTACCTTCCACACAAGACCGTAGGCCTCCGTTTGGTGGGTCCCGAGATATCCGATGTCACTGTTGATCACATCCATGCGTGATTCGTGGGCGGTGTGCCCATCCGGGTCGAGCGTGGAACGGGCATGGATGAAGGCCCGGCGGTAATTGGTGCCGGGGTTCGGTCCGTTCGCCAGATTGTCCCAGGATGTGATTTTGGTATTTCGGATATCCAGCCAGCCCCAGTCGGCGCGCGCTTCGACGAACGCATTGGAACCGTTCATGGCGTCGCTCTTCATGCGCAACTGGCTAACATCCCCGCCAATGCCCGGGCCGTAGAGTTTGAGCCGCGCCCCTTCTGTGACCCACAAGTCGGCGCCGAGATACCACACCTTGTTCGTTGGATCGACCAGCGTGAGCGGTGCTCCAGGGACAGCTTTCTTGACATCGGACAGGGTAGCGTCACCCGGCCCTGTTACATAGATGCGTCCATCGGAGTTGGCCCAGCGGAAAATCGCCCCAAACCCGTTGCTGAAAACCTGGTTGACGGCGAGGACAGCTTGTTGAGCGCGGTCGAAGGCGGCAAAGCCATAGAGGGTATCGGAGGAGATCGTATTGCCCACCCACGTAACGTTGCGCTCGCTCCAGCTACTCACCCCCAACTCGCAGTCATGGATACGGCTGGTCTTGACGAAGCCATGCACCGTAGCATCCGGCGCCCCGCCCACTACCTGCCATGTTAGGCCATAACTGTCGCTCTGATTGTCGCCCAGATAAGCAATTTCGGAGTTCACCACGTTCAGGGTGGATATCTGAAGAAGGGCATTTGTCTCGCGCGACCGCGCCCGAATGAAGGCGCGCCCAAATCTTGCGAACTCCGTGTCGGGCGTGGAGGTCAGTTGATCCCAGGACACGACTTTTACGCCGTTCAAATCGAGCGTGCCCCAATCGGCATCCAGCGCGGCCACACTGCCGTCGGCCGTCGAATTGTCGCTCCGCAAACGCAATTCGTTTACGTCACCCCCCGCGGCGCTGCCGTGGAGCTGGAGGGTGGCGCCATCCGTGACAAAAAGCGTGGCGCCGAGAAACCAGATGTGGTTGGTGGGATCCAGAAGGCACAACGGGGCGTGGGGCAAGGCCGCTTGAATCTGGGATAGCGTCGCTGTCCCGCCGCTTTCCAGATAGATGCGCCCGGAATCAGAGGCCCAACGGAAGGTCGGGGCCAACGGTGGCATGATCGTGACGTTAACCGGTGCGCTGGTGAGGCTATTGCCGAGACTATTCAGGGCGACCGCCGTAATTTGGTGCGCGCCCGGGGTTGGCATCCAATTGGCGAAGGAATATGGAGAGCTGGAATCGGTGGCGAGGAGCAGGGCGTCCGCGTAGAAGCGCACCCCAACCGTCGAAGTGCCGCTCGCGGCTGCGATGATGAGTACCGTAGCACCGGCCGGGAAACCGGTGCCAGCAATGGGAGCGGTGATCTTGATCTGGAAGTCGAGCGCGGTTTCCGGCGGCCCGGCCCCTGTGGGAATATAGGCAGCATCCCGGGTGAGGAGGAGGCGATCGACATACGCGCCATCCTCGCGCATCCAAAGATCGATCTCATGCTGGCCCGCCGTAGCGATGGTGACCGGAACCGATTTCCACATCCACGCGCCTTGAATGCTGTAGGACAAGGCCTGGGCCTGTGCGCCATCGACACCGAGGTACACCGAATCGTCCGAGCCGCTGACGGCCCATCCACGAATCCATAAATTGAACGCGCCAGAGTTCGTGATCTGAATGGAGTAAGTGAGCAACGGGCTGTTAGACACGGACATGAGGCTGGCGCCCGAGTTGGGCAGAGCTTGCATGGCGGAGGTTCCTGCAAACCCGGGTACGTTGTTGGTGGCGACCCAAGCGTGACCCGCCCCTGGCCTGCTGGCCTGGAAGTGTTCGGCCTCCATCACGACGCTGCCGCCGGACTCGAGGAAAGCCCCAAATGCATGAACGAAAGCCAACTGCATCAGCGCTGCTCCGACCACGAAGTGGCAGAACCAAGTCCGCCGTGGCGAGCCACTCCGCCTCGCTCCTGGCGCCTGGACCGCCATAACCTTCCGCAGGATTGCGTTCATAAGTTCCGTGGTCTTTCTTTCTGAAACCGCCCTTGTCGCCCCATAAACGCCTATGAAGGGGAAGGGGTGGTTAGTTGCTGAGATAAGCCAGTTGGCATATTGGTTTTAGTAGTGTTTCGGGACGGCCTCACGGGACAACCTGCGTGCGCCGAGAATAACTGATATTGGGAGAAGCGCAAGCTCAAAATGCACGAAGCGGGTGACTAAATACTTACTGGCAAATTATTGGTTTGGGCTGCGTAAAATTACCCATATCAGCAGCACCCAGGCACGATGCCCCAATGACAACCAGGCTGCGAGCCCGGGAATTTGCCCAATCGCGAGGAACAATCTCAACACGAATTTCATCAATTAAGCGAATTTTGACCGCTGATGGAGGCGACCGGGACAGCAAACCGGCGCAAAACCACAAGAAGGAGGAAAATATTTTACGCGCGGAGAGGGGCGGTAAGGCGCGAAAAGGCGTGGAAAGGCGCTGGAGGAGGAGGTATTTATCTGCGCATGAGGGAACAGAAAACGGAGGGGAGCTTTTAAGTGGGAACATGCCACTCGGAAAAAGCCTGGGGTGGGCTAAGCTATAACCACCTTACAGTCCCAAATCCTTTCGTACTAGTTTTACCCCGCTGACCATGTTCCTCAATTTTGTTCTCGCCGCCCACCGGGCCGTCTGGCTAAGCCCGCAGTCCGGGGCGAATGCAAGCCGTTCCGCTGGCGCATACTTCAGGCATGCGCGCACCCGCGCCGCCACATCCTCCACCGATTCCAAATAATAACTTTTCACGTCGATTATGCCGACCGCTACATCCATCTGCTTCGCGAGTGGGCCGATGACCTCCAGCTCGGCAAACTCGCGGCTCGCCATCTCGAGGTGGATCTCGTCCACGCGCAGATCGAGGAATGCAGGAAACATTGGGGCATAGCGGCGTGGTCCCACCGCCCGGCCTTTAAAATTTCCGAAGCAAAGGTGAGTGGAAAGACGACATCGGCCATGGACGGTTTCGACCGTGCGATTGAACATCTCGACCAGCTTTTTCGGATTCTCCCGATGCGCATAACAACTCATCGATGGTTCATCCACCGTGATCTCGCGGCAACCCGCTTGAACCAGCGATTCCAATTCCCTGCGCACGATCGGCAGCAAGGCTTCTGCCAGAGCGTAGCGGTCGGGGTGCTGCGCGTTTGGGGTCAGTCTCCCACTGAGGGTGAACGGACCGGGAACGCTCGCTTTGAGGGCTGGCCCCGGGGGCGCGAGTCGCTTCAATCGCTCGAAGTCTTCCACCGCGCCGAGGCCGCGCGGGGCGGCCAGGCTTCCGGTCACCCGGTGTTTTCCGCGTTGGTCATGCGCCGGGGGACCGAAACGCCGGGGGGAACGAGATTCCAGTTCCAACCCCTCGAGGAAACCATAAAAAGAAAGGTTGAAATCCAGCCTGGTTTGTTCCCCATCGGTGAGCACGTCCAGCCCAGCCTCCAATTGATCTCGAATGGCCACGGTCACAGCATCATCGATTAATTCGGCCCGGTCTGTTTCTCCGAATTTGTCAAGATTCTGGCAAGCCAGTTCGAGCCAGCCCGGGAAGGGGTAACTCCCAATCACGGTCGTGCGCAAAGGTCGTTCCTTCATAAAAATTAACCGGCAACTGACCGATTCTCAGATGGTTTTTCCAAGGTTCTCATAAAGCTTCGCCAATCGTCGCGCATGTTCGTCGTAAGCGCATTCAAACAGGGCAGCGGCTTTTTCCCGCCCGATCAAGGCTGCAGCGGTCAATACTTTAGGCGGGGCGCCCGCCAAGGTAAGCCGCGCGGCCACCTCCGCTTTGATGGCATTGACGAGAAGGCAACCACCGATAGTCGAACCGGGCGAGACCGGATTTTCCAGACCCGGAATGGCCACCATAGCATCACCCACCGGTGCGCCCGTATCGAGGACAAGATCCGCAAAGTCTTGAAGTTTTTTTCTACCCGCGTGCTGGCTGGGACTCGCTTCCGAGTGGCGTTTGCTGATAATCGCCACGACTTTAACCCCAAGGCTCTTAAATGCCATTGCCATCTCGATTGGCACTACGTTGCAGCCACTGGAGGAGGCGATTAAGGCGCAGTCCAGTGGGGACAAACGGAAATTACGCAGAATTCGCTCCGCCAGCCCAGCCGTATTTTCCAGAAACATAGCCTGGCGCTGGCCATTGGACCCCACGACCAGGTTGTGAAAGCTGAGGGAAAGTTCGACAATTGGGTTAAATCCGGGAAACGAACCGTAACGCGGCCACATCTCCTCTACCAGCATGCGGCTGTGCCCTGAACCGAACAGATGCACCATTCTGCCGGCCAAAATGGTCGCGGCAAACCAATCGGCAGCCTGCCGCAGGGCCGCTTGCTGTTTTTCCACGATGGTTACCAGCTCATGGCATCGATTGAGGTAATCCGCACAGGGGCTCATGCGGGCATGGTAACCCAGCCGAGCTTCCGCGGCAAAGCGCGAATTTTTGCGAGTTTTTGTTGCATTTCTCTTCAAAATTGGGATAATCCCGAATGCCGACACCGCCGATTCCACCGGTGCTATGACCACAACGGCAGAGTTTGGATCCCCAACGCCTCACGAAGCTGCTCCCAGAAGGGGATTGGGGGTCTTGGTGAAAAGTCAGAATCGATGAAACAATGCAATCTAAGAACTAGGCCGAGGTGCTCCGCGCTCATCCTTAACCTGCTGCTGATCCTGCTAGTTTCCAGCGCGGGTGAGGCCATGGGCGGGCCACTTCCCGGGCCTGCCCTGACGGTTGCCAGCCTCGGCGGCCCGCCAGGAGCACAAGTCTTGATCCCGGTGCTAGTGCAGCGGTTCACTAATATTCTGACAATTCAGTTCACCTTCAACTGGAATCCCAATCATGCCACCTTTGTGGGCGTGGAACAGTTTGGGCTTCCGCAGATGACGGCCAGCGGTAATTTTGGCGCACCCAGGAAGGGTGCTTTGACTTTTTCATGGGATTATCAGACCAATGATATTTTCGCAGGCCAAAACCTCCCGGATGGAACGAATCTTTTTGTCGTGCGGTTGCAGGTGACGGGCCCTGTCGGAGCTACGAGCAGTTTGTTTATTGATGGCTCGCTGACCGCACTCGAAGTCACCGCCCCCCCTGACGCAAACCATCCAGATCCACAGGAGCTCCAGCCCACTTTGATTGCGGGACAATTAACAATAACCCAGCCCAATGTCTCTCCCGTCCTGGCAGCCATCGGAAACCAGACAGTGAATGAAGGCACTTTATTGACCTTCACCAACCTGGCCACCGATGCTGACATCCCGGCGCAAACTCTCACCTTCAGCCTCGACGCGGGAGCGCCGCCGGGAACTGCCCTCGATCCCGTTACCGGCCTTTTCACCTGGACACCCACCGAATCGCAAGGGCCTGGCACCTATCCGGTGACGATTCGAGTGACTGATGATTTTTCTCCACCAGCCAGCGCCTCAGAGACCATTACGATCATTGTCAATGAAGTGAACACGGCTCCAGTGCTATTGGGCGTTGCGGATAAGAGCGTCAACGAGCAGACTTTGTTAATCTTCACCAACTCTGCAACCGATGCTGATATTCCCCCGCAAACGCTCACCTTTAAACTTTATCCGGGAGCGCCGACCGGAGCGGCCATCGATCCCTTGACGGGCGTGTTCACTTGGACTCCCACCGAAGACCAGGGACCCGGGACTTACTTGGTGGTGATTGGCGTTTCAGACAACGGGGTTCCCGGCGCCAGTGTCTCGGAGACCATCACCATCACGGTCAATGAAGTGAATACCCCTCCTGTGCTCGCGGCGATTGGGAGCAAAACTGTGAATGAACAGACTTTGTTGACCTTCACCAACTCTGCCACCGACGGGGATATACCACTCCAAACACTCACCTACGGCCTGGATACGGGAGCCCCGACAGGAACGGCGATTGACCCCATCACCGGTGTTTTCACCTGGACCCCGACTGAGGCGCAAGGGCCTGGCACTTATTCGATGACAATTCGTGTGACTGACGATTTTGCTCCTCCAGCCAGCGCCTCAGAGACCATCACGATCATTGTTAACGAAGTGAACACGGCTCCGGTGTTGGACCCTATCGGGAACAAGACCGTCAATGAACAGACCTTGTTGACTTTCACCAACTCTGCTACCGACGGGGATATACCACTCCAAACACTCACCTACAGTCTGGATACGGGAGCGCCGACAGGAACTGCGATTGATCCCGTCACCGGTGTTTTCACCTGGACGCCGGCTGAGGCGCAAGGGCCTGGCACTTATCCGTTAACCATACGTGTGACTGACAATGGTTCCCCAATCGCCAGTGCCGCCGAGACCATCACGGTCACAGTCAATGAAGTGAACACTGCTCCCGTCTTGGCCGCTATCGGGAACAAGACTCTAAACGAACAGACTCTATTGGTCTTCACCAACACTGCCATCGATACTGATATTCCGCTGCAAACACTCACCTATAGCCTCGACGCGGGAGCGCCGCCGGGAACGGCGATTGATCCTATCACCGGTATTTTCACTTGGACCCCTGCTGAGGTGCAAGGGCCTGGAACGTACCCGGTAACGATTCGTGTGACTGATGATTTTACTCCTCCAGCAAGCGCGTCGCAGACCATCACGATCACAGTCAACGAAGTGAATACCCCACCGATGCTGACCGCTATCGGGAACAAGACTGTCAATGAACAGACCCTGTTGAC
This sequence comes from Verrucomicrobiota bacterium, assembly GCA_038228235.1. Taxonomy (GTDB): domain Bacteria; phylum Verrucomicrobiota; class Verrucomicrobiia; order Limisphaerales; family JBBRPK01; genus JBBRPK01. The sequence continues at coordinate 42,330 of JBBRPK010000020.1, forward strand.
CTTCACCAACTCTGCCACCGACGTGGACATACCACTCCAAACGCTGACCTACAGCCTGGATGCGGGAGCGCCGCCAGGAACGGCGATTGATCCCGTTACCGGTGTTTTCACCTGGACCCCGACTGAGGCGCAAGGGCCGGGCAGCTATCCGGTGGTCGTTCGTGTAAACGATAATGGCGCTCCACCCGCTGACGCGGCGGAGATTTTCACCATCACGGTCAATGAAGTGAACACGGCGCCTGTTTTAACGTCTGTGGGAGACAAGACGGTCACGGCGGGAACTCTCTTGAGCTTCACTAACTCCGCCACCGACGCGGATATACCGCTCCAAACCCTCACCTACGGCCTCGATGCGGGAGCCCCGCCCGGAACAGCCATCGATCCGATTACTGGCGTTTTCACCTGGACCCCAACCGAAGCGCAAGGGCCTGGGCCGCACCCGGTGACGATTCGCGCGACCGACAATGGTTCTCCAATCGCCAGTGCCGCCCAGACCATCATGATCACAGTGAATGAAGTGAATACCCCGCCCGTGTTAGCCGCTATCGGAAACAAGACTGTCGATGAACAGACCCTGTTGACCTTCACCAACACTGCCACCGACGCGGATATACCGCTTCAAACACTGACATATACCCTGGATCAGGGAGCACCGAGCAGAGCGAGTATCAATTCCAGCAATGGTGTATTCAATTGGGTGCCTACGGAAGTTGAAGGGCCGGGAACGTATTCGATCACCGTTCGTGTGACAGACAGCGGTTCTCCGCCCGCTACCGCATCGCAGACGTTTGTTGTTACCGTCAATGAAGTAAATACCCCTCCAGTGCTTCTGGCCATTGGCAACAAAACGGCAGATGAAGAGAGTGTTTTTAGATTCACCGCCAAAGCGACCGATGCAGATTATCCCCCTCAAACACTGAGCTTCAGCTTAGGTGCCGGAGCACCGCCGGGGGCCGTCATCGATCCGGTCACAGGCGTTTTCAGCTGGATGCCAACCGAAGCTCATGGTCCTGGCGCCTTTTCAGCGACCATCTTCGTCACCGACGATGGTCCTCCGCCGCTCAGCGCGTCGGAGACGATTCTGATCACCGTCAAGGAAGTGAATACCGCTCCAGTGTTGACCGGTATCGGGAACAAGACCGTGAACGAACAGACTTTATTGACCTTCACCAACACTGCGACCGATGCTGACATTCCTGTGCAAACCCTCACTTATAGCCTGGATGCGGGAGCGCCGCCGGGAACCGCTATTGATCCCGTCAGCGGTGTTTTCACCTGGACCCCGACTGAGGCGCAAGGGCCGGGCAGCTATCCGGTGGTCGTTCGTGTAACCGATAATGGCACTCCACTCGCTGACGCGGCGGAGATTTTCACCATCACGGTCAATGAAGTGAACACGGCGCCGGTTTTAACCTCTGTGGGAGACAAGAAGGTCACCGAGGGAACTCTCTTGAGCTTCACCAACTCTGCCACCGACGCGGATATACCACTTCAAACACTCACCTACAGCTTGGGCGCGGGAGCGCCGCCGGGAGCCGAACTCGATCCCGCTACTGGAGTTTTCACGTGGACACCCACGGAAGCGCAGGGACCTGGCAACTATCCGGTGACGATTCGTGTGGCCGATAATGGGTCCCCTCCGGCTAACGCGTCGGAGGCCATCTTCATCCGTGTGACACCGGTGCGGAGTTTGGTCCTGGGCGTGATTGGGAACAAGACCGTGGACGAAGGCAGTTTGTTGACCTTCACGACCTTCGCCGTCGATGTTGACTTTCCTCCACAGATTCCGACCTTCAGCCTCGACCCAGGAGCGCCGAGCGGAGCCGCCATCGATCGGATTAGCGGCGTGTTCACCTGGACACCGGCTGAGGAGCAAGGGCCTGGGATTTACCCGGTGACGATTCGCGTTTCAGACTATGGCTCTCCACCTTTGAGTGCTTTCGAAACCATTCTCATCGCTGTCAATGAAATCAACACGGCTCCGCTTTTGGCTCCTATCAGCGACAAAACAGTCGGCGAAGGATACCTCTTAATGTTCACCAATCGTGCAACTGATGCCGATATTCCCGCGCAGATTCTGACCTTTAGTTTGGATGCGGGAGCACCCGGCGGCGCAGCAATTGATCCTGCCAGCGGTGTTTTCATCTGGACGCCCCCTGAGGTAGCGGAGCCGACCGCGAGCAAGATTAGCGTGATTGTCACCGACGATGGAACCCCCAGCTTGAGCGCCACCCAAAGTTTCAGCGTAACGATCCAGAAGACTAATCACCCGCCCGCTTTCCTGCCGCTCACCAACTTCCTGGCCGAGGTTCTGATCCCAATTCGCATCACGAACCTGGTCACTGATCCGGACATCTTTCCTACCAACCGCCTGACGTTCCAGATTGCGGCGGCGCCCAAAGGAACTCGCATCAATAAGTTTACTGGAGTCGTGACGTGGATGCCGGCCAGAAGCCAGGCTCGGAGCAGGAATTTGGTGACGATCTTTGCCACTGACGACGGCAATCCGTCCCTCAGCGCGACGAACACCTTCGAAGTCACTGTGGACGATTACCTGGAGTTGAGTTTGGGCAGAGCCGTAGTGCGCGTCGGACAAACGGGAAGCGTAGCCCTCACCGTGACCAATTCCACCGGGGTGACTAACCTGATCTCATCCCTTTTTGTGCCTCCCAACCAACTGTCTGGCTTGACCCTGACGAACATCGCATCCGAACTCCGCTCAGCCATCTTGGCGCCGGAGGGGCCCGGCCTATCGACGCTCAGCTTCAGCACCGCTCCGAATCGAATCCTTCAGCCAGGAGAGGTTCTCGCAGATTTACAATTTACAGCCACTGCTACCCGATCGGCTTTTGTGCCACTGCTAATCTCCAATGTCATCTCGATCCAAACGAACGGCGTCCCTTTGACCAGGATCCTGGCTGGGTTCGGACGGGTTGTCGTGGTCGGAAATGAGCCTCTGGTGGAGGTGTTGTCCTCGGCCACTCTCCAGCCAGTGTTAGCCCTCTATGGCGAACCCGGCTTGAATTACGCAATCGAATCCAGCACTGATCCCACCGGCAACAAGTGGCAGCCCGCCTGGCAGGATACCCTCACGAATGTGGTGCAGGTGATTCAGCTTCCAGTCACCACCAATCGCCTGCTCTTCTTTCGCGCCGTCCAGCGTTGAGCCCTCATAATATTCACTTGCCCGGCACACTCGCGCGTGCGTAGGTATTCCCAGCGGAAGGGTGGCTGAGCGGTTGAAGGCACCTGACTCGAAATCAGGCGTTGGAGCAATCCAACCGGGGGTTCAAATCCCTCCCCTTCCGCCATTTGTTAGGTGATAATGCTGCTGCATGAGCAACGAATCTAAAGGGGTCAATAACAGCCGCCGCCGTTGGCCTTGGTTTTTACTGGCGGCTCTGGTGCTGGGAGTCGTCTTGTTCATCGTTTGGGTCTGGTTCGCGGTTCAGGGGGTCAAACGCATTAAGGCCAGCACAGAAGGCCTCGCGAATGTCAGGGAATGGGAAGCGGCCAATCGTCCCCGCGCCTCCTTGAACTCATCAAGCGTATCCGCCAACGCGGCCTGACTTACCCCTGGGAATATCTTTTTCGGAGATTGATGAGCCGGCTCACGTCGGCTGCTACGGAGCTTTGGCGGGGAGTGATCCCGCTGGCGCAGGTTTGATTGGCCAGCGCTCCGATTCAGTGCGGGCGGTTTTCAGATAAACCTCAATCCGGCCCACGATTTCAGGATTTTTGTTGGCGACGTTTTCCCTTTCGCCAATGTCGGTCTTGAGATTATACAATTCCAGAGGTTTGCCTGATTGAGGGCGCACCGCTTTCCAATCGCCAAACCGAACGGCTTGTTTGGAGCCGTTCTCATGTACTTCCCAGTAAAGAAACTCGTGGCGGTTGGTCTGAGTCTGGCCAAGCAACGTGGGAAGAATTGAAATGCCATCCGTGCTTTCCGGCGGCTTTATACCGGCAACATCGGCCGCCGTAAGGAGGAAATCCCAGAAGGCCCAAACTTGATCGCTCACTGAGGCCGGTTTGATTCTGCCTGGCCAGCGCGCGATCATGGGCACGCGGATGCCCCCTTCGTACAAGTCCCCCTTCATGCCGCGCAACGCTCCGGAGCTTCGGAAAAACTCGGCCTTCACACCTCCTTCACTGTGGGGGCCGTTGCCGCTGGAGAAAAAGACAATCGTGTTATCATCTATTTTCAGGTCCTTGAGTCTCTGCGTGAGTTTGCCAATGTCCTCATCCAGACGCGTGATCATGGCGGCCTTGTTTTTCTCCATTTTTGGCCAGTCTTCCCCGGAATAGGGAGCGTCGGAAGGGACCGGCATGCCTTCGTTTTTCAATTCGTTCTGGGCGTGGGGAATTGTATAAGCGAGGTAAAGAAAAAACGGAACATGCTTGTTCACGCGCGCGAAATTTAATGCAACGGTGGTAAAGAGGTCATGTGAGTATTGGCCCTTTTTTCCTTCAAGATTCGGCTGGAGGGGGAACGGAAAATAATTTCGGTAAAGGTATGTCGGATAGTAATCGTGGGCGTCAAGGTGGCCCAGATAGCCAACCCACTCGTCGAACCCTTTTTTGTTCGGGGTGCCCGGAGTGTTCGCCAATCCCAAGCCCCATTCTCCTGCCACCCCATTGGTGTAGCTGGCTCGCTTAAGCACTTCGGCAACGGTTGTGTCCTCGGGCTGGAGGGGCAGGTCGGCGTTGCCGCGAATCCGCACGTGACCGGTGTGCAACCCCGTCAGGAGAGTGGCGCGGGAGGGGACGCCAATGGAGCTGCCCGCATAACACTGGGTGAAGCGCATGCCTTCAATAGCGAGGCGATCCAGGTTGGGGGTTTTGATTTTAGTCTGCCCATAACAGCCGAGATCGCCGTAGCCAAGGTCATCGGCAAGTATAAAAATGATATTAGGTTTGTGTTTGGCCTGTAGTCTGGCTTGAAACGGATTGAGAGGCGGGCTGGCGCCGCCGACGACGAGACCACTCCCCAGCAGCCAGGCCACGGCGAAACGAAAACTATTCCAATGGGCCCAGCTTTGGTTCGTCTTCCGCATAACGCAAAATTGTTGTTAAGAGACTCTCGCGCCGCGCTCCAGACCCGTTTCCTGGGCCGTGAGCGCCAGGAAAGTTGCCTCCAGAGCGCCCGTGGCCCCGCTCTGGGTGCGCAATTCTTCGCGCGTGCCGAGGGCGATGAGCGCGCCATGATGAAGAATTCCAATCCGATCAGCCATTTCTTCGGCCAGGCTCAGTTGATGGGTGGAGACAAATACGGTCATCCCAGCCTCAGACCGTTCTTTCAAGATATCTTTTACCACGCGGCCATGATGCGGGTCCAAGCCCACCATGGGTTCGTCGATAATGAAGACTTCCGGGTTATGCATCAGCGCGGAGACAATGGCCACGCGCTGGCGGGTGCCATGGGAAAGGCCTTCGATGGGTTTATTAGCAAAAGGTCCAAGGCTAAAGCGTTTGACCAATTCTTCAGCCGCGGACTGGGTGTGGGTCTCGTCCATCTGAAAGAGTTGCCCGGTGAAGCGGAAAAACTCCCAGGGTGTGAGCTTATCATAAAGGAACGGAAAATCCGGCACATACGCCAGGCGACGGCGGACTTCCAGGGGCTGCGTCTGCACATCAAACCCGGCCACCTGCGCCTGGCCGGATGTGGGTTTCATCAGACCGGCCAGGATTTTGATGGTGGTAGTCTTACCCGCGGCGTTGGGACCGAGGACCGCGAAGAACTCTCCTCGAGCAATGCTCAGGCTGAGGTCATTGACCGCAACGAGATCGCCAAATTTTTTCGTGACATGCAGCAGTTCAATCATAGTGATGGAGAAAGAATCGTCAGTTTATCATTGAGCAACACGATCTCATCGGGCAAATCCACGCGCAGAATTTCCCCTTCCGGGCTAATGAAGATGACGATCTGAAACCGATCCAATAGCCGGGCTTGCAACCGATAAACCCGCATTCGCGCGTTGGCCATCTTCAACCAACTATTATGCGCCTCCCACTTTAGGCCCAGGGCCGCGGGGCGGGTTTGGCCCGGAGTTCCGGGCAGGCCCAAGGCGGCGATGATGCTCGAACTGAGCGGCCAGGCAGCAGTTTGAAAGATTTTCTCCGGCTTTTGAAGATCTGCAATTTTGAAAATTTGTTCTCGGTGGCCAGTCTCGTCGTCACTGGTAAATTTAACGGCGCCATCGGCCGCCGAAGCCTGAATCTCCCAAGCGCTTGGACGAACACTTAGATGCAAGCGAAACTCCTGCCATTGATGATTGGTCGAAAGCCGCAAGTCGAAATTGAAGCGCAGCCGGGTGAGGTTCTCGATGGAAAAGTTTCCTCCGAAATCGATGCTGTAGCCCGATGGTTCCTGGATCATGCCCTCGGGAACAATCTCTTCCAGCAGGCGTTTGCTGCTGGCTAAATCCTCTCCCACGCTGGGAAGCCACGTGCCGTAACCAATTTTTTTCCCATGGCGCCTGATTTCCAACCGGGAATTATCTGGAGCGAGCAAGACTTTGTGCCAGACCGTTTCCACCGGCAAGCCGCTGCCCATCTCACTGCCGTTGCCAAGTTCTGAACGCCAGAGCAACACGTTCATGGTCGCAAAAAATGCGGTGATTAATAAGAATAGAAGTCGCGGCCACATGGGATCAAGCTGGAGGAAGAGCGAGGACCTGGCCGATCTTAATGTGTTTGGGATCGAGGACGGGATTCGCCGACAACAACGCGTCGAGTTTCACATGATATTGCCGCGCAATGGAGTAAAGGGTTTCGCCTGGTTTGACCGTGTGGGTGCGCGCGGCCGAGCCGGCGGGCGGAAGAGGTATTGTCCTTTCCCGCGCAATCGGTGAGGGCGATGTCTTGGTGAGAACGGGCGCGTTAGTAATGGTTCGAGCCGCGGTTGGACCTGCCAAAACCAAGTTGGTGGGCGTCGTCGCATGGACCGGCAGGCGCCAGCCGCCCTCGGGTTGTCGAGACGGCATTTGACTGCGCAAAAGCTGGTTCTCCTCTTTGAGTTTGTCGAGTTCGCGCATCAAGTTCTGGGCAACTGGGGCCAGCGATTCGGCCTTCACCAATTCTCGTTTGCAATAAGTCACGCGTTGGCGGGCGTTGTCCGCCGGATAGTCATTGGGGCGTAGTTTGATGGCTTGTTCATAGTGATACATGGCCGAAACGTAATCCTCCTCCTTTTGTTCGCCGTGCTGCTCGTAAAGCACCCCCAATTCAAAATGGGCCTGGACGGAATGCGGGTTGGCTTCCAGCGCCTTCTCAAAAGCTTCGATTGCGCCTTTGTAATCGCGTTCAGCGACCCGCTCTTTCCCTGCGAGGAAATAAGGGTTCTTCGACTCATCGAGCTGGCCCTCTCCGCTTTGATAGCAGCCGGAGAATCCCAGGCAAATGGACAAAAGCAGCCCGCTCAATAGCAATCTGAACAGCATCGGAGCAAATTTAGCCGAACCATGGCGGCGACGCAATCCTGGTCTGGGAATCACCAGTAATTCATCACGCCCGGTTGGATCCCGGCTGCGTTGGAAGGACGAGTTGCACGGAGTCCCCGTTTGCTCGTTTTTGTTTTAACCGCAGATGAGGCAGATTATCGCAGATAAAGCAAAACTGTCCGTTTTGGGGTGGCGATCATCTTTGACAGGTTTCATATCATCCAGTTGATGAACCAGCGGCTGCGGACTGACACTTGGATTCTATTTTATGACCACTTTATGGCCTGCCCACCGCGCGTGGGGCCTCACCGCTGCCTCGGAGTGGCGAGCCGGAAAAACAGGCGGTTGCTAGAGTTATCAGGAGGCCGGGTGATTTCGACCATCCGGTTGGTCTGGACGGCGGGAATATCTGCCACGCGGCGCAGACCACCTCCATCGAGGCTTTCCCCGGTCTGCAAGCTGTAAGTATGATTGGAAATCGCCAAGAAGTCTAACCGCCAGCCATTCGTCTGATCGAAAGCGAAACGATTGATGCGCAGAGCACTTTTGGGATCGTTCGGGTCGGTTCCGGCGAGGTACTCCTGGAGGTTGCTTAATCCATCCCCATCGGCATCCAGTGCGGCGTCGCTGGCATCAGCCGCGTTCAGGCCGTGCGCGTTTTCCCAGTCGTCCGGTATTCCGTCCCCATCACTGTCTCTGAGCACGGTGAGCACGGCGTTGCTGCTGAGAACACCTCCGGCCGCATTGGTGACGCCAACATTATAGATAAAGGCCGTATTCGTGCCCGCCGGTTGCACGTTGGTGACCGTGAAGAAGCAGGTGGTGTCAGGGAGAACAATGGTCAAGAGATTGCTTCCGCTCTGGCGCCATCGAAAACCAAACGGAGGAGGATTGCCTGACACCGAGGCGCTGAAGGTGACGTTGCCACCCGCAACGATGGACTGGCTGACCGGCTGCAAGGTAATCACGGGCTTAATCAAAACGAGGAGAACAGCGTTGCTGCTGACAACAACGCCGTAACTATTGGACACGGCCACTCTATAAACGCCGTTGTGGAGCAACTGGACGTTAGTGATGGCAAGGGTATCGTTGGTGGCCCCCGTGAGATTCGCGTCGTTGAATTGCCATTGGTAACCTAGCGGGCCAAGTCCTGACGCCACGACTCGCAGCGTGATATTGCTGCCCGGCGAACTGTTTTGGGAGGACGGTTCCTGCAAAACCGCCACGGCGCCACTCAAGGACGCTGCTGGGGGCGTGAAGGCGAAACCAATGGCAGGGTTTGCGATGCTCACGGTATATTTTCCAAGTTGGGCTATTTGGACATTTGTGATCAATAGCGTGGCGTTGGTCTCCCCCGAAAGGGCCTGACCATTGAGTTGCCATTGAAAAGTCAGCGGCGGCGCCAACGTGGTGGCGAGGGAGAGTGTTACCGACGAGCCAGCGGGCGCCTGCTGAGTCTGTGGGGAGATGCGCGCATCCGGTTCTATCACGGTCAGGAATTGTTTGGGCGCCACATCGGTCAACTCTTGCACGATGCCGCTCGGCCATTCCAGGCGGAGGAGGTCGATGTTCGTACCATCGCCGATCCCGAAGGAAGCGTCGAGATCGTTCTGGCTCATGTAACCGCCGCTGCCGGAGATTTCCCGCATTTGCCGCATGGTTCGTCCACCAATGGTGGCTTGGACGCGGACCTTGGCACCGATGCCCGATCGATTCGAGACGCGTCCTTCACATTTGACCGTCAGCCAGTTGTTGCTGTTGCCGCTATTCAGGTAGAGCGCGTTTTTCTCAGTCGTCTGGTTCTGGAAGTTTGAGACGTAAAGGTCGGGAAAGCCGTCGTGGTTGACATCAGCCCAGGCGCAACCGGCCCCTTCGCCATTATCGTTGACGAGGCTGCCGCGGGTCACGCGCGTGAAGGTGCCGTCGCTGTTGTTGTGATAGAGGAAATCCTTGAATGCCCCCGGCCCCCCGCTGGCGATGAAAAGGTCCAGATAACCATCGTTGTCGTAATCGGCCCAGGCGCAGCCCTGATCGTAGCCGGCGTCCGTGACAATGCTGCCGGCGTTGGTGACGGCCGTGAATGTGCCATCGCCATTATTATGATAGAGGAAGTGCCGTTGCGGCGACGAGCCGGTGGCGTAACCACACACGAACAAATCGGGAAAGCCGTCGTTGTCATAATCGCCCCAGGCTCCGCAGGCGAAGCCGCCAAACGTGGTCGAGACAGCGCTATTCGTGATCTTCTCAAAACTTCCGTTGCCCAGATTGTGATAGAGGAAACTGAGTTGTGGCGTTCCGCCGTTGTTGTAATCCCGAGCGTTGGCAACGAAGAGGTCGGGCCAGCCGTCGTTATCATAATCGGCCCAGGCTGGCCCTTGTGAAAACTGCGGCCCATCGCGAACCAAAGCGCTGTTGGTGATGCGGGTGAAGTTGCCCTCGCCATTGTTGTGGAAAAGGGAGTTGACGCCTTTGGTGAATCCGCTCGACACGAACAGATCGAGGTTCCCGTCACGGTCGTAATCGGCCCATGCGCCGAAGGCCAGATTGCCGGCCGCATTGCCCAGCCCATTGCTACTGATGCGAGTGAAAGCGCCGTTGCCGTCATTGTGATAGAGATAATTGTTCCCGCCATTGCCCACGTACAAATCGAGGAAGCCATCGTTGTCGTAGTCACCCCAAACGGCGCTGTTTCCTCCGCTGTCAGTCGCGATGCTGCCCGTGTTCACGCGACTGAAGTTGCCATCCCCGTTATTGGTGTAAAAGTTGTGAGTGTTGCCCGCCACGAAGAGGTCGGGCCAGCCGTCGTTATTGATGTCGCCCCAGGCCACGCCCGTCGAGTTCCCCGGCAACACCGTCGGGCTGCCGGTAATCTTTGTGAACGTCGGATCGACATCAACCACCCAGGCAGCGCTCTCCACCGAGCCGCCAGCATCGCTCACCACGGCCGTGTAGCTGCCAGCAGCGGCGACTTGGACATTGGTCAGAGCCAGCGTCAAGTTCGTCGCGTTCGCCAGATCGGCGCCGTTCAGTCGCCACTGGCACCGCAAAGGCGGGGTAGTCGTGGTGGCCGTGATCCGATTGCTCAGACTCACCCGGAGACTCACAGAGTTCGTGGCGGGCGACGGTTGCTGAGTGATGCGAGGCAGGCCGAGAACGGTACTGCCGAAGGCGACCCAAACAACTGCGGAAAGAAGCGGTGTATTCATGTTAACCTCATAACCGACACCGAAACAGAAAGCGTACATCCGCGTGGAACGGGCTTCTACCTCCGGCCTCTCAGTTCAGGGCCTGTCTTAAAATTGAACAGGCCCGTTAGGGCCCCTTCGTTTGAACCGTCCGCAAAACTTCCGTCAGGTTGGTGGCGACACCGTCGTGGACTTGGCGGGCGAGGGTTTCCAATAATTCAGTCTTGCGCTCGATCACGGCCATCCGTTGATCGCGTGCTTCGCGGGACAAGCCTGCAAATAAATCCCACTTCCATGCAGAGCCGACCTTGACCAGGTGGCACGGATACCTCGCCCGCATCACATTGGTGGCCGCTCGATCGGTTCCGATATAACTGGCCAGCACGGGCGGTTGGCCGACGATTAGCTCGCTGAACGTGATATCGAACGCCCGTTGCTGCACATCCATCGTTCGGGGCATTTCCCGCCGAAAAACCGATTCCGCCCGAACGTAATCCGCCAGCACGAGACTGAATCGTTCCTCCTCCGCATTACGGAAATTAATAGTCGCCACGAACTGACGCGGGTCATCCAAGGTGAACGAGCGGTCGAGGGCGATGATGGCTTCCCGTACCCCGCGGGCCCCTTCTGCGAGCTGGGCGGCGTGCCTGGCGCGGCGTTGGCGAAATTCCAGCGACGTCGCGCCGGCGAGAACCAGAAATATCGCGGCCCCAGCCGCCAGGCGAACCAGCCGTCTCCATCGCAACCGCCGAAGCAGGGCTTGAACCAGACCAACCGAGGTCCTCTCGCGCGCTGCCGCGGCGCACCCTGCCAGCGACGAAAGAAACCCAGTTGGAGCGGCTTGCGCTGCGTTGCTTAAAAGCGCGCTGCTCAAGGCCACCGCCGACACCGCGACGCCGCGTCGATGGAAGAATCGCCGCAACTTTTCTACGGCGCGCACCACACGCGCGCGCGCCGCGTTTTCATTGCCCCCAAGCATGGTGCCAACTTCCTCAAAGCTTTTCTTCTCGAAAAAACGCGCCAGGACGGCGTCCCGATCTTTGGAGCTAAGGCTGGCCAGCGCGTCATCCAACACCGGCGCCAGATACTTCCATTCCGTTTGAGTGTCGTCGATGGATTCGGTCTGAGTCATGCGGGCAGCCTCCTGTTCGCGGATTTGCCGGCGGAGTTCGATTTTACGCGCGTCCAGGGCCGCATAACGCACGGCGCGAAACAGCCAGCCCGCCAGAACCGTCTCACGCCGGAGGGATGCGGCTTTGCGCGCCAAGACAATAAATACCGCTTGAGTGACATCTTGTGCCTGGGCGTGATTGCCCGTTTGCCGAAACGCCGCTGAATAGACAAGTTGGCCGTGGCGCCCCACGAGACCGGCGAAAGCCGTTTCGGCCCCTGTAGCCACGTATTCGCGCAATAGTTCCTGATCGCCAGGTTCCGCCGCCCTTGGGGACGGGTCCGGAGTCTCGAAATGTTTTTGCATCTGCTGTTTAACGTTGTATAATCCCGGCGCGAGGCCAGCACATTTCTATACATGAACGGACGCCCAATCGCAAAACCGTACAGTCTTATTGGAGGGTCTTGCTTGTTCCGACCAAATTTACCTCCATAAACCCCGGCCCTTGCTGCAAAGGTTCCCGCTGGCGCGCTGCCTGGAAATCCACAGGAACCAGAGCAAAACAAATCAAACTTGCGGCCAGCACCTCCGGTATTCTCGACGCCGCTCCCATCAGGGATTCCCTGTAATGCGCAACCGTACCTTGCAAAGGAGGAATCGCCTCAACTGTTCCAGGAAGCATCCCGATAGAAAAGAGCAGGCAAAGTTCTTTGGAAGCTCGTTATTGATTTACGTGGCCAGTGCCGGCACATCCAAGTTGTGGAAAAGATGTGCGGGTGATACGCGATTAGCCTCAGTCCGTCACTATAAACGTGGGGATAGGTACCCAGAGTGACGGGCTGCGCTCCCCCGATTCGCGGTCCAGGTGTCAGCGCCCTTCGGCGCGCGCCTCAGGCACTGGCCCGTTTTTTGTTCTCCTCTATCCGTGTAGCAGCCAGATTAGCAGTGCTGCCAGAAGCATAATGGCTGTTAGCCACCAGAGCCAGCTGATGCCGTGGGGACGAATTGTTTTTCCCGAACCGAACTCCTGTTTTACGAATTCATCGTAGTTGAACTCTTCGTCGGGAAGGCCAAGCCGCTGCGACTGTGCGTTTTCGGACCAGCCAGTCTGGTCATCCGCGCCGCATTCCGGACAGGCCGTGGCAGCCCGCGGCACTTCCACGCCGCAATTGGGACAGATTTCAGGAGGCACGTTTGAGGGCAGGAGGGATGAGGATTGGAGAGCGGCTTACTACGGTGGAGGATGGATGCGATTTGCTCATCCCATTCCGGCGTATTCCTCGTCGGTCTTCAAATCCAAGCCCATGAGCACATAATCGTGCGGGATGGCTTGCATGTCTTTGACGTAGGCGGGAAGGCGGGCCAGAGTGGTGAAGCCAAGCAATCCGAACATTTTAATCGCCGTTTCCTGCTCGCCAATGAACTCGGCTTCTACTTTTTCGAGGCCGAACTGACGGGCAAGATCCAGCACCTCGCTGACCAAGGCCTTGGCCAAACCGCGCCCTCGATATTGGGGATGGACGAGGACGCTCACTCGCCCGATATGACGTTTCCACCCGCCCAATTGCTGATGAAGAGTGGCGTCACCGACGACCTGGCCTTGACGGCAAGCCAGGAGCGGCAGGTTGCGTCCCAGATCGATTTGTTGGCACCATTCGTGGATGACCTCCGGCTCGGTGACGCGATGTTTGATGAACATCCGCTCCTGTGTGGGTACGGCCAGGAAGAACTCATGAAAAGCAATCTCATCAGTAGGTTCAAGCGGGCGCAACTCACAATGGAAACCATCTTTCAACTCGATTTCCTTAGGGTATTGTTCGATGACTAGCTCCATTGACATAGATTCATCCGTGATAATTCGCCAACTCTCTCTCAGGCGCTTCGGGAGCGGGCCAACTCCCCGGCGATGCCCTGAGTTTCTCCGGGGATGCGCGCGGGGATTGAGGCCGGATCCACGCTCCAACGGGCCGCCAACAGGTGGACTCTTTCGGTATTGCAGATAGCTGGATCCCTCTGCGAAAAATAGCTCCGTTTGGCCACTTCGGCATAGTCGGAGCATTTAAGCTGCAGGTCCGTTTCGGCCGGGGTGATGGGACCCTGATTCCAGAGTGTCTTGCCAGCCCAGGCATAAGCTCTTTGGATTTGCCCCCGGAAGGCCTTTACCCAGGCATGATGATGAATCGCTCGGTTCGCGCTAAAGAATTGCACCTCATCAAGCTTTCGACTGAGAGTTTGGATGAAGTGGAAACATTTGTCCACGTCCTGAGCAGGATCGGGCAGTCCGGAGCCTATCACTAGAATCCAACCATCCATCGGAGGGAAAATGAATAATTTTTGCCTGTGCGCCGCTGACAAACCCTCTTCCCAGGAGCAAGGCCGGGCTTTGAGCAGACCGAGCGCGGACTGCACAGCCTGTGGATCGTCGCTTCGAATGGCGAGCCATCGGCTCGGAGCAGAAAAAATACTTGGATAAAAACCCCTCGCGTGGGGAAGGGCCAACTCTCCGTGCAGGTCGCGTCGGCGGGCGAGGCGGCTGGAGCGCAAAAAGTGAATGACTACCAGCAAGCAAACCAGGCACAGAACCAAGGCGACGGAAAGAAGCAAAATCAGCAACACGGTCATGAGATTATTATCGCGGCTGGCCGAAAGCAATTCCGAGGGGTCTTCGAGAATAGCCAGCATGACAGAGGATGCTCTCATGTTTCAATTCACTCTGCCAGTTTTCCTGGTTAATAGCAAGAAAGAAAAGAGGCAAACAGCCGGCGGAAGGGTCAGTGACAAGCTAGCGGAGCGGGGGAGGGACGTTGTCAATAGCCCTGGCGGAATGGGCTCCCCAACTGAGGAAGTCGGAATGTGGCGGGTGAGTCCCACATCCCGCCTCCTCCATCCGGAGGTGTCCGCTCGCCTCCACGCTCTGAGCCTTGACGAATAGCTTGAATTATCAAGATAACCAGCGTAAACCGCTGAAATATAGATGGTTGTATAGGGGTTACAACACAACGGGGTTGACAGGCCCAAAAAGGTGCTGGTCGTATTGTTTGAAATGGGTCGGCTCAAACGTTTTACGGCCCCCTAGTCGCAGAGGGTTTGTAATGGTCCCTGCAAGGAGGCCGCAGAGCCTTTGCGCCGGTTCTGCCAGAACATCGCCATCCTTCGACCCCCACGCCGACATTCGTCACCCAGCGGGCGCTCTGGCGCGAGCAGCACAAGAAAGAAAGCCAGGCAGGGGATCTGAAAGGCAAGGATGCCGAAGGTGATTCGATTACCATTCCAGGAGGCCAGCATGTCCTCATAAAAGACTCGGCTTCCGGCCCCGATTCCGGCATAATGAAAGGCCAGAATGAATCAGCAAAAGATACAACCCGACCCGGCACAGCTCGCGGCTCGCTTGAATCAGCCGCCCATGACACGGGCCGAGATGCTCAAGCAAGTCCAGGACACGATGCCACTACATCCGAGCGCAGCGCGCGAATTGGCGCAGAGCAGCAGCGACTCCGGGACTGGGCCAAGCAAAACGGAAAACTAAGGGGCCAACCCCCCGCCAGGCAGTAGCACGTCAGGCAGGCTTATTTTCATGTCCCAGATCCCGATTGCTCAAAGGAACGTCAAATTTTGCAATGGCGGCAGTCGCCATTGCAAAACTCCTCTTCATCTCCCACATCACTACCTTCTGATTCCAAATTCTAACAGCCCTATTCTTCGTCGGGGATGGCACGCTAAAAGGCTCTTTAAAAATGCAGCGCCAGCTTCCACAATGGATCCCCCAGAAAACTAGTTTCACCACGACCGGTCGCACTCCACAACGCGGGCACCAGAGAGGAAGCTCGGGAATGGTCGTCATTGAACGGAGTGAATCTGTTTTTTAAGCGCTTGAATCTCACGAGTGGCCTGCAAGAAAACTCTGAGCAGTTCGCGTTGAGCCTCAGTGTTTTGGAAGTGATAGCCGTTGAAGGCATCGATCACGCCCTGAGTCGTCTCTAAATGCTGGCTCCGCTGGGAAGCAGATGGGATTTTGCCCTGCATCAACTCTGTATTTATATGGCTATTCTCTCCTTGGTAGCGCTCGGCTGTGCGCGGTGATCGAGACGTAGCGCAAAACGAGCGGTTAGGAAATGGAGCAGTCGTTTGAGATTCGGAAAAGCTATGGCGCGACTGGCGCATGAGGCCCTTTGTTTCCCGCTAATTCTTGCGATTCCTCAAGCACCTCCC